>JBGUWZ010000012.1:0-85805 GCA_045221675.1 Lachnospiraceae bacterium | reverse complement strand
TGCAATATAGATCCATCCTCTATAACTATAAAAAAGATAAGCCCCAGTCCTGTGATATATAGGGCTTAGGCTTATCATACGAGGAGGTCAAACATGAAAAAGCACTTATTCAAAAAGGCAATGGCTATGGTCCTTGCGGCAGGCATGGCTCTTTCTGTAGCTGCGTGCGGTGGCGGCGGCGCCAACCTCAACACCGGTGAAATGCAGGAAGTCGATGCAGAGAGCCTTAAGTTCCCGCTTGCAGAGACCGCAACAATCAAGGGTCTGATCAGCTATCCTGCAAACACAGAGTCCAACCCCAATAACCGTACAATCTTTAAACGGCTTGAGGAAAAGACCAATGTCCATGTAGAGTGGGATGCAATACAGAGCGACCAGTGGGGCGATAAGATTTCCCTCGCAATGGCTAACCCGAAGACTCTTGCTGACTTCGTTTTCACTGCCGGATTCAGTGACACAGACCTGCTGAAATATGCAGATCAGGGAATTATCATTCCTCTTGAAGAGTATATTGATGCTTATATGCCGAACCTCAAGGCAGTATTTGACAAGTATCCGGAATACAGGATCATGTCTACGGATACGGACGGACATATCTGGGCGTTCCCGTGGATCGAGCAGCTCGGCTCTGAGAAGACAGCGATCCAGACAATCGGCAACATGCCGTTCATCAACAAGAAGTGGCTGGATTTCCTCGGTCTTCCGATGCCCGGCACAGTTGATGAGTTCGAGCAGACTCTGATTGCTTTCCGCGATCACGCCGCTGATCTTCAGAAAGAGTTCGGTATCGAAGGTTCCATCATTCCGATGTCCTGCATCGTAAATGACGGCGACCAGGATCCGGCAGTCCTTATCAACGGCTTCGGCGAAGGCATCGGCGATATGGACAAGGGCAGACACATTGCGGTAACTGATGATCTTCAAGTCATCTGCACAGCTACACAGCAGGGCTACAAGGATGGTATCGAGTGGCTTCATAAGCTCTACACAGAGAACCTCATCGATCCGGAAGCTTTCACACAGGAATGGTCTACATATGTTTCCAAGGGCAAATCTCATCGCTACGGCGTATGCTTCTCCTGGGACGTTGCAAATATTGACAACATTCAGGACTTTGTCCCGCTTCCGATGCTGCAGGCTGATACAAAGAATCTGACACCGCAGAACGGTTCTTTCACAAGCGGCTATGACAGAGGCCGCTGCGTAGTCACAGCAGTTGCAGAGCAGCCGGCCCTTATCTGCGCATGGATCGATCAGATGTATGATCCGTTCCAGTCCCCGCAGAACAACTGGGGTACATACGGTGAGGACGATGAATTCGATATCTTCGAACTTGGCAAAAATGACAACGGCGAAGACATGCTGAAGCATGCACCGCTCGGCGACGCTTCTCCGGTTGAAGTCCGTGAAGCCGAAGCTGTTGGCGGACCGCTCGCAATTCTTGACGAGTATTATGGCGTCTATGTAACCTGCCCGGATGATGCTCAGTATCGTCTTGACTGGATCAAGGACATCTACACACCTGATATGCATACAAAATATGTCTATCCGAACGTTTTCATGACCAGAGAAGATACAGAAACACTGTCCAACCTGCAGGCTGACATTGTGAAGTGCATCAATTCTCATAAGTCTGACTGGATCATGAACGGATTCTCCGACGGTGACTGGGATGCTTATCTCAGTGAGCTTGATGCATACAAACTGAATGATTATCTTGCAATTTATCAGAAGTATCTCGATGCATTCTACGCTGCAGAACAGTAAATGATAGTATGACAAGTCAGGCTCTGAGGGACGCTAGACGCTACGAGGAAATATACGAAAAGGAAATATTGCCGGAGCAGCGTCCGCTGTTCCACCTTGCTCCCCGCTGCGGGTGGATGAATGATCCTAACGGATTCGGCTTTTATAACGGCAGCTGCCATCTGTTCTACCAGTACTATCCCTACGCTTCCGAGTGGAGGTCGATGCACTGGGGACATGCCGTCAGCCGTGATTTTCTCCACTGGGAGTTTCTGCCCGCAGCCCTGGCGCCTGATCAGCCCTATGATTACATGGGTTGTTATTCCGGAAGTGCCATTCAGTCAGAGGATGGAAAACATGTGCTCATGTACACCTCTGTCAGAATGGCACCGGATATGCAGGACGGGGGAATCGGTGTCCAGACGCAGAGTATTGCGATCGGGGATGGCATTGATTACGAAAAATATTGTGGAAATCCGGTGCTGACTGAAGCGGATCTTCCGGAGGGCGGCAGCCGCTTCGATTTTCGGGATCCGAAAGTCTGGAGGGCATCCGACGGATCATACGTCTGCGCAGTAGCCAACCGGGCAGCGGATAATACCGGTGCGATTCTGCTATATAAAAGCACGGACCTCTTCCATTGGAAGTACTGGAAAGTGCTTGCCGCCAATCGGGGCAGGTTCGGTATGATGTGGGAGTGCCCGGATTTCTTCGAACTGGACGGGAAACACGTGCTGCTCGTTAGTCCTCAGGATATGCAGCCGTCAGGATTTGAGTATCACAACGGAAACGGTACACTCTGCCTGATCGGCAGTTATGACGAGGCATCCGGAACGTTTGTGGAGGAAAAAGATCAGTCCATCGATTATGGCATTGATTTTTACGCTCCGCAGACGATACTCACAGATGACGGCAGACGGATCATGATCGGATGGATGCAGAACTGGGATGCCTGCGCAATCAGGAACCCAAGTGAGCAGTGGGCAGGACAGATGTCTGTTCCCCGGGAGCTCTCTGTAAAAGACGGCAGGCTGTATCAGCAGCCGGTCAGGGAGTTATCCGACCTGTATCAGGATACGGTGCTTCATAAAGATGTTCTGGTCGGGCCGGAGGACAGCATTACTCTGGACGGTGTCAGCGGCAGGTGTGTTGACATGACGATACATGTGAGGCCGGCTGACCCGGAACGGGTATTTCACAGGTTCTCGGTTAGGTTCGCTCAAAAGGACAATCTGAGGACAGCTGTCAGTTTCCGACCGCATGAAAAAACCGTCAAGGTCGACCGAAAGTATTCAGGCTCTCGCAGGGCAATCGTTCACCAGAGACGATGCCTCGTGGAAGGGAGCAGCAATGGGGTGATTACACTCCGGCTGGTGCTCGACCGTTACAGCGCGGAAGTCTTTATTAATGACGGCAGGTATGTGATGTCTGCAGTGATCTTTACTGATCTGGCCGCAGATGGGATTTCCTTCTTTGCGGACGGAGATGCAGTGATCGACGTGGAAAGTCACCGTCTGTCGTGAACTCGGGATGCGTGAGCGTCGTTAAAAACAGGATGCGTAAGCGTCTTTAGTAAGTGAATAATTAAGGCAACAGCCGGCAGTGTCTCCTCCCTTTGAAGACATGCCGGCTGTATTTGCCAAATCTTGATTATCAGTTCTTTTGTTAAGCTGCGGGCACTTCCTCACTGGCTGCTGACTCATCAGCGTTCGATTCTCCCCATGATTCCGGCACGACTTTATTAGCCCCCTCTTTATAAATCGTTGCAAAATCGTTCTTCATGGAAACTGTTTCCAGACCGATTTTCTCACAGTCTTTCGCGAACTTTTCTGCTGTCACGAGATTTCCGTAATCCCGATCCAGATCGTCGCAGAGGAGCATGTAGCCTCTGCCGCCGTTCTGGACTGCATACTGGGCCATAGCCAGGTCGCCGGAGCTGTTGCCGAAGACGAGAACGGGCGGTTTGCCGATTTCATTTACGATTGAGATGACTTTGGCCATCTTTTGGTTCTTATCGACGACTTGTCCTTCCAGAAGGACCTGATCGTCCATCTTGTAAGTATAGCTTTTGGCTTTCTCATCTCCCTGGCCGGTCGCTGCCATCGAGTATGTGCTTCCGATGATTCGCTCTGACGGGATCCACTCATCGAGGGTTCCCTCGATCAGCTCGCGGACCATAGCGCGCTCGGAGCCGCTGCTGATGAACACCTTGAAGCCGTGCTCCGCAAGGTACTGCACAAGAGCAGTCATAGGCATATAAAAGCCTTCCCCGTAGGTCATTCCCTCAAAACCCCAGACCGGCTCTTTCATAAAGCTGCGGACATACTCGCGATACTCATCCACTGTCATACCCTTAAAGGAATCGGATAGGCTGGCGGAAGTCGATATGTCCGTATCAGGCTGCGGGAGCCCTTTCATGTAGGCTTCCTCTGACGCCTCCGCATAAGCGAGGAGCTCCGGATCTGCCTGATATGTGTCGTCGTGGAGTACGCGGTGGAGCAGGAGAGTCTCGTCGAAATATGTTGGGAACAGCTCCCCGTAGAGCGTGCCGTCAAAATCAAAGACAGCGATACGGTCTTCTTCGGGGACGAAGATTTCCGAAGACTCGTTCGAGACTGCGCCTACGTAGGAGGTGATTGACTTCATGACCTCGGAGTCTTCAGTCCAATATGGGATAACAGTTTCACCTATCTTTCCGGCATCGTCCGTTGTTTCGGAACCTTCGCCGGGCTCTGTGACAGCTTCCGATGATTCTGCCGAATCAGTCTTTGCGTTTGTTTCGATAGTGGAGGCGGTCACGCTCTGGTCGGTATTGTCCGGAGTTCCCTGCGGAATGCCGCTTGCCTGCCCGCAGGCTGTGAATATGATCATACAGATGGATAAAAGTGCTCTCAGTCGTTTTTTCATGGTTAGCCCCCTTATTTTCACTTGGCAGTTGTCAGAATCTTTTTACATATCTTGTTTTTTCGAAACCTTATTTACGTTATTATAACATGTCAAAAGAATTGTAGCCAACACCGGGGTTCACCGGACCTCATGCGCTTTCTCCACCGCCGCGGTGTTGGGGGTTCAGCCACACTTCTATACTGCAAAAAGAGAACCATTCAGGTTCTCTTTTTGCAGTAGCGAGAGGGGGATTTATTTCAATCCACGCACCCGGTGTGGGGTGCGACGCATTCAGATCCGGAGTGAGAAGAGGGACAATGATTTCAATCCACGCACCCCGTGTGGGGCGCGACGGACGAGTATCGTGATTATATCCGCAAATTCATGATTTCAATCCGCGCACCCCGTGTGGGGTGCGACGTCAGCATGGCACAAGGCTAACGGAGATCATGTGATTTCAATCCACGCACCCCGTGTGGGGTGCGACTAAGCGAGCACTGCGATATATCCGGATCTGTCTCATTTCAATCCACGCACCCCGTGTGGGGTGCGACGGTGTCCGGACAGAGCACTGGCGTGAGTGTGACATTTCAATCCACGCACCCCGTGTGGGGTGCGACGCCAAGAGCGAGAAACCCTAACAGGGATAAGGCATTTCAATCCACGCACCCCGTGTGGGGTGCGACTGTGGCTGACCGTCACGAATTACATTGCAATAATATTTCAATCCACGCACCCACACCCCGTGTGGGGTGCGACGGGCTGTTGCCGTTGTCGCCGTCAGCAAAAAGCTATTTCAATCCACGCACCCCGTGTGGGGTGCGACGTTCACTGGGTCGATCACTTTGTAGAGGTGGAGGATTTCAATCCACGCACTCCGTGTGGGTGCGACGCTCTTGGTCATCAGCTCCCCGCCACGCATCGTATTTCAATCCACGCACCCCGTGTGGGGTGCGACTCTGTAAACGGCGGGGCCTGCCGATCACGTACATGATTTCAATCCACGCACCCCGTGTGGGGTGCGACCCACATATCGTTTTCCAGCGGAGTACCAATCAGCATTTCAATCCACGCACCCCGTGTGGGGTGCGACTATAAGGTCGTCGATGATGATCAGGTCTGCACCATTTCAATCCACGCACCCCGTGTGGGGTGCGACTCCCTTTGATCTATCAATAGACACTAGGTAATCAAATTTCAATCCACGCACCCCGTGTGGGGTGCGACAGTAAACATTGACAAAATTTTATATGAATTATCAGCAATGTTTACAAAAATAACGTTCTTAGTTATAAAGGTGGGTGTCCCTACAGCGCAAGATTGACGATAATCGTCGTTATTTAATGCGCGAACCACCTACTATTTTCATGTTTACTACGGGTTCGCGTTATAGAACCAGAGCATCACGGGCATCATAGCCTTTCTTAGCACCATAATGTTCAATTTTGTCCTTATAGCTGTTTCCAAGTTTGTAGAATCTTAAGCTGTCTACTTTAGGATCCATCAATTCACAGAGAGCTGCTTTCAGCATGCGATATTGTGCGGCGTCAACTGAACATTCGAACACGGAGTTTTGTACTCTTTGTCCATAATTGACACATTGCTTGGCAATCTTTCTAAGTCTTCGTTGACCGGCGGCATTTTCTGTGTTGACATCATAAGTGATTACAACGAGCATGTTTTATCACCTCCACAGAAAAGGTGGGTATCCATCGAGATCTTCCCGCAAATATCGTGCTAGAAGCATCGCCTGTGCATAGGGGATTAATCCCCATTCCATTTTCTCTTTGAGATATGGATGCATGATTTTTTCTTTCTTCTTTACTTGCCATTCTTTTTGCACCTTTTTCCGCCCGTCGTTCGTCAACAGGACAGATCCATTTTCCTGAAGAATGAAATCAGATTGATCAACAATTTTGTTGTTGATCAATGTCAGTACAAAGCGGTCTGCCATACAAGGCCTTAATTCTTCCATAAGATTCTGAGCTAAAGACGTTCTTCCTGGTCGGTCACGATGCATAAAACCAACATATGAATCCAGACCGACGGTTTCTAAAGCGGAGGCACAACTGCTGCCAAGCATAGTATATGCATAAGATAACAGAGCATTGACATTATCTAAGGGCGGACGGCGATTTCTTCCATGGTAATAAAAAGAATCTTTTGAAGTAAGGATCAGATCGTCGAAAACACTAAAATATTGTGAGGCACTTTTGCCTTCTATGCCACGAAGAGATTCCAAATCATTTGCTTGAAGCACTTCCTCCAGTTGTGTTTTCAGATAATCTGATATTTTGGATAGAGCATCAATATCAAGTTTTAAAGCATGATCTCTCTTTGCCCTTTCTATTACCTGTCTTGAGTTTCTTATTTTACCAAATATAAAATTTCTGGCGATTTTACAACTTTCTTTCTCGGAATCTGCAAAGCGATATTGTTTGCGCCTCAGAAGCACATTTCCACGACTCATACCACATGTCCTTGCAAGAAATCTTCCACTGGGAGAGCAAAAGACTAAATCAATTCCTTTATCAGCACATTTTCCCATTAATGCAGGAGATGCTCCGGAATAAGAAAAGATATAGATAGCGTCCAGAATATGTAAAGGAAAACGAGCCAGGGTATCATCTTTTTGCTTAACTACGACGTTTTCCCCATCTAATGAGGCATACGCATTTTCTATTGTGATAAATAAAGAGTTTAGCAAAACTTTCATTTCGTTTTACCCTATTTTAACGAGTCCTTCATATACTCATCTACCGACTGCATACTTACAAGTACAGGGAGACAAATGTCTTTCAGTGAACAGGAATTGCATTCTTTCTTGGGTTTTGTTTTTGGCGTATAGCCCCTGGAATACAATTGATGCATTTCTTCAACTGCCTGAGATACTGTTATGCGTAAGTCTTGGGTGAATAAAACTCGTTCACGCCTTCGGGGCTCTCCATAGTAAAGAGCTCCCTCGGGTATCGTACAACAAAGCATTTCTTCTAGGCACATGGCCTGAGCACATAGTTGTGCTTTATCAAAAATGTCATTTTTAGGCTTACCGCGTTTATACTCAACCGGGTATGGTTTCCATAAACCGTTGGTTTTTGCTAATGAAATACCAGTTTCGTCCACATGAAACTCAACCGCGTCGCACTCACCGGAAAGTCCAAGTGTCGCAGAATGGACACGCAAAGCACGAACCGTGATGATATCACCACGTGAAGATCTGAAACCGCTGTCATGTGTGTTCTTGTGCATAATAATTCCATCAGCCGTCTGGTAGTTATCTGCCCACTGCTGTTCAATATGGATTAAGGCCCATTGCCTGCGGCAGAATAGGAAATGCTGTATTCCGGATAGTTGCAAATAATCCTCTTCTTTATATTCCATTGATTATCTCCGGCTCGAGTCCGGGAAGTTCGTTTACAACGTATTCGTAATCATTAATGCTCGTAGGAATAGTGTCCTCGTTTAAGCAACGAACTTCTACAGAGCGATGTACGTTGGCGGAGGAATACTGACCATCTTTGCAATTATGTTTAAACCAATAAAGTTTGAGGACTTCCATGGAACCTTCTGGTCTTGAGGATGAAGCATCATTAACAAACAGTGTTCGGAGGCATTCTTTAATGACATCTGCGTCTTCTTCTGAAAAGCCTGTTTTCGTAGCTAACTGAACGTTGATACTTCCCTTTATTTTATAAATGCCAAAGCGCACATAATGCTTCATGCCCATAGTATCGGATGATTTTTTTTCGTTTGGTTCACTGTTTACACTTTTTGTAATCTGCAATGACTCAATTTCTATAGGTGAAACACTAACGGCCTGATGGATAGAAACTGGTCCTCTAACACCAACAGAAACTCCGTTTTTCTCAGAGGATTTGAATGCAAATACCTGACCAAAGGATTTCACATCCATCCATGTTTTGCAGGCTGTAGTTGCATATGTTTCACGATCTTTGATTTTTCCAAGCGTTGCTGTGGCACGTTCACTCAGACTATTAAAACCATCGGTTTGTCTGTCATCTGATTGCACAAAAATGCTGTATCCCAGATCCTGCATTCTGTTTCGGATTTTGCGCTTTATACATACATCCGATATTTCACCATATCCATCATAATCTGTTCTGGGGCGGTTTCCATTTAACGGATCACCATTTGAATTTGCTCTGGTTACGGAGATAAACATTACAAAATCTATTTTATTCTTCAGAAGACTCATTTTTTTCCTCCTTGTCTTTTTTCGAATACAATTCGTTTCTCTGCAGATAATATCCTATTAAGTAAGTATCTTTTAAAGGCTTATTCCATTCCTTCTCCGGTTCATTGTTGATGATGTCGATAATCTGTCCGAGTAGACGTTTATAATACACTCTCTGAGCAGGCTTTAGCTTTGGCATATAAGCTTTATCCATCTGCATATTCAACAAGTTTGCATATTTCATCGGTTCTTTACAGAACACAGACTGGAGACGCATAGCATTGGATGTCCTTTTGTCGTCGGTTGAATCAAACGTATCCGTTTCGATTTTCTCCATCACTGCAAGAAGCCTGCCGAATTGATAGCTCCTATCCTGCTTTTGCGGGTTCAAAGCCATTTCAATTTCCTCCTTTCCATAATCGAAATACACTTTTTTTATAACAGCGCAAGCTGTTGATAACACTTTTCTATATGTCTTTTTATCACTATAGATATGTGGCGAGGAAGCACGTTGCACCAGTTGATGCTCAAGATCTCGTGGAAATTTGGCACATTCTATGCGGCATGCCATTAAGCGCTGTACCTGTTGTTCTAATAATTTGTCCTTGACATATAAAATGACTTTGCCATTTTCTGAGCGCTCGACTCCATAGGCACATTCAACAATCTGCTTTAGCGAGGGGGATTCTTGTATGTTTTGGTATGTGAAGAACCATTGGCAATGCAAGTCCCAGTTATAGAGTCTGTCCAAAAAATCAGATGTTAGTAGTTCGTTATAATAGGTGACGGACAATCTGCCTGTTGTGGCTGCATCGAAAGAAGCTATGACGGTTGTGCTGTTGGCATTGTCGCTTAATTGTTCTTTCCAGCCAATCAGTGTTTTATACAAATCTTTTTGATAACTGATATTTACTACATTTATTTCTGTTTTCTGGAGACGACGCAGAGGCTTTAATGGGGACGGAACTTTGAGCCCCTCCGGATTCCAACATAGAAAGGCTCTGGAAGACTTATTGCCAAGGACAACTCCTTGATTTGCAGCAATCCAGTGCAGTGCATTGTGTGCTTGTTGCGACACTTCATATCCCACAGTTGCGGCTTGCCAATCTTGGTCGAATCTGCCTCTATAAGTGAATCCGCTGTCGTCATTGGCGGAGATTAGTTTAGCATTGCCGTTATTTGCGATTATTCCCTTCGGATAATTATGTACAGGGGCAGTCTCTTCTCCTGATATCATACATAATACAGGCGCTTCTCGTATTTTATAGTGTCTGTAATACTGGGTGTAGTCATCAAATAGCGTTTTATCAGTCCAACAGGGACCGCTGTTTTCTCCGACACCAAGAACAATCCATCTTATAAGATCCTTTTCATTTTTGGTATGACCGTTCTCCTCCAGCTTTATGATTTTGCTTTTTACCAAATCAGTAAGAATTGTCCCGCCATTAACATAACGATAGATGGGAGCAAGCTTAATGTTTGCATAATCCGAATCAATCCAGTCTTGAAGCTGTTGCAAATACGCTTCCCGCTTTCGTGTATTGTAGGGAACAAGATACCCAAGTTGTTCTGCTAAAGGGTGTGGACAGGGATCCTTTCCACTTGTCCTGCCAGAGGACTTCTCGGTCACAGGAATTATGATTTTTTCTCTGTTTTTATCCAGAGAAGCAGCTGATATGAATTCGCCTTTTTCATTGATAGTTATTTCGATCTTAGCTTTTGTTGTCAGATGAGAAACTGGAGCCAAAGGCTCTTGATTTTCAAACACTTTTCCTACATCTGCATAATGTGATTCATATGTTTTATATGCTTGTTGAAGCAATCCCAAATCAAGTCACCTCCTCGAATTCGTTTAGTCCTGTAAAGTTGATGTGATTATCAAATGATTTCATGGGCATTTCCCGAAGGACCTTATGAACAGGACATTTTTCGGGGGGCAGGAAATCAATAATACCGTTTTTCATGACTGGATACCAGAAGTTTGCGGTCATATGGTTTTCGGTTTCAGATGAGTAGGCTTCGTCTGCATATGTTATGCCATGATACATCAGACCAAACCCAAGCTCCTTAATACCATCGTAGGCTCCTGTTCCGGTTCCGAAAACACATGGTGCCACATAGCCCTGACACTCACGAGTTCCCAGGAAAATGTCTCTTCTACCGCCTTTTATGATAGATCGCTTCGCTATTTCATAATGTTTGTTCTCTATGCGATCATGTTTGAGTTCTGGCCGGTTTTCATTCCATATAAAGTGTGCTCTGACTTGATATGCACAGTCTTTCAAGTAGGTATAATAAGAGAGGTCGTTTCCACCGGAGTATTTAATAGGTCTTATGCCTTTTACTTCGGTCTGTATTGGCTTCATAACGCGAACTTTGTCGATGACCCATATTAAAGTTGGCTTCCAGTAGACCGAAGCCATAATTCCTTTTAGTGATTCATACGTAGGAACCTGATAGCTGAATTTCTCGCCACCGACTCTCGTTAAAGGATCTGAAAAAAGTGCATAGTCTCCGCTTACTTGAAACTCCACAATATTCGGATATCTCATCTTCATATGCTAACCTCCAAATATCCATAGTTTTTATCTTCATCTATGACGCCGATATAGTCGTCATAGAATTGTGGTTGAAGTACAGTTGCTTTATCGTCCAGTATTTTATACAGGGCTCCTAATTTTTCCAGTTTATTAAGCTGATAGGAATACAAAGAAACGGTGTATTGTTTTGCTTTTTCTAAGGCGTCCGAGACAATATGATCATTCCATCTAGCCTTTTCGGAATTCAAATCGTTGATGATTTGAATTCCTTCTTTATAGGGAACGATGACATCAGTGTTTTCTGTATCGAATACTTTAAATTCTAATCCTGCCGAAGAGAATGCTTGCTTTAAATAATATAATTGATTTTCTTCTCGATGACCTGAATATTGCTCGTTAGAGGATAGAAGATTGTAAAGAGTCTCTTTATTGGGTAGACGATATTCTTGATAGCCTATGCCGAAGCTATTGAAATATTGCTTGTAGTAATGCTTGATAGATTCTTCGCTGTCCAGGTTTTCTTGGAATTTGGAGCTATTCTTTTTAAATTCTGTCAGGAGACTTTCGGTTGCCATTTTTGACGCTTTGATTTCTTTGAGACGATTAAGGTTTTCGTCAAGACATGAGAGGATATAGACGTCTCCGGCATTCTTGCTTTCACCATTTCTGTTACATCTTCCAGCAGTCTGAACAACGCTGTCCATGCCTGCACAAAACCTGATGGCTCTTTCGAAAGATATGTGTACGCCTGCTTCAATTACCTGCGTTGAGATGCATATTACTTTGCGGGAGGCCAGAGAGTTTGCTGCGTTGCTGTTTTTAATTTCTTCCAGTGCTGTTTTCATCTCGTTCAGAATATCCCGACGGTGTTGAATACACATCGAAGCAGATAAATGGAATTTTTCGCATCCGTCGATGCAAATATGATCAAAGAGATATGAGGCCTCATTTTTCTTGTTGCAGACAATCAGTAGACTATTGCAGCCGTTGAGTAAAGTTTGAACTAATGCGGGGGTATCTTCTAATGAGCAACTGTCTAATGAACTAATCGTTGTGCGACGGAATAGCTCCCGGATTTCCTTGCCGCAACATACAATATCCCCAGAGATGTTTTTCAGCGGGAAACGATTGCCTTCAAAAGTTGGTTGTGTGGCTGAAGATAACACAATGGTTGCTTTGCATACTGTCTGAAGAAAATTCATAGCAGAGTTAAATAGTGACAGCATCTTTACTGGCACAGTCTGTACTTCGTCAATGACGATGATGCTTTCGCATAACGCATGCAGTCTGCGAACAGAGGACATTTTACCTGAAAACAAAGTGTTCAGGAATTGAACCATGGTAGTGATAATGATAGGAGAGTGCCAGGTTTCAGTATAGTATTCCCATTTGTCATACTCCTCCGTGCTTTCGGTAGGGTGTATGATGTTGGAGTGATGTTCGAGGATTATGGCATCATTGTTGACAAATTTTCTGATTTCAGCTGCATTCTGGTCGAGGATGCTGAGCAAAGGGGTAACAAAGATAATCCGTTTTTTTTCATGTTCTTTGGCATGAGCAAGCGCAAATCGTAAGGAACTCAGTGTTTTGCCCGCACCGGTAGGCAGGTTGAGTCGATAGATACCTGATTCTTTTAGTGAGGAATCTCGACACATTCCTGAAAGAAGACTTCTTGCTTTTTCTATTTCTGTCTGACACGGAAGCAAGGCGAGTTGTTTTTCCACTTGAGTTAAGGTATCATTCCATAAATCTCTGGTTGCAAGGATTTCGAACTGTGGTTTTCCTGCATAGAATTCAGAAGTATCTCTTCGATCTCCTTCAACAACTGCCGATAATACAAGTCTTGCAAGTAATCCTAAATAAAAAAAATACTCCTGATTGCGATCATTGTCATCTTGTGACTGGTAGTTATCGAACAGCTCATCAAGCACAGACAGTATAGTATCTATTTCATTGGCCGACTTATAAAATAGTTTTTCAATATCGGATGTAGAGCAATAAATGCTGAAGAAATTATCCATTGCTTCATGGTAGGATATTCCTTCTTTGTTTTGTCTATGGTCGAAACCGTTTTTATGGTCTTCACTAACACAATCAAAGAGACCATGATGAGCTCCGATGGCGTAGGCAATAATCTCACTTGTCAGAATCTCAATGGGGTTGTCGAGATTAGAGTGAAATTTTTTCAAAATGTATCTAACGCCGGCAAAAGTATGATTGACGCTCCCGCGCCTCGCTTTCAGACCATTAGTCGCATCATCTAAATATTTCTGAAACGCCAGCGTGAATTTCCCGAAATCATGCATTACACCAGCTAAAAATGCCGTGCTTCCTAGACCCACAGAAAGGAGACTGTTTTGGGCATAAATTGCAGTGTGGTCGCAGTGATCCTGACATGTCTGGTCAATTCTATTACCACTATCATCCAGTTTAGTGTGTGCCAGAAAGAGAGTCATGTCGTCCTCCGAAATATGTATTGCCACTTTTTTGTGAGATGGGTAAAATGTAATAGTCAACTTTTGTAGTTTTAAAAAGTTGGGGATTGAAAAATTTATATTTATGCGGTAGGCGAAAGCATCTTTTATGGAAGATGCTTTTGCTTATCAAGATATCAAGAATAGTGTTAACCCTCATACGGCTTATTATAGGTTGTCATAAGATAAATGTCAATATAGATTCATTTACATTTAAGCGGTAATATCTACTAATGAAAAAGATAGCCTTGGATCATACAGTACTTCTCGCAGATGATATCAAATTTTTTATACACTATAGTGACGGGATGGATAAAGCGGCAAAATACAAATCATGATCAAGCTCCCGAGGACTGTCCGATCCGCTGGTCACCATGCAGACTACGTCCTGTTTGATACGTGGTTCTCCAGCCCTGCGCAGCTCATTGCTGTCAAAGACCTCGGGCTGGATTCCATTGCCATGACCAGGAAGAGTTCCCGTATATACTATGAGTACAATGGAGAACGGCTCACCATTAAATAAAATCTTAAGCATCTGCAAGGAGTGTCACGGCCGCAGCAAATATCTGCTTTCTTTAAATGTTATGGTCTGCAAAGACCGGAAGATCCCGGCAAAGATTGTATGTGTGCGAAACAAGAAGAACAAGAAGGACTGGATTGCCTTTATCTGCACAAATCCGGCTCTCTCTGAAGAGGAGATTATCCGTGTTTATGGAAAAAGATGGCAGGTAGAGGTCTTTTTCAAGACCTGCAAAAGTTATCTTCAGTTGGTCAGCGAATGCTACAGCCGGTCCTTTGAAGCCTTGACTGCCCATATAGCAATCGTATTTACGAGATATTTCATGATTGCGATGGGGCAGCGGAGATGTGAGGATGACCGCACGCATGTCGAGATATTCTTTTTTTCACCGACGAACTGGTGGATATCACATTCGGGGAATCCTTCCAGATCATTATGGTGGCTCTGATAGAGAGTGTATGCGCCGTTTTCCAGCCAACGGACAATCAGTTAGCCATGTTCATCGAGATGTTCGTCGGCCGTCTCCCAGAATATATCCGTAATTCGCTGGTGTAGCGGCAATGACTGCCTAAAATTCTATCTGATTGCCTGAATTATTGAGTTTTCAAAGGTTTAAGCCCATTTATGGCATGTGAATTATTAGTAAATTACTTAAGGAACAAGATGAGTTGATTTTTGGACAAAGAAAAACCCCGATTTGCGCTTATTATGCGTCTATCGGGGTTTTGTAAGATAGCGAGAGGGGGATTTGAACCCTCGACACCGCGGGTATGAACCGCGTGCTCTAGCCAGCTGAGCTATCTCGCCATATTTAATTTGCGCTGTTTTTTCAACGCTTGATTATTATACAATTCTACGCTTCTAGTGTCAAGCATCAATTTGTAAAATCTTCACACAGTTTTAGTTGCCGATGACAGTTCAGTCAGGTGCTCATGAATTCCGTTATCGGCAGCAAAGCATCCTGTCTGAACTGTTTCGTGTAGTATTAATTATTGATAATACGTGAAAGCGTCCTTCCCGGCTCCCTCCGCATAGGCGGTGAGGTTCATGCAGCAAAGAGCCCGCCCGGTCGCTTTTCCGGTCCGAAGCCCGATACCGGCACACCCGAGGTCAATGTTCACTATGTGGTGTTCTTCATCAATGAAGGCCGCGAGGGGCTCAGGATTCTCAGAGATGAACTGGACCGGGACGTGGCCGATCACGTGGAGCCGGCTGTCCTTTTGATACTTGCTCTTCGGGACATATTCCCACATACGCCAGGGGGAATTCCAGACGGTATCGAAAGCGTCCTTGTAAGAGATATCCTTAAAGAGCACGCTGCCTCTTTCAGGGATGAAATCCGAGTGGCTGAGGAGATAGCGTGTGTCGGCGATGGGAAGCTCGACCTGGAGAGCCATTCCGCCGAGATAATCCAGAATTGCCTTTTGCGTGTCCTTGGACTCTTTGTTAAAAGCGTTTCTCGTGACGGTTCCGCCATTCGAACTGTGCAGCCAGTAGTTTTCCTTTTCCGGGAACCGGTAGTTCGTGTACATCATGAGCTCGTGATTTCCGAGGAGGCAAATGATATTGTCCCGGCTCATGATATCAAGGAGCATGGGAATGCTTTCCGGACCTCTGTCAATAACATCCCCGACAATATAGAGGAGATCGTCATCCGAGAAGCGGATGTCCTTCAGCATCTTCTGAAAAAGCCCGTACTGGCCGTGGATATCACTGCATGCATATATATTCATAAAAATAATCCTTTCCTATGAGCGGAATGATGGTCGTAATGAACACGCGACCGGTACCAACGTGGACCGGCTTTTAATCATGTAAGGCCGGCGAGAGCGGTATAGTTTTTTGCGGAGTTTTGCACATTTTCAATCTCTTCCGCGGTCAGCGGACGTTTCACTTTGGCAGGGCTTCCGAGTATGAGGGAGCCCTCCGGAAAACATTTGCCCTTCGTGACCAGAGAGCCTGCGCCTACGATAGAGTTCTTTCCGATCTGAGCTCTGTCCAGAATGATGGATCCCATACCGATGAGAACATTGTCTTCAATCGTGCAGCCGTGGATGACGGCTCCGTGGCCGACAGTGACATTGTCGCCGATCACGGTAGACGTGTTTTTGCTGACGTGGACCATGACAAGATCCTGGATATTGGTATTGCTTCCGATGCAGATGGCTCCCTCGTCGCCTCGAAGGACGGCGTTGTACCAGACGCTGCTGCCGGATTTTATGCTGACATCACCAATGATCTGAGCTCCCGGGGCAATAAAAACGTTGGAATCGATATTCATGGGGCAGATGGGTCCTTTCAACCTTCAACACAGGATTCTCGTGACGTAAGTCTACGAGGAATGTGCAAAAACAAACTCGTCTTCAACATGGGTTAAAGCCTGTGCCCTTGTTTGAGACTCAGTTGCACAATGCTCCACTGGAGCATTGTTACACGCATGCTTAGGCACGGCGGATAGCAGAGCTGCGCAAAGGAAGACGCATAAAGTGCGTCGCGTAGCTCGCGCGCAATCAGAGATCGCGATTTAAAAACTGATTTTATTGTATCACATGTACGTGAGAAAGAGAAATCTGTTTTCACTGGTCGAATTTATCATCTCTGTGAAAAAGAAACAGGGCTGCCGAATTCGGCAGCCCCGTTTGACTAAATCAATTGTTTTCCGATTCATCGACCGGCTCTAAGAGATCTGAGAGTATTTCCAACGTCGGCAGAAGCTTTGTGACGCCGCAGGTGAAAAAGACGATGCGGATGACTTCTGTAATCTCATCGAGGGTCGCACCGAATTTAAGCGCAAGGTTGGCGTGGACACGAATTGTGGTCTCGGTGCCTGTCGCCATGCCGATAGCCATAACAATCAGTTCACGATACTTGCGTGGGATCTCGATGTCGACTTTATCGGCATCATCATCAAGTGCACAGGCATCCTGCCGGCTCAGTTCGAAGATTATTCGGTCTACAGCATGAACTTTGCACTCCGCGCGCTCCTTCCGATGCTGATCGCAGGTATCGGTATCAATTCTCTGAATTTCGCGTCTCTGACAGAGTACTTTACTCCGGGCGCTTTCATCGTCATCATCATCGCAGTCCTCGGCGCATTCGTCGGTGCCTGCCTGTTCGGTCATCTTACCGGCCTCTTCGGATATGAAGCGGGCGTTACCGCAGGTCTGTGCTGCTGCAACATCGGCGGTTCCGATGACCTTGCGGTCCTTTCTGCAGCCAATCGTATGAACCTGCTTGCATTTGCATCCATCTCCACACGAATCGGCGGCGCTCTGATGGTCATCTGGATCGGCATCCTGTATCCGCTGTTCCACTGATAGAGCACTGAAATCAATTAACGGTAATCGGTCAGCCGCACATTCAAAGTGCGGCTGATCGATTAGAATTTCTGAACTACAGATTGACACTTTGTGACGGTACGGTTATCTTTGTCTGGGGCGGCATGACTTTTTCGGATCAAAAATTCAAGTAATGCTTTTCTCACGAAGAAAGATGATTTGCTGCCGGATAAGCGAACTGTGAGATGCGCCTGTCTGAACTGTTACAGGAACAGGAAAGAAGTGTTAAAGGAGAACGCTCATGAGACTTGATTTTTTAGATACGACAGATGAAAAGAAACGGGACATGGAGTACGCAGTCCGGCGAGGTGAGGAGGATAATGGAATAACATTTACTCTCCTCGAGAAGAACCGGTGCGAGGCTATCCTTCCGGTGAGAGCAGAACATATGAATCTTTATGATATGGTCTACGGAGGTGTCCTGTTCAACCTGATGGATATCACAGCAGGTGTTGCAAATATATGCGGCGGCGGTCTGGGTCCCACTGTATCCGGGAATATTGAGTATGTGAGCGGGACGAAGGGGGAGAAGTCTCTTCGATGCGTCGGCACGGTGCGGCGCGCGGGAAGAACGTTCTCCTATATCGATACAGAAGTACTGGGAGAAGAGGACAGACTGCTCTGTAAAGGATCGTTCATCTATTACAATAAGCCTTATTAATCTCTGACGCAGAATTCTCGTGACACAAGTCTGTGATGAGTGCGCAAAATGAAACTTATCTGCGAGACGTGGCCCGGAATTCGCGTTCAATTCTGAAGAGCAATGAAGTGTCTTATGAAAAAGTATATTATGAAATGGATCCGCGTGAATGCCGGTCTCTTTGTGTTCGCGGCAGGGCTTTATCTGACGATCCACGCATCAATAGGCATAGCCCCATGGGATGCTCTGTGCATGGGCATTTCCGGCAGGACCGGCGTCAGCTACGGTACAATCTTTGCCTGTATCAATGTGATCATTCTGGTCACAGACATAGTGATGAGAGAGCCAATCGGCTTTGGGACGCTGTTCGACGCTGTTCTGACCGGTTACTATGTGGACTTTATCGCCTGGATCAGTCCCCTGCCTGAGACGAGGACCATGATCATCGGAGCACTGATGCTGATTGTGGGGCTGTTTATTATGGCGTATGGCCAGTACATCTATATTCTGGCAGGGCAGGGCTGCGGACCGCGTGATTCGCTGACTCTGGGCATCGCCCGAAGACTGCCCGGTCTTTCGGTAGGAATGGTACAGATTCTTATTATGGCTGTTGTTTTTTTGCTTGCCCTGTTCCTTGACGGACCGATCGGCCTTGGAACGGCGCTGTCTGTCATTTTCATGGGGACAGCGATGCAGATCGTCTTTGGTCTCTTCGGATTCGAGCCGAGAGATGTGGTCCATGAAAACATGTTTGAGACTCTGAGACATCTCAGATAAATCGTATATAAAAAACGTTAATCGCAGCAGTTGATTTTTTATCAGAAGTTAAGGAGAGAAGAAATTATGCTTCCGGAGAGAACACTGCCGAAGGAAATAATCGAAGCCTTTAGTAAAATTGATGTGCCGAATATTTCAGACGCGATGGACAGGGTCGGGGTTACTGTCAGTATTGCCGGGATCCAGGTGAATCCCGGGGATCTCATATGCGGTGACGGAAACGGCGCGGTTGCCGTTCCGTTTGAGCGTGCTGAAGAGGTCCTGAAAACAGCCCTTGAGATTGAAGCGGCGGAGAAAGAGATTATTGAGAGGCTGAATGCCGGCATGTCATTTCTCGAGGCGAGCCGGCAGATCTGATATGTATAAAAGGGGCTGTCGCATTAGACGGTGCCGCCACTATATATGGCAGACATTTGCAAATAACGTCTGCCATATATAGTGGTGGCATACCATAATGCGACAGCCTCTTTTACTTTTTATAACAAGCCGTGAAGCTCAAGCAGTCTGCTGAGTATCTGGATGTTCGTGCCGCAGTTCTTTATATCTTCCCCGAAAAAGGCTGAGGCCTCCGCGGCAGTGACGGTCTTTTCCTGCTCGGTTCCGCCTGCTGTGTAGACGAATGTCACATGATCGAGATTTTCGATGAGACCTACAATGATCTGCCCGGAGGTGTCCATGTTCTGCTCCTTCCGGGCGAGTTTTTCGTCAGGAATAGGATCAGACAGGAGTATCCTCCAGCCGTAGGGCTCCTTAGCAGTCTCCAGCTCACTTGTGAAGGGACCGACGTAAGAGGAGAGACTCAGCGCATTTGCGAGACGGTTGTTGGCAGACATATCACCGACATAGCTGTGGTGTGCGGTAAACAGATCCGAAGCGAGCGGAGACACGGTCTCGCCCTCCGACCAGACGATGCGGTCACCGAGCCAGACATCACGGATGGTCTCGGAAGCGGTAAAACTTGTCCCGAGGCTTCCTGTGTGGAACGGGCTGACGGCGACAGCCCGGGCACGTACGGTAACCACGCCGTTCTCCTCGTCAAAACTCAGTTTTGATATGGCGGAGGCGCTGTCTGCGGGAACTGCCACAAAATTGAGCTGCCGGTCGTTCACCGTGAGATTTTCTGCGGTCCAGTTCGAGTAATTAGCACTCCCTATAAAGAAAGTCCTTGCGAGCAGGACTCCGAGTACGATGAGAACTGCGCCGGCAATGCTGCCAAGAACGATCCTTCTGTTCCGCCTTCTGTTTTTTCTGAGAAAGTCGATCTCACCCTGTTCCCTGAATTTTTCTTCTTCCCCGGTCAGAGACCCGGTCATCGAGCCGTAAATTTTACGGCACTCTGCACATCCTTCAAGATGATCTTTTACAATGCGGTTCGTAACTTCGCTCGTCAGCTCGTCGATATAGGACGGGAGCAGATCCCGAACTACTTCACATGGAATTTTCTGACTCATTGTTCCACATCCTTTCTAAGCTTTTCTTTTGCGCGGAAAAAAGTTACCCGCGCCCAGTTTTCGGATTTTCCGTGGATTTCACCGATATTTGCAAATGAAAGATCCCCGAACACCCGCAGATACACCACCTCGCGGGAGGGCTCCGGCAGTTCGTGTATCAGACGGATGAGATTGAGCCGGTCCATTTCTCCAAGGACTTCTGCCTCCGAGGATGGCCCGGATTCTAAAGATTCCGGGAGTTCCTCGGAGGTCGGATTTTTGCGACGGTAGGTGAGGAGCACGTTTCGGGCAATCGCGCAGAGCCAGGTCGACACCTTGCAGCTGCCATCGAAGCGGTCAATGCTTCGAATCGCCTGGAAGAAGGTCTCCTGTGTCAGTTCTTCCGCTATATATGAGTCGTGCGTTTTTGTGAGCAGGAACCCGTACACGACCTTCGCGTACTGCTGGTATATTTCTTCCATCGACATCGGCTTCTCACCTCCTTTCTTTTCGGTTCTGTCAGTTAATGCAAAGCGATGGACTTTCGTTACAGGTTTTTTGAAATTTTATCAGATTTCTTTTGGCTTTATGCCTTCTGTAAAAATGTAAGCGGCTGCCGCATAGATGCAGGCCTCACATATAGCAGACGTTTGTTGCAAATGACTGCTTTATGTCTGGCACCGTCTAATGCGGCAGCCTCTCTTTGATTTTTCTTTTAGAATCACAGCAGTGGAGCCACGAGCCTTGCCAGACCTCCTGTCAGCCGGACAAGGAACTTCTCGTTTTTAATATCCTCCATTGTGACCTGGTGACAGCTCTCCAGTGTTTTTGTGAAATCGTCTTCGATGTCAGCAATGCAGTCTGTGCCATACATATACGTTGCGCACTCAAAGTGGTGGTAGAGGCTTCGATAGTCAAGGTTAATTGTTCCGACGACAGCTTTTACGTCGTCAGAGACGAAGACTTTGGCATGGACGAAGCCCGGAGTGTAGAGATAGATCTTTACACCTGAAGATAGCAGAGTCCTGAAATATCTCTTTGCCAGATTGTACACCATTTTTTTGTCGGGGATTCCCGGCAGGATCAGCTTGACGTCGATGCCTCGCTCCGCGGCGTACTTCAGAGCCATGAGGAGCTCGTCGTCGAGAATCAGGTAGGGCGACATGATGTGGACATAATGATTTGCCCTGTTCAGAATGCTCATGTAAACTTTTTCGCCCACCTTGTCGTCATCGAACGGGTTGTCCGCGTAGGGAATGACGTAGCCTTTGACCGAAGGGCAGGGCTCCGTCGGCACATCTAAATATCTGGAATAATCAGCGTCCGGGGCGAGGATCTCCCACATGTTGAGGAACATGAGAGTCAGATTTTTGACCGCCGGCCCTTTGATGCGGATCGCGGTGTCTTTCCAGTGACCGAAACGATCTATCTCATTGACATATTCATCCGCTATATTTACGCCGCCGTTGAAGCCGACCTTGCCGTCAATGACCAGAATCTTTCTGTGGTCACGGTAATTGTAATGTGTCGAGACGAAGGGTGTGAGAGGAGAGAACATCTTGGACTTGATGCCTATACCCTCGAGCATTTCAGGGTAATTGTAAGGCAGCGTAGAAAATGCGCACATGCCGTCGTACATGACGCGGACCTCTACTCCCTCGGCGGCCTTGCGCTTCAGAATAGCCAGGATCGTCCCCCACATTTTCCCCTCATCGATAATGAAGTATTCCATGAAAATGAAATGCTTTGCCTTCTCGAGCTCGATCAGCATGTCTTTCCACTTGTCTTCCCCAAGAGGATAGTAGGTGACCTCGTTGCCCTGTGTCACAGGGTAGGTCCCGGACCGGTTCAGGTAGGTGACCAGATCCCGTGTCTCAGGGCTGTCAGCTTCCAGATTGCTTATTGCGTCTTCATCCTGAATGAGGTCGTTTTTGTGAGTACTGAGCAGCTTTTTGTGACTTTCTCTTACAGCGGCGCTTCCAAGCGAGGACCTCGTATATAGATAAAACAGCGCTCCGAAAACGGAGGTGACTGCAATGATCAGTATCCACGTGGACTTCGCGGAAGAATCCATCTCCGAATTCACAAGATAGACTATGACAATGACGTTGAACAGGATGATGCCGGCACTGATATGAGCGATGAGACCTGCGAACCAGTTCAGAACGGAGAGTGCGGTCAGTACCGCAAGAGCGAAGAGTATTAGTATGACCCCGGTGCGGCTGAATATCAGAGAAAGTAGTCCTTTCCGCTTCTTTTTAATAAGATGAATCTCTTTTTCCATAAAGTACCTCAGGAATGAATGCATCTATATCTGCGTCGACTCCCTCAAAATGAGCTCCGTCGGCACGTAGACTGTTCTGGGTTCGCGGGTCTGATCAGCTATACGGTTCAGTATGAGCTCGGAAGCTATATCGCCCATGACCTGTGTATGAATATGTACAGTAGTTACAGCCGGCGCGTGATAGCGTGATTCCGGAGAATCATCAAAGCCCATGACCAGGACATCATCCGGGCAGCGTATGTCCATGCGCCTCAGGGAACTGATGAGGTTTATGGCGATAAAGTCATTTGCGCAGATAAATGCGTCGGGAAGCTTTGAAAAGTTCTGCAGGGCACTGTAGAGCATGTCAGCATAAGTGACGTAGTTGGCCGGCTGCAGCTGCATTTTGGAGGGCGGAAAAGCGGGAATTGAGTACTTCTCGGCAGGCTCCAGCCCGAAAACCGCAGCAGCGGTGATGCAGGCGCTTGCCCGCTCGAAAAAAGAGCGGCAATGGAGCATATCACCCACAAAACCGACGGATTTTTTACCCTTTTCCGCAATCTGTGAGACAAACGAATAGATTCCTGCCTGATTTTCCATGAAAAGTGTGTCCGCCATGAGGGGACTCCGACCCGGTTTTACAGGGGTATCGATAAAGAGAATAGGAATGGGGAGGGAACACAGCATTTCGCAATATTCGTAGCTGAAAAGTTCCATGCAGAAAATGGCTGCGACTTTATCAGTGCTGAAGCTGCCGGGCAGACGAAGATCCGTGAGTTCACTCTGTGTCACACGATAAAATGCCAGGCTGTACCCGCATGATGAAAGATTCTGCTGTATACGATCAATCGTAGTCACCGCAAAGTGCGAGCCTCCCGGTATATAGCAGGTAAGCATGGCAATCTCTTTCTTGTCGGATGCGATCGGAATCGCATTCGGCATAGCGCTGCCTGTCGAATTTTTATAACCCATCTCTGCTGCCTTGCGGAGAATGAGATCCTTTGTAGATTCAGCAATTACACCTGTATTATTAAATGCCTTTGAGACAGTGTTTCTGGATAGTCCCAGTGAATCGGCAATATCCTGCATAGTCACGCGCCCTGACATGTAGCTTCCTCCTGTTGCCTAAGATGCACGATGCCTGTTAGCTACATAAAATTATACAAAAATGACAAATAATAGTCAAATGCAACGAAAAAAAAGCGGACATTTTACATTTTGTGAAAATTGTAAAAATGGGAGTGCAAAATTATGTACAAATAGCAAATTGACGAATGTCAGAGTTACAAATATAATGTAACAGAAAATGTAAAAATAAGTTTTACATATGTAACAATGAGTATTGTGACAGACGGGTAAAAAGCATGGAGAGCTTAGAACTGACTGCTTCAGGACGGGCACGGAGCGAACGCGGCGAGGATGGTATGGCAGAAGAACGCCCGATGTTCCATCTCACTCCATATTGCGGATGTGCAAGTGGTCCGAATGACTTTTTCTTTTATAAAGACGAATATCATCTGTTTTATCAATACATTCCCTATGATTTGTGCTGTGATCCTACGCATGTGGGGCATGCGGTAAGCAGCACATTATTTGACTGGAGACATCTGCCCGCAGAAATGGGTGCCGGCATCAATCATGTTAACCATGAAGAACCGGTGATTGATATCAGCGCAAGATTTGGCAGCATGTACGAATGCTCGGATTTTTTTGAGCTTAGCGGTACGTGGGTCATTCTCTTAAGTTCGAAGGAGATGAAGTCCTGCGAGCCGGACGACCATAGCGGCAGCACTGCAATTTTCGGCGATTATGACCGTGAGAGCGGGATATTTACACCCTACCTGGATCAGCCGATCGACTACGGAACTGATTTTTGTTTCCCCCGGACTCTGCTGACTCCCGACGGGAGAAGAATTCTGATTGCGTGTATGCAGAATCGGGATATCCGTTCTGATCGGGAAAGAACCGGGCAGTGGGCAGGTCAGATGACCATACCCAGAGAGCTGTCCGTGACGGACAGCAGGCTCTGCCAGAATCCTGCGCGGGAACTTGAACAGTATTACACAAATATCTTGACATATAAAAATGTGCCGGTCTCCGATGAAGTATTCCTCTATGGCATGGAGGGCAGCTGCGTGGACATCGAGATTAATGTGAGACCGGTGACGGACGAACCTCTCTATAGAGAATTCTCTGTGTGTTTGGCTGCGGATGATGAGAGTTACAGTTCAATTTGTTTCAGTCCCGAAGACGGGATGGTCAAAATTGGCCGCAAGCATTCCGGATCTCCCGAAAGAATCACACATCATTGCGGATGTCTGGTCGAAGAGAGTATGGATGGGAACATAAAATTTCGGATCATTTTGGACAGATTCAGCTCTGAAGTGTTCATTAATGACGGCAGATATGTTGTGTCGACAGTGATTCCGACCAGGCTTTCAGCGGAAAAGATTGTTTTCCGCACGGAGGGGAAGTCAGCCATTGATGTGACTAAGCGGGATATCCATATCTGAGGCATTTTAAGGTCTTGCGCGTGTTCTGTTTCAGGGAGACATTCGGACAGAAGGCATAGGCGATGCAGCCCTGCAATATGCGTGCCGGACCGCTTGGTGCCGATGATGCGGGTCATTTCCGGTTATGCAGCGGTAACTATTTAATAAGCCGGAATCCAAAAACAATTCGGACCGGCAATCTAAGGGCGAGAGCCCGGAAAGGGAGGAAACATGAAGAGAAACATCAAGAAAGTCGTAACAACACTAGTCGCGGCTGTCCTGACAGCAGGCCTTATGGCAGGCTGCGGAGGAGGCGGAGCTTCCGGCGGATCATCGGACAGCGGCACGAATATCACAGTCTTCAACTCAAAGATGGAGATCCAGAGCCAGCTTGAGGAGAAGGCAGCGGAATATTCCGAAGAGAAGGGCGTAGGCGTTGAAGTTTACTACTCCAGCGATACAGTAGCAGCTCATCTTGCAACCAGATATTCTTCCAACGAGCCGTATACTCTTTCCATGGTAGATGCCAAGGATATCTACTCACTCGCGGAAGAGCACGCAGTGGACCTTACCGGCGAGGAATGGGTAGCTAACACAACACAGGCTATCTCTATCGGTGACAAGGTTTACGGATTCCCGGTCTGTATCGAAGCCCGCGGCATCATCTACAACGCTGACGCGATTGAAGCTGCTACCGGTGAAGCTTTCGATCCGAAGTCCATCAAGACAACAGAAGACTTCCAGGCCATCATCGACAAGCTCATCGCCGGCGGCATGGCAGCTCCGACAGGCGTCATGAAAGAGGACTGGTCTCTGGCAGCTCACTTCCTTGCTGAGGTCTATGAGCAGCATGATGACCCGGATGCATTCATCGCAGGTATCCAGGATGGATCTATCAAGCTTATCGACGATGAGAAGTTCAACGCTCTGATGGATACATTTGATGTTCTTAAAGACAACAACTACGCTAAGGATGCTGCTATCTCCGCAGAGCGCGAGATCACAGAGCAGAAGCTGGCTGAAGGCGAGATCGCTTTCATGTACGGCGGCAACTGGGACTGGGCTGTCATCAATGCATATGATTACTCAGAGAACATGGGCATGATGCCGGTTCCGAACAACAGCGGCGACGGAACAAATGAGAAGCTGGTCGGCGGCGGATCAAAGTATTTCTTCATCGATTCGTCCGACAAGACAACTCCGGAGCAGGTCCAGGCAGCTAAGGATTTCCTTAACTGGCTCGCAAATGACGAAGAAGGCCAGGCATTCCTTGTCAATGACTGCGCTCTTGTTCCTGCATACTCCAATAACGAGCTTCCGGTAGCGGATCCGCTCGGCAAGTCTGTCAAGGAATACACTGATGCAGATGCTCTGATAGCAAACTACAATTACCTTCCGGATGATCACTATTCAGTATGCGGCGCTTCTATGCAGAAGTATCTCGCAGGCGAAATCGATCGCGCAGGTCTGGCTGATGAGATCACAAAGTACTGGTCAACAGCACAGGTAGGCGCTCACTGATTCTATAATAAGGGCAAATCCAAACAATAACATGCAGGGATCCCGGATCTCCGGCGATCCCTGTGTGCTACTTAGAGGAGGATTCAATGAATAAAAATACGCTCTCCTATAAGGTGAAGCAGTTCCTGATGTTCGCGGGACCTGCGGCTGTCCTTTTCTGCGCGGTCGTCATCATACCATTTGTATATGGTATTTACCTGACATTCACGAGCTGGGACGGCATCTCAAAGACAAAGCCGTTAGTGGGTGGTGCCAACTACGCTGCGGCATTTGCTGACACAGACTACTGGCATGCGCTCGGACGCACAGCCATCTATTCTATTTTCGCTGTTATACTTATCAACATTATCGCGTTCTTCCTGGCATATCTTGTCACCAGCGGTGTCAAGGGACAGAACTTCTTCCGCGCAGGTTTCTTCATCCCGAACCTGATCGGCGGTATCGTCCTCGGTTATGTCTGGAAATTCGTTTTTAACCGTGCCTTTGTTGCGGTTGCGAGCGCAATCTCACGCGGCAACGCTTCATCCCTGCTTGCAACATCGGGAGGCGCTATGTTCTGCCTCATCCTGGTTGCCGTCTGGCAGTACGCAGGCTACATGATGCTTATATACGTCGCCGGATTCATGAGCGTCTCTGACGCGCTCAAGGAGGCAGCACTCATCGATGGATGTACACCTGCACAGGCTATGTGGAATGTCACGATTCCGCTTATGCGCGCATCCTTTGTACAGTGTATATTCCTGTCCATCACCAGATGCTTCGTCGTGTACGATGTTAACCTGTCTTTGACCAACGGCGAGCCGTACGGATCATCCGTTATGGCCGCTATGCACGTCTACAGGCAGGCTTTCACGTACAAGAATTACGGTCTCGGTCAGGCCGAGGCTCTGATCCTGTTCGTGATCTGCGCCGTTGTCGGTATCACGCAGGTCTACATCGGTAAGAAAGGGGAGGTGGCCGCATAATGACTGATAATGAAAAAGCCGCAAGAAAAAAGAGAATAATGCACGCAGTCATGTGGGTCGTGCTGCTCCTTCTTTTCCTCTGCTTCGTAGCTCCGTTCATCCTTGTCGTGATCAATGTCTTTAAGACCAAGGCGGATATCACTTCCAATCCGCTTGCACTGATCGGCAAACACGGCTTCACGCTGAAGAATTTCCCGGAAGCTATGAAGAAAATGAATTTCTGGCGTGTTTTCGGCAATTCAGCCATAATAACGATTACGTCAACGATCCTGACGATTCTCGTTTCCTCCATGGCTTCATTTGTCATCGTCAGAAATCAGAAATGGCCGGCATGCGCGCTGATGTTCTCAGCGATGGTCGCTTCCATGGTCATTCCGTTCCAGGTCCTCATGGTTCCCCTCGTATCCGTATACGGCGGAACATTCGGCGTCCTGAACCACAGACTCACACTGATCCTGATGCACGTCGGTTTCTCAGTGTCGATGGCGACGTTCATGTTCCACGGATCTATTCACACGAATATTCCTCTGGAACTCGAGGAAGCCGCTCTGATCGACGGCTGTACGCGCTGGCAGACATACTGGCAGATCGTATTCCCGCTTCTTAAGCCCACGATCGCAACTGTAGCTATTATCGACGCTATGGCGTTCTGGAACGATTACCTCCTTCCCAGCCTTGTGCTCACCAAGAAGGAACTCTACACGATCCCGATCGCGACCCAGGCTTTCTACGGAACATACTCCACGGATATCGGTCTGGTCATGGCAGCCCTGCTTCTCGCTATGCTGCCGATCCTGATCCTGTATGTCTTCCTGCAGCGCTACATCGTTGAGGGTGTCACATCCGGTGCCGTTAAGGGCTGATGTGCATTTTGCATAATGTTTTGAGAGACCGCTTCGGCGGTCTCTTTTTTGGCTCACCGGCATTTTGCGACAACATTGAGATCATTGGCGTCAAACGTGGCATCAGCACGAATTAGATAGTATAATAAAAGAGAAATAAAACTATGAAGACAAAGCAGGCAATCCGTCCGGATCCTCCCTGATGACCGTTCATCATAACAGCAGCGGACGTGTGAAATTGGCATCTCCCCATCATACCAGGCAATACTGCTTTGAAGGACATGGTCGCAGGGCGATACCCTTCGGAAGTTTTAGTAATAATGGACATAAGGAGGACATCTAATGGCACTCATAAGTATTATTCAGGATTTTCATCCGCTCAATAACGCAAAGCTCCTTGATACCGCTGAGAAGCTTCGCCCGATTCTGCACCATCAAATTGTGGAGCCGGTCGGAGCGTTTGTCCTGAAGGACAGGTACAGCCCGGAGGCAGAGGAGATCGAGATGCACCGAGTGCATCACCTTGCGATGGGAAAAGGAGAGAACCTGTGTCTTGATTTCGGCACGCATCTGGTCGGGAACGTTACTCTGGAGTTCACTTATACCGGAAGCCATCCGGACGCGCCCGCCTATCTGAAGCTGAAATTTGCCGAGACATATAAAGAACTGGCAGAAAACTCCGAGGACTACAGCGGTTGGATATCACAGAGCTGGATCCAGGAGGAATACATACACGTCGACGTGCTCCCCGCTGTGGTGGAGCTTCCGCGGCGGCACGCTTTCCGGTACCTGAAGATCACGACCATGGATACGTCCGTCAAGTACAAGCTGGTCGTCCGCAATGCCGAGTGCAAGACAGTGACATCCGCGGATATGCGCAAGCTGACTCCATGCACGCATCCTGACCCGTTCCTTCAGAAAATGGATGAGATCAGCCTGCGGACCCTGAAAAACTGTATGCAGGATGTCTTCGAGGACGGACCGAAGCGCGACCAGCGGCTGTGGATGGGCGATTTGCGCCTTCAGGCACTGGCCAATTACTGCACGTTCCGCAACTATGATCTGGTCCGCAGATGCCTGTATCTTTTTGCCGGCAGCCGGTTCCCGGACGGAAGAATTGCGGCCTGCCTCTTCACAAAACCGACGGTGGAGGCCGATGATACCTGGCTTTTTGACTATTCGCTGTTCTTTGTTGTCGCGCTCGAGGAGTATATGCAGCAGACGAACGATGAGGAGACTCTGAAAGATCTCTACGACATCGCTATGCAGCAGATCGAGATAACTCTGCGCTATCTTGAGTTCGACGGGACTATTGAAAAGGAAAGAGCTGCAAATGCATTCCTCGACTGGAACGAGGAAATGGACAAGAGCGCGGGTGCCCTCGCCGTTCTGATCTATGCGCTGCGCTACGCGAGAAGACTTGCGAGAAGAAAGAATGACTGGTCTCAGTCATCGTGGCTCGATGAACAGCTTGAAAGACTGAAGAGAGTAGCCAGAACGGCGTATTATGATGAAGAGAGAAAATGCTTTGTCTCCGGCAGCGAGGCATCTGTTATCACACAGATCTGGATGGTGCTGGCAGATGTGCTGCACCCGGATGAGGCAAGGGCGCTGATGGAGCGGTCCGAGGAGTTTTTCGACTGTTTCCCGATGAAGACCCCCTATATGCATCATTATTATGTGAGCGCGCTGCTCCGCGTTGGTCTCAAGGAGAAAGCGCTCGATCATATGAAGGCCTACTGGGGAAGCATGATGGATGCCGGTGCCGATACGTTCTGGGAAGCCTGGGATCCGGAGCACCCGGATGACTCTCCCTACGGCGGGGCTATCATCAACAGCTATTGCCATGCGTGGAGCTGCACGCCGACGTATCTCATTCGGAGCTGGTTCACCGGAGAAAAGCATTCAGATGACCATCTGTAAAAAGCAGGAAGGCCTCGGCGTCCCTGCCGCATAGACATTCGTCACGAGAAATTACACCAGAGATTAAAACGGCCCGTCCAGATAAATGGACGGGCCGCTCTTACGCCGGGCAAGGGGTTTTTCGCTCGGGTGCGTAAGCAAAGTAAGTTAAAATATTAATGTAGCCGGGCACTTCCGAAAAACCGTGTGGTTCCTGATGCCGAAATGCAGAGACGTTATTATAATAGTCTTCTGAAACCATTATTATAATACTCTTTTCAGCATTTGTATTTCAAGATATTATGAAAAAATCCTTGTATAAAATTGGAAACAGTTTGTCACATATAATTGCATCAAAATGAATTTCCCGAAATGTAAAAAACTTCCCTCCTGATTGCGCTGCGCGCCGCAGACGCATTTAGGAGGGAAGTTCATCTATATCTCAGTTCATGACAGCCCATCAGGAAAGGGCAAGGTCGCCGGCCTTGACCCAGCCGATGCGATTCAGCGCAGCGTTGATGAGCGGGCAGAGGATTGCCGGCAGAATGAAGCTGATCATGATGAGACCAATCCAGTCGGAAGCCGTGATGGCGGTTTTTGTCCCGGCAGCGATGTCGTTCAGCCAGCCTGTGTAGACGCCGATCTGGCCGACCAGACCGCATGTTCCCATGCCGGAGCTGACTGCCGCGCCGTTCATCTGGAGGCGGAAAACGCAGGTCGCGATCGGTCCGGTGATCATGCTTGTGATGCAGGGAGCAATCCAGATGCGCGGATTCTTGACAATGTTGCCCATCTGAAGCATGGATGTGCCGATTCCCTGGGAGACGAGGCCGCCCCACTTATTCTCTGGAAAAGACATAACTGCAAATCCGACCATCTGTGCGCAGCACCCCGCGACAGCGGCACCGCCCGCGAGACCTGTAAGACCCAGTGCTGCACAGATAGCAGCCGAGGAGATCGGCAGTGTCAGTGCTACGCCGACAACGAGCGAGACCAGAATACCCATGAGGAACGGCTGCAGTTCTGTTGCCCACTTGATGAAATCACCGACGTGCATGGCAGCCGTGCCGATGGCCGGAGCCCACCATGCGGAGAGCGCAACACCGACACCTATGGTCACGAGCGGTGTGACAAGAATATCAACCCTGGTCTCCTTTGAGACCATTTTTCCGATTTCGGATGCGATGATGGCAATAAAGAGCACTGCCAGCGGACCGCCGGCTCCGCCGAGAGCGTTAGACGCAAAGCCTACTGTGATCAGTGAGAACAGTACAAGCGGGGGGCAGTGCAGGGCTGATCCGATGGCGACTGCCATCGCGGGTCCGCTCATGGCTGTAGCAAGACCTCCGATGGTGTATTCGGCTCCGGCAACTGTAGCGACCGGTGTCGTGAGGAAACCGATGTGGAACTGAGAACCGATCGTGTTGATGATGGTCCCGATGAGCAATGAGCAGAAGAGACCCTGTGCCATTGCTCCGAGAGCGTCGATCAGGTAACGTTTGACAGAGATCTCAATGTCCTTGCGCTTAAGGAAAGCTTTGAATTTATTCATGATCAGTTTCCTCCTTTTTGGAAAACAGATGTATTGTTCTGTGCTTTTACCATGTTGTCGTCAACAGATGTATTTACTACTGACAAGACACATGTATACACTAAAACACACCTGCTGTCAAGTGGTTTGAAAAAAGTCCGCCGTTTTCCACAAATGAAGGGGCGTTTATATGAAAAATTCGCATCTTTTCGATACAATGGCTAACAGTTCAGACAGGCTGGAGCAGAGTTCCATAAACCGGCGCAAACATCATCTTCATCGAAAAACGCAGGTCACTTCCCTACGAGCCAAAAAAGCTAACGCTTTTTGGTCTCTCAGTCGGACCTGCAATGCTTTTCTCACGAAGATGGATGCTTTGCCGCCGTTAACGACATGTAAGATAAGCCTGTCTGAACAGCTTTATAATGAGCGGATTATACTTTGCGTATCAGGGAAACGCAAAATGACAGAGCGGTCATCCTGTGGTATAATACCGGGAGTGAAAAGGAGTATTTATATGAATAAGAAAAAACTAGCATTGGAAGTCATCAGGCGCCTTGCAGCAGAGTACCCGGACGCGGACTGCACACTGGATTACGACGAAGCCTGGAAGCTGCTTGTCAGTGTGCGGCTGGCAGCCCAGTGTACCGACGCCAGAGTCAATGTGATCGTCGAAGAACTGTATAAAAAATATCCGGATGTCAATGCGCTCGCGGAAGCGACACCCGAAGAAATCGAGGAGATTGTCCGCCCATGCGGCCTGGGCAGGAGTAAAGCCAGGGATATCAGCGCCTGCATGCGAATATTGAGGGATAAGTATCAGGGGAAGGTGCCGGATTCATTTGATGAACTGCTCAAACTGCCAGGAGTGGGGCGGAAGAGCGCCAATCTCATTATGGGAGATGTCTTTGGCAAGCCGGCCATCGTCACGGATACGCACTGCATACGGCTGACGAACCGCATCGGCCTTGTGGACGGAGTAAAGGACCCGAAGAAGGTCGAGATGGCTCTCTGGAAAATCGTGCCGCCGGAGGAGGGCAATGCCCTGTGCCACAGGCTCGTCGAGCACGGAAGAGATGTATGCACGGCGAGGACAAAGCCATACTGTGACAGGTGCTGCCTGTCTGACATATGCGCTAAGAATATCTGATTCAGGTGTAAGCCCCAATCCGGCAGCCGCCTGTATGATCTCAGCAGCGAAACTGACACGTAAGATTGCCGGTGGCCGGATAACGGTACACCACCGCATTGAAGAGACCGGGGAGAATCGGACATAAGAAAAAGAGACCTTTGCAGGTCTCTCTCTCTTATTCTTAATGAGGGGGGAGATAGTGAGTGGTTGTTTCTCTATCTGGTGTATACTATACAGGGTAAATGTGAAACGAATTTGTACGTGGACTGAAAAAATAATAAATTTTATAAAGTAAAAATAAAAAGTTTGAGATGAAATTCTAAAAATCGGATCCGTTCGCATTTTTTACCTGCTTTTTGTAGGCATGACCGGAAACATGTGCGATAATAGTGAACATATTTAAGAAACGATGCCGCGAGGAAACGGTGCGGTGTGAGAGAGGTATTGTATGGATTTATTTCAGTCAGTAGGATTTTTGCTTCTGTTCATCTCGGTCGTCATGATCATGGGCGGGGTTAATTTTATTATTCAGCCATTCTTTTTCTATAAAGTCAGGGATGAGGGAGTTTTCGAAAAGCCTGTCAGAAATAAAAAGGCCATAGGGAAAGAGACTGAAAGAAGACAGCTGCTGTTCAGGATCAAAATACACGGTGTTGAAGCACCCGGCGTATCGGAGGATAAGTTCAGCGTCAAGGATGCCCAGGCATATGTGCCGGGAGAGACGTACACGATATGGAAGCACATTTATCACCCGGACACATTCAGGATCAACAGATTCAAGGGTGTCGGCAGGGCAATCTTCATGATTCCTGTCGGAGTCATCTGCCTCGCGCTCACTGTACTTGCATTTGGAAGATGATCCTGCACATGCCATCCAGGCAGCCGGTAAAAAAGTAAAACGGTAAAATGAGCTCAGCAGATAATTCAATCTGATGGACAGTGACGAACGGAGGTGCAAATGATCAATTATTCGGCAGACAAAGAAAAGCTGTATCACATTCAGGTGGCCCCCGGGGAGGTTGGCGAGATCGTCATACTGCCGGGTGACCCGAAGCGGTGCGCGAAGATCGCAAAGTATTTCGACGATCCCGTCTTCATCGCGGACAACAGGGAGTATGTTACCTACACAGGCACTGTCGCAGGTAAGAAAGTGTCAGTCACGTCGACCGGCATCGGTGGCCCATCCGCAGCCATCGCCCTCGAGGAACTTGTCCGATGCGGTGCGCATACGTTTATCCGCGTCGGTACATGCGGCGGCATGCAGACGGATGTGAAGAGCGGTGATGTCATAGTGGCGACGGCGGCTGTGCGCATGGATGGCACAAGCAGAGAGTATGCCCCGATCGAGTATCCGGCGGCAGCGGATTATGAGGTCACTACAGCCCTTGTCAGGGCAGCGAAGACCATCGGCGCGCCGTACCACGTCGGTGTCGTGCAGTGCAAAGACGCATTCTACGGACAGCACGAACCGGAGAAAATGCCGGTGTCCTATGAGCTTGTGAACAAATGGGATGCCTGGGTCCGGATGGGATGCCTCGGCTCCGAGATGGAGAGCTCGACTCTCTTTATTGCAGGTGCTGCCAGAGGGGTCCGCGTCGGTGCGGTCATGCTGGTCATGGCCAATCAGGAGAGAGCAAAGCTGGGGCTTGAAAACCCGGTCGTGCGCGACACCGATCTGTGCATCAGGGTCGCAATAGAGGCAATTAAAGAACTGTAATTTTGAAAGGAGGAGACTATGGCTCATATTGCACACACACCTACCCCGCACAATTCAGCGATGCCGGGAGACTTCGCAAAGACCTGCCTTTTGCCGGGAGATCCGCTGAGAGCAAAGTTTATTGCCGAAAACTTTCTTGAAAATGCGCGCCTTGTGAACGGAGTCCGGAATATCCTCGGATATACCGGGACCTATAAGGGGAAAGAAGTTTCCGTTATGGGCAGCGGGATGGGAATGCCGTCCATAGGCATTTACTCATTTGAACTTTTTAATTATTATGGGTGCGAGAACCTGATCCGCATCGGCTCAGCCGGTTCGATCAATGAGAACGTCCACATCAACGACATAGTGGTGGCAGAGGGAGCAAGCACGACCTCGGCATGGCAGGACCAGTATTGCCTGAACGGACATTTCTCAGCAATCGCGTCCTGGGATCTTCTCTACAAATGCGCGAAGACCGCAGAGCGCCTCGGCACAGACATCGTTGTCGGCAACTGCCTGTCAGAGGATGTATTCTATAACATGGACAGAGACGTTCCCGCGATATGGGGCAAGATGGGCATCATCTGCCTCGAGATGGAGGCAGCTGCCCTCTACATGAATGCAGCCCGCTGGAACAAGAATGCGCTCGCCATTTTCACTATTTCCGATGAAATCTATTCAGGGAAGGAACTGAGTGCCGAGGATCGCCAGAAGACCTTTACGAAGATGATGGAGCTTGCGCTCGAGACAGCTGTCTGAGAGACAGGCGCTCTCGCACTGCACACATCGCGGCAAGAACGCCGGGGCGTTCTCGGAATCAGCTGACGCTGACCCGAATCAACTTTAAGTTTTGCGAGCGGAACTCGTGTCTGTCATGATCAGGGAGACTTATATGAACGAACAGGTCAAAAAGGAAATGGTCACTGAAGCCTTCCGAATGTTAGAGTATTCATATGCCCCCTACAGCCATTTTAAAGTCGGAGCTGCCCTCCTTGGCGCAAATGGCATGCTGTACGGAGGATGCAACGTTGAAAACGCCGCATACGGCCCGTCGAACTGCGCGGAGAGGACTGCTGTCTTCCGCGCGGTCGCGTGCGGTGAGCGCGATTTCGCAGCGATCTGTATTGTCGGCGGAAAGGAAGGCGAGGTCACAGATTTCTGTCCGCCCTGCGGTGTATGCCGTCAGGTGCTCAGAGAATTCTGTGACCCCGATACATTCATCGTGATCCTCGCGAAATCCCCCGAAGAAACAAAAGAGCTCACCCTGGGTGAGCTGCTTCCGCTTGGTTTCGGCAAAGAGACGCTTGTGATTTAGACTGTTCCGGTGAGCGGAGATTTTATTTCCAGCGCGGCGGCGATCTCGTTCCAGTCATCTGCGACTAAGGACGGGACTTCGATTGCGTCTCTGTTCTTAAAGGCAGCGGTCACGCTGCCTGTGTAGGTGCGTGCGGTGCCTTCTTTTTCAAACGCAGGATCGATGCCGAATGGAGTCGGGATCCCCGCATCACCGGTTTTTTGAGCAAATTCAATAAGGAGCGGCGTGAGATCTTTACGGTCTCCGAAGTGCCCCGGATCCACAGCGAGAAAGCTGTGGGTTATTTTTGTGTCTGTATCATCCTCATAGACGGCTTCTCTGACTACGGCAGCAAGGCCGTGGGCGGCAGCGACTTTCTCGTAAAGTCTGAGCCGTCGGACCGGCAGGAGGCCGCGGACAAGAACCATGCCTACACCTTCGGACGCAGCGGTCTCGCACGCGCATTCCATAGCCAGAAGGCATGTGAGATGAGGCTCGGTGCGGGTACCGTCTATCATCACCGAACGGCGTCTTTTGCCGACGTGCACCGGCAGGGCTTTCGGATCGATGAGACCGGATGTGACCCGGTCAAAAAGAACTGAGGCAGCCTGATAGTCGGAAGATGCCAGTATGATCTCCGAAAGGGTCCGCCTTCTGGCAGAATCAAAGTCCAGCTTTGCCAGTAGAGCTGTATAGAAATTCCTGAGTTCTCCGGCTGTTATTCTTATCGTGTTTTCCATAATCACCTCATGAAACGTCTTATATCAGCAGGCCATGGGCAAATGCATGTGTCCGCCGCAGGAAGTTTTAGCTATCATATCGCATAATCCGGGGTTAGTAAACCATAGATTAAATTGAGATAAACTTAAATATATTTATTCTAAATATAAATTAACTATTGCATTACACCGCTTTAAAGTGATAAAATTTCAACCAGTACTTTATCAGGCATCCGAGATCACGTCAGGTCTCGCAATTGCCTAAGTGCTATATAGTAGAGAGGAGCTATTATTATGAGCAAGTATTTCTCTCCGGAGAAGGAGACCGCTTCCCGGGAACAGGTTATTGAATGGCAGAACGCAGGCCTTGTCGACTGCGTGAAGAGAGTATGGGACAATGTTCCCTACTATCGAAAGAAGATGGAGAAAAAAGGGGTCACACCTGATGATATTAAAGGCATTGAGGATCTTCACAAGCTTCCATTCCTCACAAAGGACGATCTCCGAGATGCGTACCCCTACGGCCTGATGGCAAGACCGCTCTCAGACTGTGTCCGCATCCAGAGTACTTCCGGAACCACAGGACGCCGCGTCGTTGCTTTCTATACGCAGAATGACATTGATCTCTGGGAAGAGTGCTGCGCGCGCGCGCTGACTGCTGCGGGAGCCAACGAGGATGATGTGGTACAAGTCAGCTATGGATACGGTCTTTTCACGGGCGGTGCCGGACTCAACGGCGGCTCCCACAGAGTTGGCTGCCTGACCCTGCCCATGTCTTCGGGAAATACAGACCGCCAGATCCAGTTTATGACGGATCTCGGCGCGACAGTCCTGTGCTGCACGCCGTCCTATGCCGCGTATCTTGGTGAGTCTATCCAGGAGAGAGGGGTCCGGGACAAGATTCACCTCAAAGCCGGCATTTTCGGCGCTGAAGCCTGGACAGAGGAAATGCGCCGTGATATCGAGCAGACTCTCGGTATCAAGGCATATGATATTTACGGCCTGACAGAGATCTCGGGTCCCGGTGTTTCATTCGAGTGCCAGGAGCAGAGCGGTATGCATATCAATGAAGACTACTTCATTGCCGAGATCATTGATCCGAAGACCGGTGAAGTCCTTCCGGAAGGCGAGAAGGGTGAGCTGGTGTTTACTTCATTTGCAAAAGAAGCTTTCCCGCTCCTTCGTTACCGCACAAAAGATATCTGCATCCTGTCCAGAGAGAAGTGCTCCTGCGGACGTACATTTGTAAAGATGACGAAGCCTCTCGGCCGCTCCGACGACATGCTTATTGTCAAGGGCGTCAACGTATTCCCATCACAGATCGAGACTGTCCTCCTGAACCATGGATATGCAGCTAACTATCAGATCATTGTCGATCGCCATAAGAACAGCGATTCGCTTGAAGTCCGTGTGGAGATGACTCCGGAGATGTTCTCCGATGAGCTGTCCAAGGTCTCCGCGAAGGAGAGAGAGCTTGTCGCCGGTCTCAAGTCCATGCTGGGTATCCATGCGGATGTCAAGCTTGTCACTCCGAAGAGCATCGTCCGCTCCGAAGGAAAAGCTGTCCGCGTTATTGACAAACGCAACCTTTATAAAGGATAATAATTACACACACCTTTTGAGGAGGTAAATACTATGACGACAAAGCAGATATCTGTATTTCTTGAAAACAGACCGGGAACACTCGCCGAATTCTGCAAGGTCCTGCAGAAGAACAATATCGATATGCGGGCCATGTGCGTGGCGGACGCTATGGATTTCGGCATTGCTCGTGTCATCGTGGATAATGTCTATGATACAGTCACTGTCCTGAAGGATGAGGGATATGTATGCCAGATCACTAAGGTCCTCACGGTCGAGATGGAAGACAGGCCGGGCGCTCTGTCCGAGATTCTCGCACTGCTCGGTGAACAGAATATTAATCTCGAGTATACCTATGCTTTCCTCACCCGCGAGAAGGACAAGGCTTACCTGGTCATCAAGGTTGCTGACAACGCCGCCGCTGCCGACATTCTCAAAAAGAACGGTGTCAAGGTCATCTGCCAGGATGAGCTCGAGAAGATTTTCGGAGATTAATCAAGAGTTTGCGCAAAATACAGAGATGGAGGACTGCTGCTTACGCGGCAGTCCTTCTCTTTTGGGGCAGCGATGGCTGAAATAAAAATCGGACTTCACAAACCTGACACAAAGTGCCATTATGATACAGTGGGTTACAAAGGAGGAAGTACGCTTTGATTGAAGTGAGAAATCTTACGAAAAAATACGGAGATCACATCGCGGTCGATCATCTGAGCTTTAAAGTAGATGAAGGTCAGGTCTACGGTTTTCTGGGACCGAACGGCGCCGGAAAGTCCACGACAATGAATATCATGACAGGATATCTTGCTGCCACCGAGGGTGATGTCATTATAAACGGCTATAACATTCTCGAGGAGCCGGAAAAAGCCAAGAGGACGATCGGCTATCTGCCCGAGATTCCCCCGCTGTATCCGGATATGACGGTGCGGGAGTATCTGACATTTGCCGCGGAGCTTAAGAAGGTCCCGCGGAAGGAAGTAAAACTGGCTGTGGTCCACGCCATGCAGGAGCTGTCCATTATGGACGTCGCGGACAGACTGATCCGTCATCTCTCGAAGGGATATAAGCAGAGAGTAGGTTTTGCCCAGGCCATCATAGGAGATCCGGAGACACTTATACTGGACGAGCCGACGGTCGGACTTGATCCGAAGCAGATTATCGAGATCCGCGAGCTTATAAAGTCCCTCGGCAGACGGCACACGGTCATACTGAGCTCCCATATTTTAGCAGAGGTGAGTGAAATCTGCGATACAGTCCTCATTATGTCCCGGGGGCGCCTTGTCGCGCTGGATTCTCCCGAGAACCTTGCCAGAAAGAGTGCAGGCGCCACTGTCACCATTACATCCCCTGCACGGGCGGATGAGATGCGCCCTGTTCTGGAAGGTCTTGCGCACGTGAGCGAAGTGGATTTCACAGATGACGGCGAGGGCAATGTCACGGCCATCGTGACCTTTGACGGCGAGGGTGACCCGAGAAAGGATATTATTGCGGCACTTGCTGCCGGCGGGTGCGCCTATTATAGTGTTGACGTCCGGAGAGCAAGCCTTGAGGATATTTTCCTTGAACTGACGGATGCTGAAGATGAAGATTATGATGACAAAGATGATGAGATGACAGAAGACGCTGAGTCGCAAGAAAGCCAGACTTCTGCGATGACGCAGACAGGGGCGGTTTCTGATGAAAAGGAGCCGGAAAACGGGGAATCTGACACGGCTGCGGACGACGGGCTTCCGGTAACACGGAAAGAAGCAGGCAGCGGGGAGGAAGCGGAATGAGAGCTATTTATAAGAAAGAAATAAAGAGCTACGCTACATCAATGTCAGGACCGATCGCGGTGGCAGTAATGCTTCTGGTCGTCGGCTATATGTTCAGGTACTATAACCTGTCCTACGGCACGGCGTCGCTCGTTTACACTGTTTTTAATTCGAACCTGATTTTTTATATCGTCGTCCCGGTCCTGACCATGCGCACCTTCACGGACGAGCGCCGGCAGAAGACCGATCAGCTGCTGCTCACAGCTCCGGTATCGCTTATCGATATAGTGCTGGGCAAGTACTTTGCCCTGATTACGGTGTTCGCTGTGCCGATTCTTGTGATGTGCATCCTTCCCCTCATCCTGATCCCTCTCGGGGGTGGTGAGATGATGGGCACAGCTTACCTATCAATCCTGGTCTTCTTTGCGATGGGCTGCGCGTACCTCTCCTGTGGCATGTTCATCTCGTCGCTGACGGACAACCTGATCATCTCCGCGATTGGAGGAATCCTTTTTGTGTTTGTGACTATGATCATTCACAACGCGTACTCTATGGTCTCAGCCTCGAACTTTGCCTCGCTGATATTCTTTATCGTCCTGGCGGTTCTTCTGGGCATCCTGGTCTATGTGATGACAAAATTTTACTGGGCATCGCTGGGGGTGATCCTTGTGTGCGCACTGGCTGCATTTGCAGCGTTCATGGCAAATCCGGACTGGTTCGGTGGCAAGTCTGAAAAGATTTTGTCGGTATTCGACTTTTTCTCGCACTTTGAATCGTTCGCGTACGGTTCATTCAGTATTCCGGATCTTCTTTATTTTGTGTCTGTGTCGATCGTCGGCATCGTGCTGACCATAGCGCGGATCCAGAAGAGAAGATGGTCGTAAGGAGGCTGCATGAAGAAAAAAATTGATATGAAATCTCTGACCAACGGTTCCTACTCGATGGTCCTGACGGCTGTCATCATCGCGGGGATCGTCCTTGTCAATCTTATTGTGGGAGCGCTGCCTTCGGACATGACGACGTTCGATACGTCCTACAATAAACTGTTCACGATCGGCGATACGACCCGGGAAGTACTTGCGAGCCTCAGTGAGGATGTCACGCTGAATTTCATCACGAAGATCGGATCGGAGGACGAGCGCATTGAAAAGCTGCTCGAATCCTATGACGCGGCATCAAGCCATGTGAAGGTCAAAAAAGTCGATCTTGTGGCAGATCCAACATTTGCGAAAGAGTATACGGATGCAAATGTCCCGTCAGGAAGCGTCATTGTCACTTCCGGCGGTAAATCAAAAGTGATTGATTACAACAATATATATATCAAAGATTACACGACCTATAAGTCATCCTTTGACGGGGAGGGGCAGATCACGTCTGCAATCGCCTATGTCGCCTCGGAAGATTCAGGCAAAGTGTATTATACGGTCGGACACGATGAGATCGCGCTCTCCGCTGAGATGACGGATACGCTTGAGAAGGCCAATATAACAGCCTCTGAGCTGAATCTGCTCAGCTCCCAGATACCGGGGGACTGCGAAGCCCTTATTATATTTGCGCCGGGCAGCGATTTTACGACGGATGAGGCCGGGAAAGTCAAAAAGTATCTTGAAAATGGCGGTCATGCCCTGATTGTCACACTTGCGACGAGCACAGAGATGCCGAATATTGCCGGTATTCTTAAGTCCTACGGAGTGAGCGCGGTCGACGGATACGTGATGGAAGGCGATCCGGATTATTACACAGAGATACCGTACCTGCTTCTTCCGGTGGCATCGACCGCGTCGCAGGTGACAGCATCTGTCAAGGGGATCAATCTGCTATATGGATTTGCCCAGGGCATAGAGACTGTAGAGAGTGACGACCTGAATGTCGTCGCGACACCCCTCTTTACGACGTCTGCCAAAGCTTTCAGTAAATCTCTGATGTCGCAGACGATGGAAAAAGAGAGCGGAGATACGGAAGGTCCGTTTACATTGGCAGTCCAGATCGAGGAGACCCGCTCAGTCGGATCTTTCGGGGAAGCTGATATTGACCTTGAGGGCGATGACAAAGAAACAAAGACAGAGAGCAGCGGAATCACGAAGATCCTCTACTATACGTCCCCGTGTCTTTTCAGCTCGGATGCCCTGTCCTCCCTGCTTCAGATGTACGCGGAGATGCCGGCCGGCAACATGAAGCTTTTTGCCGACTCTGTCACCTACCTCACGGATAAGGAAATGACAGTGTCGATCGAAGCAAAGTCGATGGATGAGCCGACGCTGACTGTATCAGAAGGGAAAGAGACGCTGATCGGTAACGCGCTTATGTTCGGCCTTCCGGCTGCGGTTCTTATTGCGGGAATCGCGGTGACTGTCAGGAGACGCAGAAGATAAGATTTTGATAACACGCGGCAGAGACTGCGTGTTATCTTTTGTGGAGAAACAATGATGAAGAAAAAAATAACTGTACTCCTCTTTGCGCTTGGCGTTCTTTGCGTTCTTGCAGGGGTTTTCTTTCTTGTGAAAAGCCGCTCGGCAGCCTATGAGGAAGAGCAGAAAGTACATTATGACACACTGATTGATCTGACGGCGAACAAAATCGTGAGAATCGAGTGGGAGACCTCTGCGGGTGAGAAGCTTGCATTTGCAAGAGAGGACGGAGAGTGGAAGTACGAGTACGACGAATCGATTACGGTAGACCAGGAGAAAGCCAACCTCCTCGCATCGGGCATGACAGGTGTCTCGATATATCAGGTGATCCCTGATGTCAGGGACCTTGCCCCCTACGGGCTCGACGCTCCGGCTTACAGAATCTCGGTGACTGACCGGGACGGAACCGTGACCACAGTCCTGATCGGCGATAATAACGAGACCGCCGGCTCGGTCTACGCTCTGTATGAGGGGGAGCCGGACACAGTATACTCCGTACAGCCCTCTATCAAGGCTGCGGTGGAAAAGAAGCTCTCGGATTTTACCGGTTGAACTATATTTCAGAGGCTGATTCTGATATAATGTGCAAAGAACTGTCTTATTAAACGCAGGATAATGGAAAGCGTGCCAAAGCGCGCCTTAAGGAGGAGCAAATGATCAGAGTCGGAAGCGGATATGATGTTCACAGACTTGTCGAGGGGAGAAAACTTATTATCGGAGGTGTCGACATTCCCTATGAGAAGGGGCTGCTCGGACACTCCGACGCTGACGTTCTGCTCCATGCGATCATGGACGCGCTGCTCGGAGCGGCGGCCATGGGGGATATCGGTCTTCATTTCCCGGACACCGCCAAAGAATATGAGGGCGCGGATTCGCTCATGCTGCTCCGCGCAGTGAGGGCAAAACTTGCAGGCGGCGGTTTCACCATTCACAACGTGGATGCGACGGTCATCGCCCAGGCTCCGAAAATGAGGCCGCACATTGACATGATGCGGAAAAATATTGCCGATGCGCTGGAAATCCCTGTCCGGTGCGTGAACGTTAAGGCCACGACGGAGGAAAAGCTCGGTTTTACCGGCGAGGGTCTGGGCATTTCTGCCCAGGCGGTCGCGCTGATTGACGGCTGATCATGAATAAACACTTTCACATATTGAACATAAAAGCATGTCGAAATCAAAAAATATTATGCGATGAGACTTCATTTTGGAACCGGGTGTGGAAGTTTTGGGAGATGAATAATAATCCGGGGAGGATAAAGTATGGGCTGGTACAAAGAATTGAAAGAGACATATGTGATCTACAGAGAGCGGGATCCGGCGATCAGGACCTACTGGGATGTTCTTCTGTACCCCTGTTACCATGCCCTGAGATCATACAGAAAAGCGAATAAGCTGTGGAACGCAGGTCATCACTGGAGCGCAAGACTGATCTCTCAGCGAGCTGCCAGAAAGACCGGTATTGAGATTCATCCCGGCGCAACTATAGGAAAGGGCCTGTTCATCGACCACGGGACCGGAGTCGTCATCGGAGAGACGACGATCATCGGGGATAACTGCACTTTATATCAGGGTGTTACTCTCGGAGGTACAGGCAAGGAACAGGGTAAGCGTCACCCTACTCTGGAGGACGGCGTAATGGTCTCGGCCGGGGCCAAAGTTCTCGGCTCCATCACGATCGGCGCGAACTCTAAGATCGGCGCGGGTTCCGTCGTCCTGAAGTCCGTCCCGCCGAACTGCACGGTAGTAGGTGTACCGGGACGTGTTGTCCGCATGAAGAATCAGGTCGTACCGAGGGATGATATTGATCAGATCCACCTTCCGGACCCGATTCTGCAGGATATGAAGGTGCTCGAGAGAGTCAACACCGAGCTCATCAACCGCATGCTGGCAGTTGAGGAAGAAATCAGGCGGCTTGCGACTGAGAAGAGAGGTGCCATGCCGGGTGATGAGCGCTTCTGCGAGTCCGATTATCTCAGAGAGAAGAAGACTATAAAGATTCAGCCTGAAGCCGAGCGGGATTATGAAGAAATAGACGACTGCGTATTTGCAGATTATATCTGATATTCGCTGCGCAGTCTGATTGGTATGAGGAATTGGAGTTTATGAATCCGGAAGACAAGACGGATATTTTACTTATAGATGAGCAAATGCTCGCGGCGGAGGGAAATTTGCCCCTGCTTCCCGGGGAGAGCTGCGCCGAAGCCGCGGCCTACGCGCCGCTCACGCTTGCATTTGTCGGTGACGCTGTGTACGAGCTGCTCGTTAGGACCATGCTTGTCAGGGAAGCTGAGCGGCGGCCTAATGAGCTCAACAGGGCTTCGTCGGCCCTTGCCAGAGCCAGAGCGCAGTCGGAGGCGATGGAGGCCATTGAAGCATGCCTCACTAAGGAGGAGAGCGATATCTACCGGCGGGGCAGGAACGCGAAATCTCATACGATGGCCAAGAACGCGACTGTGACGGATTACCGCAGGGCTACCGGCTTTGAAGCTTTAGTCGGGTATCTGTACCTGTCCGGACAGATGAGAAGGCTTGTCGAGATCGTACGCATCGGAATTACATATGAACGGGAGAACAATTAACCATATGGGCAGGAAAGAAGCAAAGAACGATCCGGATTACATCCCGGACGCAAGGATCGAGGGAAGGAACAGCGTCATTGAGGCTTATCGGTCAGGGAGAACGATCGATAAACTTTTTGTGCAGGAGGGTCTGCACGACGGTCCTGTGAACACGGTGCTCAGGGAGGCCAAAAAGGCCGGGACCATCATTAATTATGTGACCAAAGAGAGACTTAACGAGATGTCCGAGACGGGACATCATCAGGGCGTAATCGCGCAGGCGGCTGCATTTGAATACGCGGAAGTTGAGGATATATTGAAGAAGGCCGAGGATGCCGGGGAGCCGCCGTTTATCATCGTGCTCGACGGTATTCAGGATCCGCATAATCTCGGCGCTATCATCCGTACAGCCTGCCTTGCGGGGGCACACGGGGTCATTATCCAGAAGCGCAGAGCGGCCGGTCTCACCCCGGTAGCGGTACGTGCGTCGGCCGGCGCTGTGAACTATGTGCCTGTCGCCAGAGTCGTCAACATAGGTGCGACGATCGACAAACTCAAGGAAAAGGGCATCTGGTTCGTCTGTGCCGATATGGGCGGAAAAGTCATGTACGACCTGGATCTTAAGGGACCGATCGGTCTTGTCGTGGGTTCCGAGGGAGAAGGAGCCGGACGTCTGGTCAAAGAGAAGTGCGACTTTACCGCAGCCATTCCGATGAAGGGCGCGATCGACTCCCTCAACGCGTCGGTGGCAGCGGGTGTTCTGATGTATGAAATCGTAAGACAGAGAGGTATCTGACATGCCCCAAAAGCCTCTGTCCGATGAGGAGCTCATTTATGAGATCCGGAACGGACACTCGGACTACATGGACTATCTCCTCGAAAAATATAAGCCGCTTGTCAAAAGCCGGGCGGCAACAAAGTTCCTTAAAGGCGGGGATCCGGATGATCTCATACAGGAGGGCATGATCGGGCTCTACAAGGCTGTGCGGGATTATGATCCAGCCAATGAAAAGGGGGCTTCCTTCTTCACATTTGCCCAGCTGTGCATCGACCGCCAGCTCTACAAGGCTATTGAGGCATCACAGCGGCAGAAACGGTTTGCTTTGAATGACGCGGTAGCCTACGAGGAGGAAGAGCTGGATAAGTATTCTGTGACCGGAGACGAAAATCCGGAGCAGATTTTTCTCGATCAGGAAAATGCCGATGAGACAATCAGTCTTATACTCGACGCCTTGAGCCGCACGGAAAAGGTGGTCTTTAATCTGATGCTTCGCGGTTACAGCTACAGGGAGATCGCGGAGATTATGGACCGGTCTCCGAAATCAATTGACAACGCGATTCAGAGGATCAGAAAAAAGACGAGCCAGGTCAGGATGAGACTGGATCACGATCAATGATCCGCAGAGAATGAATTGTACATATTGGAGCGCAGCCGAGATGAGGCTGCCTGACCTTAAGCATAAGGAGGTTTACACGATGGCAGAATTCTTTCTTAAAAATGACGAACTTGCTGTGAAGATCAGCTCACGCGGCGCTGAGATTCGTTCTGTTCTCGACAATGAGACCGGGCGCGAATATATGTGGCAGGCAGACCCGGCCTTCTGGGGATGGACGTCGCCGGTCCTCTTCCCGATCGTAGGCAATGTAGCCTACGACAAGTTCCGCTATGCGGGGAAGACCTATGAGATGAAGCAGCATGGATTTGCAAGAAGAAGCGAATTCGAGGAGGCTGCGGTCGAAGGCGCGGACATTGGATTTGCGCTCTGTGACAGCGCGGATACGCTTGCTGTTTATCCGTTCAAGTTCAGACTTGAGGTCGGCTATGTTCTTTCGGGCAGAACGCTCAAGGTCATCTGGAAGGTATTCAATACAGGTGATCAGGACATGTATTTCCAGATTGGCGCACATCCTGCCTTTAACACACCTGCCATGGGCAGCGGGGACAAGAAGAATGAGTGCTATCTCGGCTTCGACACGAAGGATACTCTTGACGTATCGATCAAAGATCTTGTTCTTGGCGGTCTTACAGACGAGATTCGTCCCTATGAACTGGATGACGGAATGCTTAAGATCACGGACGACCTTTTCGACATCGACACACTGATCGTCGAGAAGGACCAGGCGCACAAGCTGGTGCTCCTTGATCCGGAGAAGGCTCCGTTCGTCACAGTGGACTTTACGGCTCCGCTGTTCGGCGTCTGGTCCCCGAAACCGGAGGCTCCGTTCGTGTGCCTAGAGCCGTGGTACGGCCGTGCTGACAAGACATATTTCGAGGGCGAGCTGCCGGAGCGCGACTATGAGCAGAGTCTGGCTGCCGGGGAGAACTTTGAGGCATCCTACACAATCACTTTCTCATGATGAGAGAATAATTGTCATGATAAGAGATTGATTGTCAAGACAAGAGATTGATTCTCAAGATAAGAGTTTTACTTTCATGAGAAGAAATTACCATTAAAATGGCAGAATATTATGGACTTTAGGGCGGGAATGTAAAAACATTTGCATCCCCGCTGCAAGCGACGTATACTTCGGGTGTGGAAGAGATTCCACACCCTTTTTGACGCGTTTTATAAGGCCGCCTGAACCTTGCGCAGGCGGCGGATCGACTTAGGCACCCGGAGGTGTCTTTTTTTTATCTCAGTGGGGGAATACCCAGCCGCTTAGAAGGTGGGGGATATTAATTTTTAAATAAACATGGAGGATTCTTCTGAATGAAAAACCACATGCTTAGATATAACATCAGAAAGGAAGAGAGATATGAAGGAAAAGAGAGTCGTTCAGTACACACAGAACATGGAGGAAATCCAGAGATACAGGACAATAAGGGAGCCGCAGGCTATCTACAACATTACGCATATATCCAGCGTATGTCGGCGTGAGAGAAAGACAGACGGCGGTTTCGTCTGGCGGTATGAAGATGACCCGGATCCGCACAGGATGAACATAGATCCCGATGAGGGAAAATATTCCCGGGAGCTTCGCTATAAAAAGAATCGGAGGCGGCACTACTGGGAGTGACAGATGAGAAAAGTCATTTTGATCTTATACTGTCGAATGCTGACTGCGACCCCCTTCCCTTGTCAAGGAAACAGAGGGAAATATTTCAACTGCCGATTGGTGAATTGACTACAGTCGAGAATCCGGAAAGAAGAGTTCTTACTGCCGTTTTTGACATTTTTATTGGATGTGACAGTAGTGAATCCGGAAATGGTTCTTGCTACTGCTATTTCTGAGTGAATTCTAATGAAAATTGCAGTCGCCTGGGCTGGTATGAGCTTATTCGACTGTCATAAAGCAGTGAGAAACGATAAAAATTGCAGTGTTATAGAAAGCTTTTACGTTTACTACTGTCAGTTTACAAAAATCAAGTTTTAAACTAGCAGTAGGGAAATAACTTTTTACTCTTGGTACTGTCACTTATTGCTGCCTTAGCAGTAGTAAATCAAAAAAAGTGCCTATGAACTGTTGACCGACTTCGTGGCCGACAGTATAAAAGAGACAACCCGCTCATTCTACTGTCCGGGTGGCAGTAGAGAATACAAGAAGCAGGAAATGAACTGTCACGACGGCTAAGATCCACGGTTCAGCTCCATGGCTAAGCTCCACGACTAAGCTCCATACAGCCATGGTGTAAAGAGAGTACTTGTCCATAAAACTGTCATCTGGTAATATACTTATCGGGGGTTCCGCGAGGAACTCCCGATAAAAGGGCGATAAAATCGCCCGCATTATGATTATCGGGTTCGCGAAGCGGTTCCGATGATATACTTATCGGGTTCGCGAAGCGATTCCGATAATATATCTAATTAGTGGGGTTAAAAACCCTGTGTGAAACAATAAAGCCCGGAAGAACACCGGCGCTTTAGAGTGAGAGAGGAGACAGTAATGGATAAATGGAATATTGAGACAAAATGTGTTCAGAGCGGTTATCGTCCAATGAACGGGGAACCGAGAGAGGTCCCGATCTATCAGAGCACGACATTCAAGTATGATACCAGTGCGGACATGGCAAAGCTCTTTGACCTTGAGGCGAGCGGCTATTTCTACACGCGTCTGCAGAACCCGACGAATGACCTTGTCGCTGCCAAGATTGCCGCTATGGAGGGCGGCACTGCCGGCATGCTGACATCCTCGGGCCAGGCTGCCAACTTCTTCGCGATCTTCAATATTGCAAATGCAGGCGATCACATCATCTCAAGCTCCTCCATTTACGGCGGAACTTTCAACCTCTTCAATGTGACAATGCGCAAGATGGGTATCGAGTTCACATTTGTATCCCCGGACTGCACAGAGGAAGAACTTGAAGCTGCCTTCAGACCGAATACAAAGGCTGTCTTTGGCGAGAGCATTGCCAACCCCGCCCTCACAGTCATCGACTTCGATAAGTTCGCGTCTGCTGCCCACGCTCACGGTGTTCCGTTCATTGTAGATAATACTTTCCCGACACCGGTAAACTGCCGTCCGTTCGAGTTCGGAGTAGACATCATCACACACTCTACGACGAAATACATGGACGGTCACGGCTCTGCGGTCGGCGGTGCGATCGTTGATTCCGGCAGATTCGACTGGATGGCCCACGCTGACAAGTTCCCGGGACTTACCACACCGGATGACAGCTATCATGGCATCACATATGCGGAGAAATTCGGCAAGGAGGGCGCGTTCATTACGAAGGCTACTGCTCAGCTCATGCGCGATTTCGGATCGATCCAGGCACCGCAGAATGCATATTACCTGAACCTGGGTCTCGAGAGCCTGCACGTTCGCATGAAACAGCACTGCGCGAACGCCATGGCTCTGGCAGAATTCCTCAAGGCCTCTCCGAAGGCAGAGTTCGTAAACTATCCGTCACTTCCGGGTGACAAGTACTATGATGTGGCTATGAAATATATGCCTAAGGGAAGCTGCGGCGTAGTATCCTTTGGCGTCAAGGGTGGAAGAGCCGCGGCTGAGGAGTTCATGAAGAAGCTCAGAATATTTGCAATCGAGACCCATGTGGCTGACGCCCGGTCCTGCTGCCTGCATCCGGCCAGCAGCACACACCGCCAGCTGACAGACGCAGAGCTTCTTGCCTGCGGCGTAGCCGGCAATCTTGTAAGAATGTCCTGCGGCCTTGAGAACACCGAGGATCTGGTCGCGGATGTTGCAAATGCGCTCGGCTGAGATCAATGGTCTGTTCACTGTTACAACAATCGGTAACAGTTCAGACTAGCTGCTCTTGTGTTATGTTTGCGCAGGTTATGGAACTTTGTTGCAGCTCGTCTGAACTTTCATAACAATTGCTGAATTTATAATAAAAAATCACCAAAAATAAGTGACGATTAGTGGAAAGTGGTGTATAATATTTACTAGCTTGTACGTGAGCAAGCCCTAGATGGGCAAAACACTTTAGGAGGATTACAAAATGAAGTCTTTTAAGTATGTTATCACTGATCCCGTTGGTATCCATGCACGTCCGGCAGGCGCTCTTGTCAAGGAAATCAAGAAATATGATTCCGACGTTAAGGTTCTTGCAAATGGCAAGTCAGCTGACGGCAAGAAGCTCATGAACCTCATGTCCCTCGGCGTAAAGCAGGGCAATGAAATCGAAGTTCAGGTTTCCGGCGGCGCAGAAGAAGCCAACGCAGCAGCTCTTGAGGCATTCCTTAAGGCTAACCTTTAATTTTCAAAGCGGGCTTTGTTCGTGATGTCACGGAAATGACGAGCACGGCTCAGATCAGAAAAAAGAGGCTCCGGTGAGAAATCACCGGAGCTTTTTTCTGATCAGACCCGGCAGAGCGTGTAATGTTCGCATTAAAGCGGATCTGCGAGGAGGCGAAGCCTCCTCGTTTGTGTTTTAGTGGAAAATTTTCTTATTCTCATAGACCGGTTCACAGGTCATCTGTACACCGATTCTCTTCATGAGTCTGATATCTACCTGTGAGAGCATGACAGAAGAGTGAGCCTGGCAGCCGCGGAGTTTCGGAAGAGCTTCGAGCGCAGATGCCGCGTTCGGATCTGTCGCCGCTGAAGTTGACAGCGCGATCAGTACCTCATCTGTGTGGAGCCTCGGGTTCTTTCCGCCAAGGTAGGTCGTCTTCAGCTTCTGAATAGGAGCGATGGCTTCCGGAGTGATGATTTTGACGGAGTGCGGAATGCCGGCAAGCACTTTGAGCGCGTTGAGCAGGGCTGCCGATGTCGGACCGAGCAGATCCGATGTCTTACCGGTGATGATCGCGCCATCCGGGAGCTCAATGGCTGTTGCGGCAGCGCCGGTCTCCTCAGCGCGTTTGTGGGCGTGACCGACGACGACACGGTCCTCTTTCTTTACGTGGGCCTGATTCATAATGCTTTCGATCTTATCAGCTTCTTCCTCGCGTCTTGTGCCGTCGGCAAGGCCGGCAAGGGCTTCATAATAGCGCCGTATGATCTCCTGTCTTGAAGCCTCCTTGCAGACTTCGTCATCAATAATGCAGTTGCCTGCCATGTTGACACCCATATCCGTGGGTGATTTGTAAGAACATTCGCCGTATATGGACTCGAAGATGGCCTGAAGAACCGGGAAAGCCTGTACATCTCTGTTATAATTGACAGTGGTCTTTCCGTAGGCTTCAAGATGGAAGGGATCAATCATGTTGACATCGTTGAGGTCTGCCGTAGCTGCCTCATAAGCCAGATTGACAGGATGCTTGAGAGGAAGATTCCAGATCGGGAATGTCTCGAACTTTGCGTAGCCGGCATTGATTCCGCGCTTGTGGTCATGGTAGAGCTGGGAGAGGCAGGTGGCAAGCTTGCCGGATCCCGGGCCCGGAGCTGTCACGATGACCAGCGGTCTTGTCGTCTCAATATAATCGTTTTTCCCATAGCCCTGATCACTTACAATGAGAGGAATATTGTTCGGATATCCTTTGATCAGGTAGTGGAGATAGACGCGTACACCGTATTTTTCCAGATGATTCCTGAAGAGGATGGCGGCATCCTGACCTTTGAAATGTGTGATGACTACCGAGCCGACGTAGAGGCCGCAGCTCTGAAATTCGTTCATGAGGCGTAGTACATCAGTGTCGTATGTTATGCCGAGATCGCCCCGGACTTTATTATTCTCAATATCAGTCGCGGATATAACGATGACTATTTCAGTCTGCTCTTTCAGTTGGAGCAGCATATGCAGCTTGGAATCGGGCTGGAAGCCCGGCAGAACTCTGGAAGCATGGTAATCGTCGAAGAGCTTGCCGCCGAACTCGAGATAAAGCTTGCCGCCGAACTCACTGATCCTCTCTCTTATCATGTTTGACTGCATTTCGAGATACTTTTCATTACTGAAACCGATTTTCATATATGCCTCCTTAGACTATCTAATTGTCAGATCTGTCTCCGAAAAAAACATTATTTATAATAGCAGATTACGGGGCTTATTTCCATAAAAAAATGAGCAGAGAAGCATTTGCGCTCATTTGAGCTTTGACAGTTCGTGCGACATTCTCCGGCGTTTCATTTTTGGCTGACGGACACCCGATTTCATGAGAATACATAAGCGGTGGAGACCGGTGAATTTACAGAAATTTCACAACTCCGGTATATGCCAGACCTTGCATTATCAGTTATAAATTCATATAATATAGCTTGGTTTTTCACGCACCTAAAGTGCATAAGACCGAAAGGAGTAGTATGAACGATAACAACAACAAGAACAATAACGGTGGAAACCGGAACGGGCAGTCCCTGATCATTTTTCTGGTCTGCCTCATGGTCGGCCTCATCGGTATGAGTCTTTTTTCGGGAGCACTGGATTCCAGCACTTCAAGAGAGATAACGTACGACAAGTTCATTGACATGCTTGAGAATGATGAGATCGCTAGTGTGGAAATCGGATCTTCGAGGATCGAGATCACACCGAAATCAAGCGGAAATGACGTTGGGACGATCAAGTATTACACGAAGACCATCGAGGACGGCAACGCTCTCACCAAGCGCCTTGAAAAATACGGGGTGGAATACAAGGCTGTCGAGGCATCGATGATGTCTGAGATCATTTACTCGATCCTGTCCTTCCTGATCCCGTTCGTCCTCTTTATGATCATAATAAGTATATTTATGAACCGGATGGGCCGTGGCGGCGGAATGATGGGCGTCGGCAAGAGCAGGGCCAAGACCTACATTCAGCAGGACACCGGAGTTACCTTCAAGGACGTCGCAGGCGAGGATGAGGCCAAAGAGAGCCTTCAGGAGTGTGTAGACTTCCTGCACAACCCGGCCAAGTATTCAGAAATCGGAGCAAAGCTTCCGAAGGGAGCCCTGCTTGTAGGACCTCCCGGCACAGGTAAGACGCTCCTCGCCAAGGCTGTAGCGGGCGAAGCCCATGTTCCTTTCTTCTCTCTGTCAGGCTCTGAGTTCGTGGAGATGTTCGTCGGTGTCGGCGCGAGCCGTGTGCGTGACCTGTTTGAGGAGGCCAAGAAGAACGCTCCGTGCATTATTTTCATTGATGAGATCGATGCTATAGGCAAGGCCCGTGACGGCGGCCGCTACGGCGGCAATGACGAGCGTGAGCAGACGCTCAATCAGCTTCTGGCAGAGATGGATGGCTTTGAGGCATCCAAGGGTCTTCTTATCATAGCGGCGACCAACCGCCCGGAGGTCCTTGATCCCGCGCTTCTGCGCCCGGGACGTTTCGACAGGCGTGTCATTGTCGACAGACCGGATCTTAAGGGTCGTGTCGCGATCCTGAAAGTCCACTCAAAAGATGTTCTCATGGACGACACAGTCGACCTCGATGCGATTGCCCTTGCTACCGGCGGCGCTGTCGGTTCGGATCTTGCAAATATGATCAACGAAGCCGCGATCCTGGCTGTCAAGAACGGACGCCATCAGGTCAGCCAGAAGGATCTTCTGGAGGCGGTCGAGGTCGTCCTGGTCGGCAAGGAGAAGAAGGACCGCATCCTCAGCGTGGAAGAGAGACGCATTGTCTCCTATCATGAGATCGGTCATGCGCTTCTGTCCGCTCTTCAGAAAAATGCTGAGCCGGTTCAGAAAATCACCATCATACCGAGAACTATGGGGGCTCTCGGCTACGTTATGAACGTGCCGGAAGAGGAAAAATACCTGAATACCAAGAAGGAACTTGAGGCACAGATCGTCATGTCCCTCGGCGGAAGAGCTGCAGAGGAAATCGTCTTCGACACCGTGACCACGGGTGCCGCAAATGATATTGAGAAGGCGACAAAGATCGCCCGCGCGATGATCACTCAGTACGGCATGTCCGATAAGTTCGGCCTCATCGGCCTGGTCACTCAGGAAAATCAGTATCTGGACGGCAGAACATATCTGAACTGTGGCGACGCGACAGCGACCGAGATTGATCATGAGGTCATGGTCATACTGAAGAAGTCGTACGCAGAGGCGCTCCGCCTGCTTCGTGAGCACAGAAACACCATGGATCGTCTGGCTGAGTATCTGATTCAGAGGGAAACAATCACCGGCAAGGAGTTCATGAAGATATTCCGCGAAGTCGAGGGGCTCCCGGAACAGGATGAATCTGTCCCGAGGATCGAGGGAAGACTTACTGAAAACGGTGCTAAGGTTGAGAACCAACCCGCTGCTGCGCGGCGCGAACGCCCGGTGAATCCGGACGGGACTCCGAGACGACGCCCGAGACGTCCTATGATGAATCCGGACGGAACACCGAGACGGAGGCCTGTCAGAAGACCGGTGCCGGATGCGGACGTCAGACCGGAGGGTGCAGAGCATGGAACTGTTTCGAGACCCGAAAGCAGCGTGGAATCTACGCCGGCAAACGAGGAGACATCCTCAGAAAAGCAGATTATTGCAGTTCCGAATCCCGATGCTCCCATGATCGATCTGGTCACAATGGAGCCTCAGGAGAAAAAGGTCGAGGATCACTCAGCCGATGAGATCCCCGTAGAGAACAAGGCTGAACAGATTTAATCAGCATTTACATCAGGCTGCCGCAATGCGGCAGTCTTTTTCTATATTGCATTGCAGACATATTTCATTTAAAATAATATTATCTATGACTATGTTCAAAGGAGGAGCGCCGCGCCGTAAAGAGCGGACACCATATACATGAATTACACTACAGAGGCAATTGAGCGCAAAGTAGATCAGTTCGAATCGACCTCTCAGGAGCTTGAAAAGCGTGTCGGAGTCATTGTGATCCGGCTTCTTCTGATCGCGTTCATATCAGTCATCCTGGTCGGCGGGTTTGGCGTCCTGGGCATTCTGAGCGGTATTGTAGCTAACACTCCGGATGTCGCGTCAGTCAATATTGCACCGAACGGTTATGCCACCTTCATCTACGACTCGGAGGGAAATCAGCTCCAGAAACTCACAACATCCAACTCGAACCGAATTTCAGTCTCACTGGATAAAGTGCCGGTTGCGCTGCAGAAGGCTGTCATTGCGGTCGAGGACGAGCGATTCTATCTTCACAACGGCATTGATGCCAAGGGCATTGTCCGCGCATTTGTCGTCGGTGTGAGGAACCGTTTCCGGTTCACGGAGGGTGCAAGTACCATTACTCAGCAGCTGCTGAAGAATAATGTCTTCACGAACTGGACGGAGGAGAGCAGAGTTGACAGTGTCAAGCGAAAAATTCAGGAGCAGTTCCTTGCTGTCGAACTTGAAGAAAAACTTGAGGAAGAACTTGGCAGCAAGCAGGCAGCCAAAGACAGAATACTTGAGAATTATCTGAATACGATCAATCTCGGCGCAGGAACCTACGGGGTCCAGGCTGCCTCAAGAAAGTATTTCGGAAAGGACGTCGAGTCGCTTACATTGTCCGAGGCAACGGTCATCGCGGGCATAACCCAGAACCCGAGCCGCTATAATCCGATCAGGCAGCCGGAAAAAAATGCCGAGCGCCGCATCAAAATCCTGAATGACATGGTCGAGCAGGGGTACATTTCCCAGGAATCGATGGATGAAGCCCTTGCGGATCCGGTCTACGACAGGATTGCAAATGCTCAGAGCACCAATGAGCAGGTGACGACGATTTATTCATACTTCGTCGATGAACTGACAGAGCAGGTCGTATCTGACCTCATGCGTCAGAAAGGCTATACAGAGAATCAGGCGTATCAGGCCCTGTATTCCGGCGGTCTGCGCATTTACACGACGCAGGATATGGAAATACAGGCCATCATGGATGAAGTTTATTCCAATCCCGCGAACTTCCCGGAAGGGACGAAGTATTCACTCGACTGGGCTCTATCAGTCGCGAACTCAGAGGGGGAGGTCACGAACTACAGCCGTGAGATGCTCCGCAACTTCTATCGTGAGAACCTGGACCCTTCATTCAGTATTCTTGCATTTGAATCCGAGGATCAGGCAAGAAATTATGTTAACGACTATAAGTCACATGTGGTGAATGAGGAGGCCGGAGACGTGATCATAGCGGAGAGATTCTCCTGCGCTCCGGAACCGCAGTCATCGATGGTCCTCATGGATCAGAGGACCGGATATGTGAAGGGACTCATCGGCGGCAGAGGTGAAAAGACCGCTTCCCTGACTCTGAACCGCGCGACGAATTCGACCCGCCAGCCGGGTTCAACATTCAAGATCCTGTCCACTTATTCCTATGCTCTGGACAGCGGAAAGAAGACACTTGCGTCGACTTATCTCGACGATGAGGTCACATACAAAGACGGCACCCCGGTATCGAACTCGAACAATATCTATACACACGAAATGATGAATATCAGGGACGCGATCATCAACTCCGTGAACACGATTGCGGTGCAGACGATCACGGATATCACGCCGGAGGCTGCATACAATCAGCTGCTCAAGTACGGCTTTACGACCCTGTCGGAAAGAAACGACATCTATCAGCCGCTGGCCCTCGGCGGTATCTACAACGGTGTCACCAACCTTGAGCTGACGGCGGCATTTGCTGCGATTGCAAATGAAGGCACTTACATCAAACCGATTTTCTACACGAGAATAGAAGACCAGGACGGCAATATTGTCATCAACAACACACCTGAAACGACCAGAGCTATATCCCGCGAGACGGCTGCTCTCCTGACGAATGCGATGGAGGACGTAGTAACAAAGGGCACAGGTCAGAATGTGCGTCTTGACTGCGGCATGCCCGTTGCCGGCAAGACCGGTACGACGACAGAATACCGCGATGTCTGGTTCGTTGGCTACACACCGTATTATACATGCGGCGTCTGGGCCGGTTATGACGATTCGGAAAATCTGCCGGATGAAGGAATTTATCATGTATACCATCAGATACTCTGGAAGGCAGTTATGGACCGCATTTCAAAGAATCAGAGCAAGATCCAGTTCCTGCTTCCGAATACGATCACTCATGTAGAGGTCTGCTCTCAGACCGGGCTGATCCCAAGAGGCAGCTGCCCGACCCACTGGGAATATTTTGCGCCGGGTACTGCTCCGACGGAGACCTGCGGCGGGTGGCGTGTCCACAGCGGATACTACGAGGAGGAAGAAGAGGACTGGAACAGTTGGGACAACAACTGGGAGGAAGAAGAGGAAGAAGAGACAGCGCCGAGTCAGCAAAGTCAGAATGATCAGAATGATCAGGGCAATAACGGGAACCAGGAAGAAAACAATCAGAATAATAATCAAAACGATGAGAATGATAACGGAGGCATCGAGGAGCAGTCCGGAGAAAGAGATGATGACGGCGGCGAAAACTACGATGAGGACGGAGAAGATTATTGATTGATCTGCTTTCGCCTGCATGAGAGCTCTTCACAAAATGAAATAAAGCTGCATATGACGACATGTGAATATGCCGTTCATATGCAGCTTCTTTTGACCTAAAGCGATTTTCCCGAACGTATTATACGACGAGCTTGGCTGCTCCGTACATGCCGGCATCGTTGCCGAGTTTCGCGAGAACGATCGGTGTATTGGCGCAGGATGAGAATGCGCGCGTGCGGTAGTACTTACCGACTATGTCTGTGAGAGCTTCGCCCGCCTTGGAGACACCGCCGCCGATGACGATGACTTCCGGATCGGTTACGCATGCAAATGTAGCAAGCGCGGTTCCGAGATAAGCCGCAAACCTGTTGACAATCGCCGAAGCAACGGCATCGCCGTCCTTGTATGCGTCGAAGACAGCCTTGGATGTGACTTCCTGATCACGGAGGGCTGTGACAGCGGCCGGGTTTTTCAGAAGCTCTTCTTTGGCAAGTCGGACAACGCCTGTTGCGGACGCGACCTGCTCGAGGCAGCCGTAATTGCCGCAGTTGCACGGATCCTTAATGTTGTCGTCTACGTGAGCATGGCCGATCTCACCGCCGGCGCCGTGGGAACCTTCGATGATCTTTCCGTCGACAATGATGCCGCCGCCGACACCGGTTCCGAGTGTGACCATGATAAGGTTCTCCTTGCCTTCGCCGCCGCCTTTCCAGAGCTCGCCGAGGGCTGCGACATTGGCGTCATTACCTGCGCGGACCTTCATGTCGAGAATTGTGCCCAGTTCATATTCGACATTTTTTTCTCCCCAGTGAAGGTTGACAGCCACCGGAACAACACCCTGCATGACCGGTCCCGGAATGCCTACGCCCACGCCTACAACATCATCTTTGGCAATGCCCTTAACTGTCATCTTTGCGATAATAGTTGCTGCGATGTCGGGGAGAACATTTTCACCGCCGTTTTCCGTACGAGTGACGATTTCCCACTTATCTAAGAGAGTGCCGTCCGTCTCAAAGAGACCGCACTTTACGGTGGTTCCGCCTACATCGATACCAAAACAATACTTGCCCATTAGATATCACCTCTCTTGTTCATTATATTCTCCTGCACACGCCTGTAGAGCTCATGCGCAGCATTGTAACCCATTTTCTTCTGTCTGTGATTGACGGCTGCCGTTTCGACTATGACAGCGAGATTGCGGCCAGGCCGGATCGGCAGTGAGTGGCAGGTGACTTTATTTCCGAGAAACTCCGTCGTCTGCTCTTCCAGTCCAAGCCGGTCGTATTCTTTTTCACGGCTCCAGTCCTCGAGCTTGATGACAAGGTCAATAGCCTGTGAATCTTTGACATGCTCTACGCCGTACAGCGTCTTAACATCGATAATACCGATGCCCCGAAGTTCGATGAGATGTTTGGTGACATCCGGCGCGCATCCGAGCAGGGTCGCGTCAGATACTTTGCGGATAATGACTACGTCATCACTTACCAGGCGGTGTCCGCGGCGCACAAGCTCGAGTGCTGCTTCGGACTTGCCTATTCCGCTCTCGCCCATAATCAGGACGCCTTCGCCGTAAACGTCGACCAGAACGCCGTGAATCGAAATGCTCGGGGCCAGTTCCACGCCGAGCCATCTGATGATCTCTGCCATAAAAGCGCTGGTCGTGCGCGTTGTGACCAGGGCGGGAACATTGTACTTTTTGCAGATGAACAGCATATCCTCCGTCGGCTCAGTCAGTGTCGTGAAAATGACACAGGGTATGCCGCTGGAGATGAATCTCTCGAAACAGACCGAACGCTCATCTTCTTCCTTCTGCATGAGGTAGGTATACTCGACATAGCCGATGATCTGGACGCGTTCATGTGAAAAGTGCTCATAATAGCCGGCGAGCTGCAAAGCAGGACGATTGATCTCCTGCGAGGTGATCTCGACCTCGTCCATACAGATTTCGGGGGTCAGATTCTTTAGTTTCATTTCCCCTGCCAGCTTGCTGAGCTGAACAACAGTCTTCATTATGAACCCTCTTTTCTTTTTATTCTCATGTCTCATAAATAAGACCCGGTGCGGCATTCGGGTCAGTGCCGGCAGACACAATCCGAACCGAATATCCGCTATATAATTTAGTTTATCACACGGGGATGGATTAAACAATATCGTAGTTGCCTCAAGGAGGAACGCAGGTCAGCGTCAGCTGACATCTTCCAAACCGAATCCCTGCGGTCGTCGTTTCGCTACGGTCGGCGCCTACGTGCCCGGCGGGTAAAAGCGAACTTCCGCCGGACGTTCTACCCACAGGGCACCAAGTGCGCCCTCGCGGAGCGTATATCTCAGTGGGGGATTGACACCCGCCGCTGAGACTGGTTTGTTACCCACCGCCTAAAGGTGGGGGTCATCTCACACTGAGATATAATCTGTAAAATAAGTGTGAAGAGTGTTACATGATTATTAAATATGCATGTTCCTATATAAAAATCTGAAAATTTATGGTAATATATATCTATATATAGAACTTGTCGGTATGCATTATGTCCATATGTAGTTTTGGAACGTGCATACATTTTTATTCTTTAAAGGAGATGCGGCCATGTGTAAGGTGTTAAAACGCTTTATGTTAATACTTACGGCTATCAGCGTGATGCTGACTATGACTGTGTCTCCCGTCATGGGCGAACAGTATTATGGTGAGGAAAGTGCATCTCTATCGTATGCGAATCAGGCAAATTGGGAAGAGGTTGATGCCGAAACGCCGTCGGACGTTCCGTGTGAAATCACGGAGGCTGAAGCGGAGCAGCCTTTACCCGGAGTCGGCAGTGAGGTATACTCGGCCCATTATGACCGGGATGAAGCGCGGTCGACAGCAGAGGATCGTTATGAAGAGCGGCCGGCAGAAGAAGAGATGTATGAGGAGCAGATGGCATCAGAGAGCTGGGACGGGGAGCCGGTACCGGAAGATTTCCGGGAAGATTCGTCGGCGCCTTATGTCAGCGGAGAAGAGACCCCGGTGCCGGGAGCCGGTGAAGAGATGCAGCCCGCAGCTGACCACCGTGACGCGGAGAACACGGAAATGTCCGGCGTATACGAGCTGGATGAAGAGCGATATGCCAGATACTATGAGAGCCTTAAGGAATTCGATGCTCCTGCTCCCAGCGAAGGAAATCAGATAGAAGAGGAGGAACTTGTCGGAGCCGGTATCCCGTCTTCCTACATCACTTCGCAGCTTACACCGGTCAGAGATCAGGGAAACTCCGGTCTCTGCTGGGCCTTTTCCGCGGCAGCTATTCTGGAGACATCACTCCTTCAAAGATATTCCGGTGAAAATAAGAATACACTTGACCTGTCCGAAGAGCAGCTGGCATATTTTTATTTCAACAGACAGAACGACCCTCTTCGGAATACCGGGGACATGAGGATGATTTATCAGGACTCCGATGCGGCGACGGCTTACAGATATGCGTCCGGCAGCCCGATCTATCTTCTTCAGGAGCTCAGTACCGGCCAGGGAATAGCGAAAGAAGCCGACGTTCCGTTTTACCTCACAAGGCATGTTGACTCGAAAGGGAACGTGTATTACAGGGAGTCGCCCTCGGTGCCTTCAAAGAATAAGGCATATCTTTCCTATGCCGGAATTGAGAGTTACGAGACATTTGATTACAGTGTTGACAAAGTGAAAAAAGAAATCATGGAAAACGGGGCAGTCTCCGTCTCCATGTACTACGCTAACACGTCAAGGAACCTGACTACGAACGCGTACTATGATCCGGCTAACAGGAGGACCAATCATGTGGTCACGCTGGTGGGCTGGAATGATTCATTTGCGGTATCCAAATTCGGCGGCAGCGCAGGCAGACCGAAAAAGAACGGAGCGTGGATCGTCAAGAACTCCTGGGGAGAGGACTGGGGCGACAACGGGTATTTCTATATATCCTATGAAAATGCGACGATGCTCGGATGTGTGTCTGTATCGGCAGTGAAGACTTCGCAGAGAAAATATCCCAATCTTTATTTCTATGACGGACTTGCAATGGTGGGCAATTCATGCTGCCTTGACCCTGTTTCCGGAGTGACCGGCGAGAATATGACAGCCGGTGCAAATGTCTTCGAAGTCAAGGCCGGAGCCGGCCTTGGTGAAGCCATCGGAGAGATCTCGCTGTGCTCATGGACCGGCAATGCCAGATATAAAGTTACGATATTTACCGATCTTCTGGACACGGATGATCCGACGAGCGGTAGAAGGGCAGTAAGCCAGACTGTGCAGATGAGCGGAGCAGGGCTTAACACCTTCAGTCTGCAGAAGGAAGTTGTTGTGAGCGCGGGCAGCTGGTATTCGATCGTTGTGGAAAACGCAGGCAGCAGAACTGAGTCGTTTTCCGCCCAGAGACGGCAGCTGGTCGGTGACGTGCTGTTCGAAACGGATAACCTTTACTGCAGAAGTCTTGTGAGAAAGCCCGGGGGCAGATGGATGGACCTGGCAGAGGAAGGTGACGGTGAGGTGCTGCGGATACGTGCGGCGACGAGGACTCTCGGCACCGCGAAGGCGGCGAGAAAAGTCTTTTCAGATGTACTGGATCCCAGTCACCCATATTACGAGGCAATTTACTGGGCTGCGGACAAAGGTATCGCCGGAGGCTACAGTGACGGGACGTTTGGTATAAACAGGACCTGTACCAGGGGGGAAGCGATACGTTTTCTGTGGTGCTTTGCTGGAAAACCGGAGCCGAAGCGGACACCGGAGCTCTCTTTCCGGGATGTACCGAAGTCGGGTCCGTTCTACAAGCCCATATTGTGGGCGTACCAGAAGGGTATTGCGGGGGGCTACAGCGATGGGACTTTTCGCATGAACGCGACGTGCACGAGAGGTCATATCATGATGTTCATATGGAAATATCTGGGAAAACCGGCGCCTAAGACGTCAGCTGTCTCGCCGTTCAGTGACGTTTCAAAGCAGCATGCATACTACAAGGCGATTCTTTACGGATATCAGAGAGGAATCACCAAGGGATTTTCTGACGGTACGTTCGGGGTCAATAAGTATTGTACACGCGGCCAGATCATAAAATTCCTTTATAATTTGAGAAAATAATGAGATAAAATTGAACACTTTCAGGAATTATCGGGGCTGTCTCAGAAAGCAGCCCCTTATCTTGTGTGATGCAGTGTTTACGCGCGAATTGCGACTGTGCAGTCTGCGTGTTATAATCGGAATACTGGAACTAATGCCTTTCTATGTCATGCGACTGAGACATTAGATGGAAAATATAAAAGAGAAGGTACAGGATGCCGACAGGCTGAAGAATGAGCGAGAACAGAGATTTTAACATAGAGGAAGAACTGAAAAAGCTGCCCGGGAGTCCCGGAGTCTATATCATGCATGACGTGCACGACGATATTATCTACGTCGGAAAGGCTGTGAGCCTTAAGAACCGTGTGCGTCAGTATTTTCAGACAGGCTATAAAAAGAGCCCGAAGATCGCACGTATGGTGAAGAATATCGAGCGCTTTGAATATATAGTCACGTCGAGCGAACTTGAGGCACTTGTCCTCGAATCCAATCTCATAAAAGAACACAGACCGAAATATAACACTATGTTGAAGGATGACAAGAGTTATCCGTACATTAAGGTGACTGCGGGCGAGGACTTTCCGCGCATAATGATCGCCAGAAGCATGAAAAAGGATACCTCAAGATACTTCGGACCTTACACGAACTCGACAGCGGTCAGAGACATTATAGAGCTTCTTCGGAAGCTTTATCACATACGGACATGCTCTAAAAAATTGCCGCAGGATATCGGAAAGGACAGACCGTGTCTCTATTACCATATCGGTCAGTGCCCCGCACCGTGCCAGGGATATATCACCCGGGAGGCTTACGGAGAAAATATAAAGCGGATGCTGAATTTTCTCAAGGGACATTATCAGGAGGAAATTGACTGCCTGACTGAAAAAATGATGGCAGCCTCGATGGAAATGAGATATGAGGAGGCGGCGGAAATACGGGACCTTATCGAGAGTATAAGACAGATCGGCGAGCGTCAGAAGATAACCGGCTCCGACGGGGATGACAGAGACATCATCGCAATCGCGATGGACACTCCGGAGCAGGCAGGGCTGGTACTCACTGATGAGGCCAATATCAGTCCTGATCTCACAGGAACCAGGAACGCTGTCGTGCAGGTCTTTTTTGTCCGTGAGGGCAAGCTGATAGGCAGGGAACATTTTTTCCTGACAGCGGATGATACCGACGATCCGGCCTGTGTGATCGCAAGTTTTATTTCACAGTATTATTCAGGAACTCCGTTCGTCCCGAAGGAGCTTATGCTCGAATATGATATTCCGGATCGAGAGCTGCTCTCTGAGTGGCTCTCCGGCAAGCGGGGATCCAAAGTTAAAATCCGAATCCCACAGAAAGGCATGAAGGAGAAGCTTGTTGCCCTTGCCCATGAGAACGCGGAGATGGTACTGTCCCGGGACAGGGAGAGACTGAAGCGGGAGGAACTGAGGACAATCGGCGCGGTGAAAGAGATCGCCGCTCTTCTCGGACTTGAGAGAGCAGACCGCATTGAATCCTATGATATTTCCAACATCAGCGGATTTGACTCTGTCGGATCCATGGTCGTGTACGTGAAGGGGAAACCCAGGAAGAACGACTACAGAAAGTTCAAGATCAAATGGGTCGTCGGACCGGATGATTATGCCAGTATGGATGAGGTCCTCACCAGGCGGTTCATGAGAGCCAGAGAGGGCTCGGAAGGGTTCACAGATCTGCCCGACATCATTCTGATGGACGGCGGAAAAGGACAGGTCCATACCGCTCTTGCGGTCCTTGAGAGGGTCGGTTTTGATATACCGGTAGCCGGTATGGTAAAGGATGATTACCACAGGACGCGAGGATTGTATTTCAATGATCGGGAGATCCCGATTGCGAGAGACTCTGAGGGATTCAAGTTGCTCACGAGGATCCAGGACGAAGTCCATCGATTTGCCATCGAGTATCACAGGCAGCTGCGCAGCAAGGGGCAGGTCCGTTCTGTCCTTGATGAAATTGAAGGCATCGGGCCGACGAGGAGAAAGGCTCTTCTCCGCGCGTTCAAGACTGCGGAGAGGATTCGCGACGCCTCTTATGAGGAGCTGCTTCACGCACCGTCTATGAACGCGAAATCTGCCCGGAGCGTATATGATTTCTTCCACGGCGCGGATACCGGACCGGTCGTGACAGAAGATGACGGTATGTAAAGCAGATTCTTATGTGGCGGAAAATGGCAGCACGCAGGCGGGCTAACGTGACAGAAAATGACTATATGCAGATCCGAACGACAAAAGCGCGCTTTGCGAGAGCGCCTCGAATAATTTAGAATGGGGATTTATGGACAGTTATAAGACAGTTCGAACAAGCGGACAGGGAGAATATGTAGAGAAAAAATCCAGATTTATCGGTGCAGTATACCATGCGGAAACTCTGGAGGAGGCTGAATCCTACCTTGCGGCAGCCAGAAAAAAATATTATGACGCAAGACACAACTGCTTTGCCTGCGTCGTGGGTACTCCGGGAACGCCCGAGGAAATCGTGAGGTCAAATGATGACGGGGAACCCGGCGGGACTGCCGGAAAGCCGATGCTGGAGGTTCTTTCCGGTGCCGGGCTGCACTTCACAGCCTGCGTGGTGACGAGGTATTTCGGCGGTACTCTGCTGGGCACCGGCGGTCTTGTGCGCGCTTACACAGCGGCGGTAAAGGCGGCGCTGGAGAATGCGGAGATCATAGAAGTCATACGCGGGTCAGAGCTTGTGATACGGGTGACCTATCCCCAGGCGGGCAAGCTTCAGTATGTTTTTGCCAGGGAGAAGCTTCCGGCCTGTGAGATCGAATATGGCCAGGACGTTATCATGCATCAGTTAGTTCCGAGACAGGATGTTCAGAGGATCCGAAAGCTGGTCGTTGAGAACACAGACGGAAAGGCAGAATTTCTCGAGGAGAACGAGAAGGAGTATACAATAAATAAGAGCTGTCACGAGTGACAGCTCAATAACCTTCTCCGGTGTTATGCTCAGGCCTTATTCGGTTCCGGGTAGTCCTTACCCTGTGTGTCGACAGTCATGCTGGAAATGACCTGGGGCTTAAGCGGCTTGTCAGCAAAGTTGGTGCGGACAGAAGCGATCTTGTTGACAACGTCCATGCCCTCAGTGATCTTGCCGAAAGCGGCGTACTGACCGTCAAGGTAGGGAGCATCCTTGTGCATGATGAAAAACTGGCTGCCTGCAGAGTCCGGGTGCTGGGCGCGCGCCATGGAGAGGACACCTGCCGTGTGCTTTAATGTATTCTGAAAACCGTTCATCGCGAATTCGCCGGGGATCGTGTAACCCGGACCACCCATGCCGGTGCCGTTCGGGCATCCGCCCTGAATCATGAAACCATTGATGACGCGATGGAAGATGAGTCCGTTGTAGAATCCGGCGTTTATGAGACTGATAAAGTTATTTACTGTATTCGGCGCAATTTCCGGGTAGAGTTCCGCCTTCATTACGCTGCCGTCTGCCATAGTCATGGTTACGATCGGATATGCCATTAGTATTTCTCCTTTTCAATTAATGCTTCGATAGATAATTGCGAGGCCTGCGGTCGTAAGCGCACGCCTGACGCATGCTATTATACGAAAAGAAGCGTCTCAGTTCAAGAGGCGGTTAAGTCTGCGAGTGGCGATCTGTGGTACTTCATACGCTGATGAAACAGTTCGACTGGCTGCCTGGTCACCCCGCTCCCGGAAGCAATGCGCCTGCCTTCGTGAGAAAAGCGCTGCAGATCTGACCGAGAGATCAAAAACGCATGTGTTTGCAAAAAGGAAAACTCGTGGTATACTTAGATTCCGTATGCACACCGCACTGTATCTGAAAAATACCGGAGCAGATCCCGCGGTTTCAGATCAGGACGGAAAGCGGACGGGCCATAAGGACCCGGACACACAGGAGGAACAACATGCAGGTTTATGAGACTTTCAGTGAGGAGGAGACTTACGCCCTCGGCATAAGGACAGGCGAGACAGCAGTGCCGAACACAGTTTACGCGCTCAGCGGAGATCTGGGCGTCGGGAAGACTGTATTTACAAAAGGAGTGGCAGCGGGGCTCGGAATCACAGAACCTGTGACAAGTCCGACTTTTACCATTGTACAGAGCTATCAGGGAGGGCGGCTTCCGTTCTATCACTTTGACGTCTACCGCATTTCCGACATCGACGAGATGGAGGAGATCGGCTACGACGACTGCTTCTTCGGCGGAGGGGTGACCATCGTCGAGTGGGCGGAATTTATCGAGGAGCTCATGCCGGAAAACACGATTCATATCAGGATAGAGAAAGATCTGAGCAGAGGCCCGGACATGAGACGTATCACTTTTGAGTGAGTAGGGATTTGGCAAGAAAGAAGGAGACACAATGAAACTGATTGCACTGGACAGCTCAGGGCTTGTCGCCTCGGCAGCTGTTCTTTCTGATAATGAACTACTGGCAGAGTACACGGTCAACTATAAAAAGACCCACAGCCAGACCCTGCTGCCCATGCTCGATGAGATATCGAACATGATAAACCTTGATCTTGGCGAGGTGGACGCGGTGGCAGTAGCTGCGGGCCCCGGTTCTTTCACCGGACTTCGCATCGGTTCGGCGACAGCCAAAGGACTCGGGCTTGCGCTCGGCATTCCAATCATCGAGGTGCCCACGCTGGCGGGTCTTGCTTATAATCTGTTTGACGCTAAAGGACTTATAGTTCCGTGCATGGACGCGCGAAGGAAACAGGTCTATAACGGAGTATACAGATTTGAAGATCACAAGCTCGTGACACTTAAGGATCAGCGGCCGATAGCGGCAGCGGATCTGATTGATGAGCTTTGCGCGATGGATCCGGAACTGACAAAGGACGGGGTGATCTTTTTGGGTGACGGAGTGCCGGTCATTGCCGAGGAGAGTGAAAGGCTGTCGGTTCCGTATATATATGCGCCTGCCCACGTCGGGAGACAGAAAGCCGCTTCGGTCGGTGCTCTCGCGCTCGTACTTTACTCGGAAGGCCGATATGTGAAGGCAGAGGAGCACGCACCTATCTACCTGCGCAAATCTCAGGCTGAGCAGGAGCGTGAGCGAAGGATGGCAGGAAAGGATTCTGTATGATCATCAGGGAAATGAGATTCGATGATATCTCTCCGGTAGCCGAGCTTGAGCGCGCCTACTCTCTGACTCCCTGGGATGAGAACGGACTGCTCACATATCTGCTCAGGGAGGATGCCCTCTTTCTTGTGGCGTCGGATGAGTTTCCGGAGGATTTCGACCCGGATGCGACAGATGAGGAGAATTTTTTCTGGCCGGAGATCTATGGTTACGTCGGACTTCTCATGGTGCCCTATGAGGCGGATGTGCTGAATATCACGGTGAGCGCGAAAGTGAGGAATCGCGGATTAGGTACCCGGCTCATGAGAGAAATACTCGAGAGAGCGAAGAAATACGGGGTGACGGATATACACCTGGAAGTAAGGGAATCGAACGCCGCCGCCATCCATTTGTATGAAAAGCTTGGATTTGTCAGAGACGGGATCAGAAAAAACTATTATACGGCACCTGTTGAAAATGCTGTCACTATGACAGTAAGGCAGGGACCTCAGATGCTTTGAAATGGAGATTTGAATGCTGGATGTCAGTTTACTTGGAACAGGTGGGATGATGCCCCTTCCTAAAAGGTGGGTCACATCCTGTCTCATGCGATATAACGGAGCAAGCCTGCTCATCGATTGCGGTGAGGGAACTCAGATCGCTCTGAGGGAGAAGGGATGGTCGTTCAAGCCGATTAACACGATCCTGCTTACCCACTTTCATGCTGATCACATTGCGGGGCTTCCCGGATTTCTGCTGACGATGGGAAATTCCGACAGGACGGAACCGGTCACGATCATTGGCCCTAAGGGCACGCCGAGGATGATAGCTGCCGTGCGCACACTGGCGCCGGAACTGCCGTTCGATCTGGAGGTTATCGAGATAGAGGGCAGTGAGCAGACATTCCATGTAGACGGGATGGATATCACAGCTTTCAGGGTGAACCACAATATTACATGCTACGGTTATGAGGTGAGTATCCGTAGGGGCGGTAAGTTCGATGCGGAGCGTGCCAAAAAGAACCGGATCCCTCTGAAGTTTTGGAATCCTCTACAGAAGGGGCAGACGATCGAAAGCGACGGGAGAGTTTTTACCCCCGATATGGTGCTCGGCGCGGAGCGAAAGGGTCTGAAAGTCGTCTATACGACCGATACAAGACCGACGGAATCGATCGTGGAACATGCAAAAGGCGCGGATCTCTTCATCTGTGAGGGCATGTACGGCGAGCCGGGCATGGAGAAAAAAGCCAGAGAACACAGGCATATGACTATGCAGGAAGCGGCGGAGATAGCGAAGAAGGCCGGACCTGTGCGCATGTGGCTTACCCATTTTTCGCCGTCGCTTGTAAGGCCTGACCTGTATATGGATACGGTGAGAGAAATATTCCCCGGAGCCGCTGCGGCACGAGACGGGCAGGAGATAACGCTGAATTTTGAGGAGGAATGAGACTGATTCATGGACGGACATATAGATATACTGGCGATTGAGAGCTCCTGCGATGAAACTGCCGCCGCTGTTGTAAGGGACGGCAAAGAGGTGCTTTCCAATGTCATTTACTCGCAGATCGATATGCACACGGTCTATGGCGGCGTCGTGCCGGAGCTTGCGTCCCGGGCGCATATAGAAAAAATCAACTATGTGATACAGAAGGCTCTGGACGACGCGGGCATGGAACTTAAAGATACGGACGCGATTGCGGTGACCTACGGACCCGGCCTTGTAGGCGCGCTTCTTGTAGGCGTAGCCGAAGCCAAAGCCATTGCGTGGGCTGCAAAAAAACCGCTCATAGGCGTACATCACATCGAAGGGCATATTTCTGCCAATTACATTGAACATCCGGATCTTGTTCCCCCTTACCTCGGACTCATCGTGTCCGGCGGACACACCCACCTGGTAATTGTCGAGGACTGGGCGAAATTCAGGATCCTGGGAAGAACGGTCGATGATGCCGCGGGAGAGGCATTTGACAAAGTGGCCAGGGCAATCGGACTCGGTTATCCGGGCGGACCTAAGATCGATAAGATATCGAAGGAGGGGAATCCGAACGCGGTACGGTTCACGAAGGCCAAAGTGAACGGCTCGGAGTATGACTTCAGTTTCAGCGGACTTAAGAGCGCAGTGCTTAATTATCTCAATCAGGCTGAGATGAAGCATGAGGAAGTGAACCGCGCGGATCTTGCGGCCAGCTTCCAGAAATCAGTCGTGGACGTCATATGTGAACATACACTTAAGGCAGCAAAGGATTACGGTATTAAAAATGTTGCGGTGGCAGGCGGTGTCGCGTCAAACAGCGGTCTCAGGGAAGGGCTGAGTAAGATGTGCGATGCGAACGGTCTCAGACTATTCATCCCGTCGCCGGTCTATTGTACGGATAATGCGGTCATGATCGGAGCGGCCGCGTTCCACGAGTACGAGGCCGGAACGAGAAGCGGGTGGGACCTGAACGCTGTGCCGGGACTCAGGCTTGGGGAGAAATAATAATATGGCAGGCGTTTGCCCTCGTTAAAAAAGCGGCATTTTTATGATGCCGGGATAATGCGGCATTATTATGGTGCCGAATATTGCATGGAGGTCTCTTATGAATGCAGCAATTATTGTGGCGGCCGGAACAGGCTCGCGCATGAATTCCGCAACTCCCAAGCAGTTTCTTCCGCTTGACAATGAGATGGTGCTTACAAGGACGGTAAGAAAATTTGAGGAGAGTCCTGAAATCCAGGAAATCGTATTGGTGGTATCACCGGACTGGGCTGATTTTGTAAAGACAGAGATAGTTCTCAAGGAAAATTTTAGAAAAGTTAAGAAAATCGTAAACGGCGGGGCGGAGCGCTATGATTCCGTATATTCCGGACTGCTTGCCTGCCCGGAGGCAGATTATGTATTTATTCACGACGGGGCGAGACCGTACGTGACTGAGGATATTATCAGGAGATGCGCATCGGAGGTTGAAACATATCAGGCTGTCGCGGCGGGAATGCCGGTCAAGGACACGATCAAGATTGCTGATGAGAACGGCTTTGTCATGAGTACGCCTGACCGCAGGTGTGTGTGGGCTATTCAGACTCCACAAGTTTTTTCATACGCGATCATAAGGGCTGCGTATGAGCTCATCCGTGATGCGGACATGAGCAAAATCACAGATGACGCGATGGTGGTCGAGGCGGCGGGACTCACAAAAGTTCGGCTCGTCGAAGGATCCTACAGCAACATTAAGATCACGACGCCAGAGGATCTGAAAATCTGATTTTGTGGTTGCTTTTTCGGAAAGGCTTTGTTATAATAATAAAGCTGTCTGAGACAGCATATATGGAGAGGTATCGAAGCGGTCATAACGAGGCGGTCTTGAAAACCGTTTGTCCTAACGGGCGCATGGGTTCGAATCCCATCCTCTCCGCTTAAGGGCGTCCTTTCGAGGACGTCCTTTTTCTTGTAGCACCAACCCGGCAGAGCGATGCGTGCTTGCGACGCGAAGTTAGTCCTTTAGGGCACGAGTAAGCTCCTGCTGCAGGAAGTGAGACTTGAATAAGAACATTATAAGAAAACACACTTAACTCCCGCTCAGACCGGGTCATGTCTGAATCAGAGAAAAATATGAATTAATGGAGGCACACGCATAATGACAGAGCACCTGATCGACAGATTCCTTAACTATGTGGCAATCGACACCCAGAGCGACGAGGAGAGCGGGACAAGTCCCAGTACAATGAAGCAGCATGATCTGGCGGGACTCCTTGTATCGGAACTCATTGAGCTCGGGGCAGAAGATGTCGTATACGACAGGGATTACTGCAATGTGTATGCCAAGTTCCCGGGAGAAGGAGAACCTCTCGGTTTCGTGTCCCATATGGACACTTCACCGGCTGCGTCAGGGGCTAATGTAAAGCCCAGGATTATCGAGAACTATCAGGGCGGTGATCCCCTCCTCCGGGAGGAACACTTTCCTGAGCTGGCCGAGCATCACGGAGAGACCCTGATTGCCACTGACGGTACCACGCTTCTCGGCGCTGATGACAAAGCCGGCGTCGCTGAGATCATGAATATGATCCAGTATTACAGCGAGCACCCTGAGGTTCGTCACAGAACAATCTCCGTCGCATTTACGTCGGACGAGGAAATAGGGCACGGAACACTGCATTTTGATACTGACCAGTTCGGAGTCCGGGAAGCCTATACGGTAGATGGCGGAAAAATGGGTGTATTGGAGTACGAGTGTTTTAATGCCGCCTCCGCTGAAGTAAAGGTGAGGGGCAGGAGCGTCCATCCGGGGTACGCGAAGGATAAGATGATCAATGCCATCTATGTGGCCATGGAATTTAACGGCTTTCTCCCTGCAATTGAAAGACCTGAGCACACGACCATGTACGAGGGCTTCTTTATGCTATCGACCATGGAAGGCGGTGTGGATGAGGCCAGGATGAAGTACATCATAAGGGATCATGACCGTGGAATATTCGAGATGAGAAAAGCTCTGTTCGGGAGAATCGCGACATATCTCAATGAGAAGTACGGTGAGGGGACGATCACACTCGATATCAGGGACACTTACTATAACATGGCGGAAGTGATGAAAGATCACATGGATATGATCGACCGCGTTAAGGAAAAGTTTGCTAAGCTCGGTGTGAACTGTGTCACGTTGCCAATAAGAGGGGGAACAGACGGCGCTGCCCTGAGCTTCAAAGGTATCCCGTGCCCGAACCTGTGCACGGGCGGATATAATTTTCATGGTCGATATGAATTTGCAAGTGTGCAGGAGATGAAAAAGTGCGCAGAGCTCCTGATTGAACTGGTAAAGATTGATGATTAATGACATAAAGATCCTTCCGGCAGACGCGGAAGCGATGACCCGGGCTAAAAAGCGATGGGATACTGTGTCAAAACCGAAAAACTCCCTCGGTGACATCGAGGAGCTGATCGTTCGGATCGCGGGTGCCCAGAGGACGGAGAACATAGATATATCCCGCAGGGTTGTAGTTGTCTTTGCGGCGGACAACGGGATCGTTGCTGAGCGGATCGCTCAGTCTTCCCCGGATCTCACCGCGGGAGTTGCTGTCCATATCGCGAACGGGTGCGGAAATATCAACACTATGGGCCGTGCAGCCGGATGCGATGTGATATGCGTGGATATCGGAATTAATTCCCGATTTCTGACGACGAGGCCGCGGGAGATGGTGGATCTCCACGTGATGGACGGGACCCGCAGTTTTCTTGAGGGACATGCCATGACGGATACTGAAGCCCGGAAAGCTTTCGGTGCCGGTCTTCTCATGGCTGACCGGATCAGCGAAAAGGGTATCGGAATCTCGGCAGCCGGGGAGATGGGAATCGGAAATACGACCACATCGGCAGCAGTGATTGCTGCCCTTTTAAAACTTGACCCCCGGGATATAGTCGGAAGGGGTGCGGGACTTGATGACAGTGGCCTTAAAAGAAAAATCGACATTGTGCGAAGAGGACTTCTAAAGTACGGACTTTCGGAATGCGAAGGGGAGAATCCGGCTAAGAAGGCGTGGCGCGCTCTGTGCTCAGTCGGCGGTCTTGATATAGCGGCGATGGCAGGCTTTTACACGGGCTGTGCCTCCCATCATATTCCGGTCGTCCTGGACGGGCTCATTTCCGTGGCGGCAGCGCTCGTCGCTGTTTACATGGATGAGAATGTCAGGGACTATCTGATTGCGTCCCATGTCGGACGGGAAGCGGGAACATCGGCAGTCCTGTCAGAGCTGGGGCTTAAGGCTGTTCTGCATGCTGACATGGCATTGGGCGAGGGAACCGGGGCTGTTCTTCTCTTTCCTCTTCTTGACGTGGCAGCGGCTGAGTATAACAGCGCGCTCACTTTTGATGATATGGGCTTCGTATCTGATGATGAGGCTGTGGACGGAATACGGGTGTTCACGCGAAGATAACAGGAGAGATGCCGGATGAGAGTTGTACGATCGCTTGTGATCGCATTTGCAATGTACAGCAAGATACCGATGCCACGGATGGAATGGAAAAAGGAGAATATGCGGTTCGTTCTCTGCTTTCTGCCGCTGGTGGGGGCTATCGTGGGTCTTATATGGTATCTTATCTATCACATATTGATATACGTTGGCGCGGGAACGACCGCCCGCGCCTGTCTTCTCATAACACTTCCCATACTTCTCACAGGAGGGATCCATGTGGACGGCTATATGGATACTATGGACGCACAAAACTCCTGGGGAACACGGGAAAAAAAGCTTATGATCCTTGAAGACAGCCACATAGGGGCTTTTTCCGTGATCATGACAATTGTCTACTATCTGCTTATGTTGGCGGCTGTATCTGAAGTGAGGCCGGAATATGCACTCCTTGTGGCGGCCGGCTTTGCGTATTCCAGATCGCTGACAGGAACAGCGATGGTCTATATGCCCGGCAATAAGCGGGAAGGACTGGCTTACACATTCACCGAGGCTTCGGACAAGACTAAGGTGAGGATCGTGCTTTTTGTCTGTAACGTACTGTGTGCTGCGGTCATGATCCTTACGTCAACGTATGCCGGTTTTGCGACGGTGGCAGCCGGAGCATTGTGGGCAATCCTGTTCTGCGGAAAGATGGAGCGGGAATTCGGCGGACTCAGCGGCGATCTGTGCGGATGTCTTATCCTTGAGCTGGAGCTTGTATTTGCCGCAGTGGCAGCGGCTGCTTCATTTATTGTTATCTGAAGCGCCGGGATATCCGGAGAACAATATGGAACTCATTTTTATCCGGCACGGGTGTACGCCGGGAAACAAAGAGAAGCGCTATATAGGAAAGACGGATGAATCACTTCTGCCGGAGAGCGCGGCTGAACTTCGTGAGCGCACCCGGCGGGGAGAGTACGGACGTCCCGAGATTTTGTTCGTGAGTCCGATGAGAAGATGCATTGAGACTGCCGGAATCATCTATCCGGATATGGAGCTGAATATCATCCGGAGCTTTCGGGAGTGTGACTTCGGGATGTTTGAGGGCAGAAATTATGCGGAGCTTAATGGGGATCCGGATTATCAGAAGTGGATCGACAGCGGCGGCACAATGCCTTTTCCGGGAGGCGAGTCTATGGATGAGATGACTGACCGGGTCATGAAGGGCTTCTATGAAGCTATGGATATCGCAAACGGCAGGGATGCCGCTTTCGTTGTTCACGGCGGTACAATAATGGCTGTCATGTCACGGATCGATGGCGGTGATTTTTATGATTATCAGATTGATAACGGGGAGTGTCTGACATTTAGTATAATGCAATGAAAAGGTTAGTCTTGGCAATAATTGCTCATTACGCTAAGATTGAGATGTAATCTCAAATACGATTTACAGCACTATGTGCTTACATATTCCGGTGGTTCTTCGCAGTCTATCTGCGTATTGCCGGTTACTTATGAACTACATTGTATGAGGAGATCATCTTATGTCGAAAACGGAGAAGCGGACTACCCATCAAAAACGGGCAATTCGGGAAGCGCTGTATAAGATGGACAATCACCCGACAGCGTCTATGGTTGCAGAGTATCTGTCACAGGATGGTCAGAAAGTATCGCGCGCGACTGTGTTCAGGGTCCTTTCGGATGCTGCGGACGAAGGCAGCGTTACCCGAATCCAGCTGCTTGGCGAGGATGTGCGATATGACTATAAGACCGAGCCGCATTACCATCTGCACTGCAGATGCTGCGGCAGGATTGAAGATGCGGTGCTGCCCTATATGCAGGATCTTGACAGTCAGCTGGAGAAGAACGGATTCTTTACCGAGAAGCATGAAATCGAATTCATCGGGCTGTGTTGTGAGTGTGCACAGAAAATGAAAGAATAATACGATACATGATGAGCAGGGAGGCAGGAGCCCTGGAGCAATGATACTACGTCGGTATCATTGCTTTTTTTTTGCAGAAAGATCCGGCAGAGTACTCAATACTCGCATTAAAACACCCTTGCCGGCAGCGGATTGGGGCATTTATATTGCCATTTTCAGTCACAATGTTAAAATAGTAGATGTATAAACGTGCGGTGAGTAAGTTTATGTGAGCACTCGCATGAAGGAGGTACCCATGAAATGTCTGATCCTCGCCGGCGGGCAGGGTGAGCGCCTGTGGCCGCTGTCAAGAAAAAATTACCCGAAACAGTTCATTGAAATTCAAAAAAATCACTCTCTATTTCAGGAGACGGTATCGAGAAATCTTCCGTTTTGCGATGAATTTATCATTGTGACCAAAAGTGATTACCGGTTTATCATCGAAGATCAGATGAAGGCTTTTCAGGGAACTCCATACCGCTGTGTATATGAGGAGAAGTCGAAGGACACTCTACATGCGATCGCGCTTGCCTGTCTGGATATAGTTCCTTCGGAATACGTTTTTGTCGTGGTCGCTGACCATGTGATCTATCCAAGACCTGAGAGCGGCAACGGTGAGAAAGACTATAAGGACTGTGTCATGCAGGCCAAGGAATATGCCCGCGAGGGAAAAATCTCACTCTTTACACTGAGAGAGAGCGAAATCAATCCGAGGTACGGCTACGTGTTCGGGCTCCGGGATAACGGGACTGTCGGGAAGTTTATAGAAAAGCCGGATGCCGCAGCGCGCGCTCTGATCGACCTTAAGAAAGAAGCTGTATACCGGAACCTCGGCATGCTTCTCTTCAGAGCGGATGTCTTTCTCAATGAGCTGCGACTCGCGCAGCCGGAAGAGTATTACAAATGTCGTGCAGTCTACGATGAACGCCTCACAGCAGGCGCAAATATGACGTACAGGGTCGAGGATTCCGAAAAAACCTATGATCTGCAGGATGCGTGGAAGAAGAGTGCTCTCATAGACGCGCCCACGCTTACCGGGAATTATGTGTACTATACAGCCGGTGCCGAGAAGATATTCAACGAGATGCAGATTGCGAAAGCCCTGCTCGAAAAGACTGACAAGCTGGCTGCTGTCCGCGGCGTCTTTCTGTGGAGCCAGATTGATAGTCTGGAGGATCTGTCAGCGACAGATTATAATGGCGGCGGCATTGTAATCAAGGAGGACTGCTACAATTCAGTGGTCTTCAACACATACCCCGAGCAGACTATCGTGATCAACGGACTTGACAATATCATTGTGGCAAATACGCCTGATGCCATTTATGTCGGCCGTTACGGGCGTTCCAGCGAGGTCAAGAATATTGTCAACAGTCATGCAGAGCTGACAAATGTAGCTGAGAACGGCAAAGTCTTTTACCGCCCCTGGGGCCATTACGAGGAACTGGTGGAAGCGGAGGGATACCGGATCAGACGGCTTTTCATTCCTGCAGGAAATACGATCCCTGCCCACAGCCTGGCAAGATGCAGTAAAAACCTTACCATCGTCCAGGGAAAAGCGGAAATAATCAAGGACGGTGTGTCCGAAGTATACGGTATCAATTCAAATATTGACATTCCGATCGGCTGTGAACATTCCATCTCCAACCAGAGCGAGGAAACTCTGGTCATGGTGGAGACTGCCGTAGGAAGTTTCGAGAGTGGCGCAGAGATATTCGATACGGATTCTGAAAGTTTTACCGGCGGATATGTCGTTGAGCCGCTTGTCAGGTTGCTGCCGTCCTTCAAAGACAATCTCTGGGGAGGTACAAAGCTCCGCGATGTCTACGGTATGAACTGTGATTATGACATTATCGCGGAAGCGTGGGAAATGTCAGCCCACAAGGCGGGTCCGAGCATCATAGCGAGCGGCCGCTACCGCGGCATGTATTTTGATGATTATGTGAAGGGTGTCGGCAAGGAAGCGCTCGGGTGGAAGTGCAGTCCGCTGCAGAACTTCCCGCTCCTGGTCAAGTTCATAGATGCCAGAGATAAACTGTCCGTCCAGGTACACCCGAATGATGACTACGCGTTGGAATTCGAAAATGAATACGGCAAAAATGAAATGTGGTATGTAATGGCCGCGGAGCCCGGGGCAGGCCTCTATGTGGGCTTTAACCGTGATGTCACTGCTGAGGAGGTCGCTCAGCGTGTGGCTGACAATACGATCATGGATATTCTCAACTTCTATGAGACAAAGCCCGGCGACGTGTATTACATTCCGGCCGGGACAGTCCATGCGATCGGAGGCGGCAATCTCGTCTGTGAGATTCAGCAGAGCTCCAATTCAACCTACCGTCTGTATGACTTTGACCGTCGGGATAAGTTCGGAAATCCCCGTGAGCTTCACCTGAAGAAAGCCCTGGATGTCCTCAATTTCAAGAAGTTTGTTCCCGCAGGCATCGAGCAGGTGGAAGATTCCGCAGGCACAGTCGTCACCAGGTGCAAGTATTTTGAGGCGACAGTGTATGAGATCAGAGATGAGACCAGGATTCCGATGGACACGAGCAAGTTCACGTCGATTATCTGTATGAGAGGCACTGGTAAAGTATCCTTCCTGGGAAGTGAGGAGGAGCTGAAAGCCGGGGACAGTGTATTTGTGCCGGCGCTGGAGGGGGTGCTCACCGCCCAGGGTGAAATGACATTGATCTTGAGCCATGTGTGATGGTGGTCAGTACCTGGAGGCTGAGTGAGTTGAGCCGGTTTCGGATGTAGGTCAGGAACAGGTCAGATAGGATGTTCCTGTAATTCGTTTCCGGCAGCAAAGCATCCATCTTCGTGAGAAAAACATTGCAGGTCCGACCGAGAGATCAGCAATGCGTATGCGTTGCTAAGCTCGCAGAGAAGGACCTGCGTTTTTCGATGAAGATGATGTTTGCTGTCGGATCAGGAACTTCGTTACAGCCTGTCTGAACTGTTCCGGTGTACTTAAATAAGCTCAGACAAATGCAAAAAAAGTGTTGCAAAATCAGGGCGGCTTTGCTATAATCAATTTTGCTGTTGCGGATGCGCGGCAATTGAATACTGAGACGCTTAGCGTCATAGATTCGAGCAACGTGGAGAAGTACCCAAGCTGGCCGAAGGGACACCCCTGGAAAGGGTGCAGGTCGTTAATAGCGGCGCGAGGGTTCAAATCCCTCCTTCTCCGTCGAAAAGAAGCGGAAGTGCAATTTAGCATTTCCGCTTTTTTCGTAAGAATTTTTCGGAGGTGTATCAGGTGAACAGGCTGTTTGACGCTGATAATAAATTAAATCGCTTTCTCGCTAAGGTGTTCGACTGCGGCATTCTCTCTGTCCTATGGATCGTGTGCAGCCTTCCTGTTTTCACAATGGGTGCTTCGACGATCGCCATGTACACAGTCACACTCAGGATGGTGAAGAATGAGGAGGGGGCAATTATTGGGAGCTTTTTTAAAGCTTTCAGGGAAAATTTCAAACAATCTGTCCCGGTGACCCTGATCGGCATTGGGGTATATACAGTGCTGTTTGTAGATTATCTGGTTGTAAGCGGAGCGGCAATCGGCAAAATATTGCCCGGGATCGTGTGTGCGGCCGGTCTTCTCTTTACCGCGGTCTACTCGTATGTATGTCCTCTTCTTGCCATGTTCGACAACACTGTGAAAAATACGTTCGGCAATGCCTGGAAACTGGCGGTCCTGAATCCTCTCGAGACAGGTATGTTCGTCATTCTAAATCTTGGCCCTCATATCTATTTCTATATGAGACCGGACCATTTTTTTGTGATACTGCCTTTATGGTTCCTTCTGGGACCCGGCGGACTTGCGTACATTATGTCTGTGTATTTCAGAAAGATATTCGACAGACTGATACCGAAAGAAAAAGGAGAGAATGGATAAATGGGTGATAGAAGTCATATTAAATATGTTGAGCGGCAGACGGATAACAGGTTTCTTAATATGTATCACCTCGGTTTTGAGGACCGTGAGGGAAATCCGAGAGACTATTATTTCTGCACCCGCAATACTGAAGACAGGCTCAAGATAAAGACTCACGATCTGACACCGGAAGGAATCTGCATTTATGCAATCACCGCGGAGGAACATCCGCGCCTTGTCGTTGAGCGCGAATATCGTTTCCCTGTCGATGAGATGATTTATCAGCTTCCTGCCGGTCTCATTGATCCGGGTGAGACGCCCGGTGAGGCTGCCATGCGTGAGATGCGGGAAGAGACCGGTTTTGAGTTCACAGAGTATACAGGAGGCGAGGCTTTCTGCCGCAGACCGTTCTTTCTCGCACCGGGATTTACGGATGAGCCGGGCAGCGCGGTGTTCGGACGTGTGGAGGCCAATGTGGGGCGTGAGCTTGAATCGACGGAGTGGATTGAGGTCACTCTTGCCGATAAGGCGGAGGTGCGCAGGATCCTGGCGGAGGAAAAGCTCTCGCTCAGGGCAGCTTTTCTGATGATGCAGTTCCTTGCGATGCCGGATGACGATCCGTTCAGGTTCCTTGAATGCAGGTGATCTGCGAGCCGGCGTTATACTATATAACGGAGAGTCCGCCTGGTTCCCGGCAGAATTCCTGAGCGCGGGAGATGCATCATGAGTTCTCCCGCTCATCTTCGTCAGCGGTTGTTAAGCGCTCGCTGATAGCTGTCAAATACGCTCTGAACCTCTTCTTTGTCTCAGGGGTCAGCTGAACGTATTCCCGCAGTATGGCTATCTCCAGCGAATCAAGTCCGTATTCGTCGCTCAGCCGCATAATCAGATCCGTGCTGCGATGGGTGCGCATCTCTCCCTCACCGGTCAGCAGCCATTCTTTATTGATGTTGAACTCTCTGCAGATCGATTGGCACATCTGGTCACTCAGAGAGTTTACCTTGCTTTCGATTTTTGAGATTGCCACTTTACTGACACCGAGCCGTTCTCCGAATTTTTCCTGCGTGAGACCGGTTTCTTTTCTTATTATCTTTACTCTGTCTCTGGGCTCCATTTAAGCCTCCTATCTGAAACATGCTATTCAGGTCCCGCTCGCGGGATCTGGCGCGGGATCCGGGTCAGCGGCAGCTGACATAATAACAAACCGGATCTTAGCGCATCCTCTCGGGACCTCCGGGTCGAATTGTGTCGGCTCCGAGGTCTTTTTTTATCCAGTTATATTCTTGCGTCATCATATGAAGCGGCTTTGAGAAGGAACAGTCTGCTGCTCGTTTGGTCAATTAGTTCTTCGGACATTTTATTCCATATTAAGGTTACGTTACCATAATTAGAATCATTTAGCAATGTTCAGAAAGAGAAATGAGGAACGATTTTATTGACAAAGTAAACTGAGTTAACTATTATATATGTTAAATTGATATTAAGTTATCTTAATCTCTGTAAGCCCTGCAGAATTGCGGATAATATGAAGGAATATGTCCGCATCAAAGTATATCAACTTCATATCGAAGCTGCATGAGCAGGATTTGGGGCACACTGAGGAGGGGACAGATGGCAACCGATAATACATATATGACCGATCCGGGGAATACTGAAAAAGAAATGACAGAAATCATCGCCGAATTAAAGAAACTTGATTCCGAGCAGCTTATGTCTGTGCTGAATATCGTAAAAGATATGCGTTTTGACAGTCAGGCAGGCCGAAACCCAGGACGATATTCCTGACTATGCCCAGCTAACATCTATTCTTTGCAGACTGAGGTCCTTTTTCAGCGCAAGTCGTTGTTACTGGAACTGCAGTCAATTGGTTCCATCTAAAAACTGCATATATCAGAAACCAATGAGCAGCAGTCCGGTTCTTTGACAGTACCTGTGGCTGCTGTCTTCCTGCACGAGAATCGTTTTTGTAAAAACTATCTGAGGAGAGAATTGTGTTTTGAAAAAATCCATAAGTTTATTATTGTTGCTTTTTCTTGTTGGCAATGTACTTGGCGGAAGTGTCACAGGCGTTTATGCCGAAGAGATGTATAAGCCTGCCTCGGAAGAAGAGGTTATAGTCGAACAGGCTGCTGATGTGCCGGATATGGAAGCGTATGAGCCGGAACCAAATGAGGATAGAACGGTAAAGAATGATAATGTGACAGAGTCGCTGGATACGGAATATTTGCCCGATGATGAAGCCGAGACGGAAAAGTGAGGAATCCCGAAGGGGTTTGAGGACGGAAGTTTCGGTCTGAACCTGCCGTGTACGAGAGGACAGGCGATGATGTTCCTGTGGAGGTTAAAAGGGAAGCCTGCACCGGCTAAGGCTACAAAACAGCCATTCCGTGATGTTTCTCCTTCCAATGTATTCTATAGGGCGATTCTTTGGGGCGCTCAGAACAAGATTGCGAAAGGCTATATGTCGGAAAAAAAGATAGGTACATATGGACCTGGCGAAATGTGTACTCGCGGTCAAATTGTTACTTTTCTTTACCGGGCAGGGTAAAAACACTTGTTGAATGAGCCTTTTATGTGTTCGGCACACCCTCCGAGATTTCCTGGATCAGCGAAGAGCTGCTTTATGCAGTCTGGAATATGAATTAGCGCCACATTCATCGGAAGAGATTTGAGAACATTTTTCAGGAGGTAGAAGACGGCATGCACGCAAAAAAAATGTGCAGATGCATTGTGCCGATGATGTCAGCAATTGTGCTGATTATCACATGTGCAGGTCCGGTTCGGGATTCTGAGTCTATATCGGAAATTATGGCTGAAGAAGTTATAGCAGTGGATTCTGATTTGATAGTTGAGAGTGCGTCATATGTCGAAGAGACAATAGCTGAGGAACCGAGTCTGTCGACAGATGCTGCTTCGGAAGGAGGAGAGACCATTGCTGAAATTCCAGATACGATTGACGAAAAAATATCGGAAGCCGAAGGTGGAATGCAGTTTTCAGAGGAAATTGGCGTTTCGGAAAGCGTAGAGGATCCAACCGTAGAGGATATGGAGAAGGCCTCCGGTTACAGTGATACTGACGAAATCGGTACGTACTGGACAGGAGGACCTACAAGCCCGTTTCCGGATGTTTTGGATAAGGCGCACGCCTATTATGCGGCAATATGCTGGGCGGGAAATAATAAGATCGCTAATGGATACGGCGATGGAACATTTCGCAGCGGCAGACAGTGCACGCGCGGTGAGACCATGATGTTTCTGTGGAAATTCATGGGAAGGCCGGCTCCTAAGTATGTCAAAAAGAGTCCATTCTCTGACGTTCCCAGGACACATGTGTTTTATAACGCTGTCCTGTGGTCCTATCAGAAGGGGATTGCCAGGGGCTACGCAGATGGCACGTTCGGCATTAACAGAACATGCACGCGCGGTCATGCAATGATGTTCCTGTGGAGAGCTGCCGGGAAACCGGGGGCCAATCATTCGCTGGGATCTCCGTTCACTGATATAGCATCCTCTCATCCGTATTATGAAGCTGTCTGCTGGGGATATCAGACGGGGATTACTAAAGGGTTCTCGGATGGAAGTTTTGGCGTATCCAGGGGATGTGCCCGTGGACAGATTGTCACATTTTTATATAGATATTATTTGCGGAATTTTTATACTGTCAGGACACAGAACGGGGTAATCAAAAGCATTAACTCACCGATAAGCAGAAAGAAGACCGGTAACTATGAAACGATATTAATGGCCGAAAAGACGCCCATTTCTATCTCTACAGTTCCGCAAAAGACCTTGTTCGTTGGCAACAGCCTGCTGCAGGGACTGGGATCGGCAGCCAAAGGCGGTCGCTTTGGCATGTGCGCGTCGGACAGCAGACATGATTATTATCATTATGTCACGAATGCGATTCTTAAGAAGAACACCCGTGCGGAATTTGTGAAGCTTTCCGGTACGGCCTTTGAGGGCAGCACAGATCCGAATACTGCCTGGAACTGGTACGAAGCTCATAGAGAGTACTTTGCGGCAGATCTGGATCTCATCATCATCCAGCTTGGTGACAACGTCAATACCGACGATAAGAAGGCGGCTTTCAGAAACAATATCAGGTATTTCCTTGCGCAGATTAAATTGGATTGTCCGAAAGCCCGCGTGATCTGTGTGGGCACCTGGTATAAACGGACGACTGTTATCAATGATTATATTCTGGCATGCAAGGAGAACGGCTGCGATTTTGTGTCGATTGCAGATCTGTATTCACAAACCACTTTGCCTCCTGCCGGTACGACGATCACTTACAATGACGGATCCACTGCGACTGCAGCGGGAGGAAGTCTGAGTCACCCGAATGATTATGGGATGGAATTGATTGCGCAGAGAATCACTGCACAGCTCAGCCTTGGGTGAAATTTTGCCTCGTCTGCTGTAACGAGGACCAGCTCTTATTGAGTGACAAATAATCTTACTTGTTTATTATAGGCTCTCGGAATCTTGAGCCTACCGACTAAGATTCACCGGTCGGATGAACCTTGAAAAGTAAATATTATCCAGAACAGATCAAACGTGTAATCAGATTTGAAAAATGGCGTACTTTAATAGACCATGCGTCAGAAATGGGTTATACTGGTATTGCTTATTCAGTTAGGCGGCTTGCTCAAAAAGGTCTTTTAGGCGGGACGGTTTTGGCAAAGCCCATGCATCAAGATGCTGACACATCATGATGGCGAAGAGGCGGCAGTACCACATCTTAGATGACCGGTGTCTGCCGTCTTCTAGTTTATAATCGATCTTTTCCCTCTTATTACACCTCTCTGAAGACGTTCTTGCATTGTATTCCAGTTTCCATTCCTTACTGCTTCTGGGCGGATCATTAAAAAGCCTTGGATTATCCTTCAGGACCAGATGAACGGTCCGTCCATAGGCTGCGTCCGAACAGGGGTGTTCACAAGTGCAGGCCGGAGAACCACCGGCAAAACTGATCCTGGGACACTTGAACTTTGTCCGTCCCTTTGCGGTTTCTGTGCCGTCCCGACGCATCCGAAATCCTTCTTTACAGATGGGAACTCCATCGTTATCGATTGTGAAATCATCTTTGTAAACAGGCGGGCGGCCGCCTTTCCCATTCAGATCAATGAATGGCTGGATGTCATGGTCACGGCAGTATTCATAGTAAGCCATGGCGTCATGGGCTGAGTCGAGCAGGAGCTTGCTGACATGGGCTTCCGGAAGGAACTGCAGCATGGAGAAGTAGTTATACAGGAATCCATGTGAGTCATGCCGGGAAGCCGGCCCCAGGAGGGGAAAAACGGGAAGGTCGCTCTCAGAGTCAGAAGCCGTGAGCATGTAGAGGTCGTATCCGAAATAGTGACGGTTCCTGTGGGAATCCCAACCGATGTTGCAGTCCGGCTGATGGTAGAGGCGGTTGCATTTACAGTCACGGACCCCTTTTTCCAGACAATCACAGGTGCGGGTCTTGTGTTCCCGTGCCCCGGTATAAACGGGGGTGCCATCACCGGAGACGGCAAGATCCCCCAGATCAATCAGTCCTTCATTGACGGATTTATCCAGGAACTGGGATTTAAAGATATCAAAGAGCCGCTTTGCCGGAGCAAAATCCTGAGGGGGTTCTATCTCGAATTTCGACATAAGGTCATAAACGGTTACTTTTTCGACCGGGTCTGCCTTTTCGCCCTTCTTCTTTGGCTTTTTGGGCTTCTCCTTCGGAGGATGAAGCGAATCGGAAAGGTTGTTCCGATCGGACAGCCACAAGCGCCGTGTAAAGTCGTAGAAAGTCCCGACTCCCGGCGTATCACCGACAGCAAACCCGGAGAGGATAGCGTAAAGATAGTTCTGCTTCAGAGAGGAAGCCCAGGAAGTAAGGGAAGTGACTTTGAACTTCATGGAAAGCAGATAAGATCGCAGCATGTCCGAAGGAAGCCTCGGCTGAGGACCGAACAGGGAATACCGGTCCTGCATGATCTGATCTACAGCGGAAAGATCGAGGTTCCAGAACTGCTCCATTACTTCCCATGTAGCGGAGTCAAGAGAAGTGCCTGCATCTGGATAATACTTACGAAGTTGAGCCAGAACACGGTCCTGGTAGGCGGTATGTCCGCCGATATTAACAGGTTTCAAAATGTGCACCTCCAATCAAGATTGA
>JBGUWZ010000011.1:0-79814 GCA_045221675.1 Lachnospiraceae bacterium | reverse complement strand
CTTTTCCCATATATATTATACCATATGATGCCTCATGTGTCAACACGAATCAGAACAAATGTTCTTTTTCCATATTATACATGACCCAGGCCGCCATGTCCATACCGATCACCACCAATCATGGTCCACCATACCAATATTTTCCTTAGACCACAGATCGGCAGAATAAAAAAAGAAAGAGGGGGCTGACGCCCCTTGAATAAACATACAGAAGTTCCTTGTGAACAGAGACTGAAGAAACAAGCGCGGGTCCCTGCCGGCTTACTCATGTTTAAAAACACGAGAATGCGCCGGTTACTCTTCAAAAGGGAAGGCTTTTATGGCTAGAAAGATAAAGAAAAAATATACCCTCAGCAGAGAATCGATTGACATGATTTCGAGCGACGTACATGCTTTTTTGGGCGGATACAGTGTAGAAAACCAGATCATTATTCAGGTAAGGCTTGCGCTCGAGGAACTCCTGCTCGTCTTAATGAACGGAATTGGCGAAAGTGAAGATCTCAAACTGATGCTAATGAAAAGGGCGAAAAGGCTTTGGATCAAGATTGAATATAAGGGCAGGCGATTTGATCCTACGAACAGGGATGTTTTGGACAACTTCTCGCAAAACTTTCTGGACATGCTTCGTATCAAACCAGTCTGGAAGTACCAAAAAGGCGTAAACCGGATCACGATCAGCATTCCGTATACACATCCACATACAGAACATGCTTTTTTGATAACGATCCTTCTGGCATCGGCGATCGGCGCTCTCGGAAGCTTTATTCCGGAAGAGATCCGCAGTTTGTGTTCCACATATCTCCTGAGTCCTGTTACCGATCTGTTTATGAAGTATCTTAATGTTATCACACCTCCTCTTATATTTTTGGGCCTTATTCTCAACATTACCCAACACCCCCCGTATCAGGCGGCACCATGATCTGCCTGAATATCATGCTCAGCGCCCTGGGCATTCCTCTGGAAGGACTCGCGATTGCCAGCGTTCTGGCGCTGATATTTGATTTCATTTCCACCGGATCGTACATTGCCATGCGCCATATGGAGATGGTGATACAGGCCGGCCATCTGAAACTCCTTGATACAGAGGTGCTGAGGTCGAATCTATAAGAATAACGGTGGGTCATTGGACCCGCCGTTATGTTAACATAGTTATTCTTCAATCATATAAGCCGCCACTATCTCGCCATAGTAGCAAATGTGCTCCTCCGGGCACGCCTCGCCATAGAATTTATTCCTGATGTCCTCCGGCAGAAGCGACGCGTCCTGCATTTGCCTGTAAATCACTCGGCACTCCAGCGTGAGCGGGAACTCCTTGATAGCCGGGACAGAAATGACCTCCGGCTCGACCAGGCTGAGTCCAGCCATGGAAATCTTGTCGATATCACGGCCGCTTCTCATGCCGCACAGCGCAAATGCCTGTCTCGAGAACCCATTCACCGGCACATTGACCGTGAACTCCGGGTTGCTGTCGATGAGCTCGCTGGTATATCGGCTCGTGCGCACATAAGCGATGAATACCGGGCGCTCCCACACGCGGCCGATGTGACCCCAGCCGATGACCATGGAGTTGACCTTGCCACCGGATTTGGATGTGAGGAAAATTCCTTTCTTTAATTTTTCGTTGATTACATTTGCTGTGACTTCTACTGCTCTCTTTTTCATAACAATTTTCCTCCATAAAATCCAGTACAATTACTGCTCATTCTTATAATAGTTGAACCAGGCCCTCTCATTCAAATCCTTCTTCTTCGGTCCCACAGGCTCCGCCTCCGCCACTCCTACCGGCAGATAGCACACTAGCTCATAGTCATCCGGCACACCGAGCACCTGCGCCATCTGATAGCCCTTGTTATCAGCATCAGTTACATAGCCTTCGACCCAGCAGCTCTCATATCCGAGCGCGACTATGGCCAGCAGCATGTTTTCAATCGCGGCCGAGTAATCCTGCACGGCAAAGCACCTGCCATGGTAGGAAGGAATGCGCTGGGTCAGGACGCAGATCATCGCCGGGGCCGTTTCACCCACCCGTTTGTTGATGATGGCGCGCAGTTTTGCCAATAATTCCGGGTCATCGACAGCGATGAGGCTTGTCGTCTGCGTGTTGCATCCGGACGGAGCCGCGAGTCCGGCTTCCATGATTTTCAGCAAATGTTCCCGCGGAACAGGGTCTGGCTTGTATTTGCCGCGGTAGCTGTGCCTGTTCAGAATTTCATCTATAATACTCATTGCCTTAATCTCCCAAGAATTTAGTCTTCGCTCACAAAACTCAATGCCATGAGAAGGCGCCGGCATATACGGCACCTTCTCAGTCTATCTCTCTCCCTTATTATCCTATAATCTTCGCATTCGGGCAATGCGCCACTATAAATTCACGCACGAATTCATAATCCGCATCCTCCGCGTAGACCTGATTATGCCCCAGCAGCTGATTGACATAAATCACGTGCCTCATGCGGACTGACTTCACCTTCCGGACATGCTGAAATTCAGAGGATGAACTGTTTCTTGCTGCAGTCAGGATGCCTGTACCTACGCGTCCGATGTTGCCCGTGGCAATTCCTGCCGCCGCAGTCAGCCATCCTATTGCCTGGGACTTCTGAAAATCCTTCTGCATCTGCATGAGCTCTACGCCGTCCTCATCCATGGTGAGAAGGACCTGGTAGGACCAACCGTAAATAGCCGCAAGGATAAGATAAGAAATCACGCCAAGCATTAATAATACAACCAGGAGAATGAGGAATCCACCGAAAAATGACACAAAGTCCGACCTATTCCAGTAGCGGAAGTCGCCTCCGAGCAAATTTAATAGGACCATAAAGCCCATGACAATACCGTAAGACAGCAGGATGACTTTCATCACCGTGATAAGAATCGCCGGATTCTTCAGCATCTTGTATTCGTAGATCCAGCGGTATTTGCCATCCGGACACAGATAGATATTCTCCGTGACTTTTCGCCCGTCAATCTCCGCTTCCTTATCAGAATTTCCGATTACCCGGGCACCGCAGTTTTCGCAGAACCGTGACCCGTCAGGTATCGGATGTCCGCAATTTTCACAAAACATGTTAATATCACTCCTTTAATTTTAAAGGCAAACCATTCAGCCACCTGCATTACAATTATCGGGTCAAATCAATACTTCCATTTGGATCGATTCCCAAGTCACTAAGTTTAAAAATCTCTTTTCCGATATCTTTCGATGCTTCCAGACCGGGAAATTTGAGCCATCCGAACAATGTCTCGTATATATATTCAAAACCCGAACAGAACAGACCGGCAGAAGCGTCATGCATCATCTTTAAGAGGTTGATGTTGACGCACCATGTTGTTTTAGCGATAGTATCGATGCCAATCGGGAAATTTACTTCGCCGAATTTTTTACTTTCGGGATCTAATTCCACACTTTCAAATACCATTCCGACGCCCTGTCCGAATAAGCCGTTGATATATTCCTGAATGACATTCATATATGTGGCAGTATTGAATTTGCTCAGATTTAATACCTGAAGATCGATCTTCTGACCGTTCATGCCGAGCATCTTATGCTGCAGATCGAGGTCGTTAACATCAATGATTTTTCCTTCTCTTCCGAAATGAATCAGATCTGTCCGCCCCTGCAGTTTGTCGAGATTTCCGGAATTAATCAATTTTACTTTTTTATCGACCTTGATGTTGAACTTCATACCATCCCTGTAGTAGACACCGCTGCCTTTCATATTGACCGTTTCAGACGCAAGGTTTTCATTAAGAAACTCTGTCGTTTTCTGCATGAATTGCGATTTGAAGAATTTCTGCACAGTCTCTGAATTCATTGCCTTCTCAAAGCCTGCACCGATGATCTTCTTGACTGCCATGATGGATGTATTCAGGAAGGTCTTGCGGACGCTCTCCCAGAAATCCCTACTGTCCTCCGGTTCTCCGTAGTAATTGATCAAGCAGTCAACAGTCATATAAAGGAAAAGGAATACAGCAAGCTTTGTAACACCATCCTTGTCTGACATTTTGATTCCCTGACCTGAACCGTCTGTAATAGAGATGTAGTTTTCGATCGCAGTAGTTGCCTGACTTTGTACATTGCCAAGCCATTTGCTCCCGCTGAAGAAATTATTTTCCCCAAACTGGATCCACTCCCAAAAGGCCTCTTCGACCGTGTCCACACACACGTCCTTCACCGGGCTAATCCACCCTTCTTGGTTCGGCCAATAATACTTTATCACAATGCTGAACGCAGTATCACCGATGAAGCGGATCGGCTTCTTGAAGTATACCTCAGATACCTCGTACAGTTTTTGCAAATCCTGATAATATTCGCCCTCCCGATACCAGTAATCTCTGGCGGCTCTGAGGGTGTTATAACGTACTGCACGGATCTCAGAGGCATCATACATGTGATGATCACCATAGACTTCCTTCACATCTCTGAGTCGTTGTGAGCCATAAGGAGCCGGGAAGAACCTGAGGATCGTCCGGCACAGCTCGTCATACTCCTTCTGCCAGTCTTTGGATGGTGTATCAAGCTGAACACCAAGGAGACGCAACGGAAGTTCCACCTTCTCCGACTGGCCCTCTGCGAATGCCGTGACAGGAAGCGTAACATGGATTTCCCCTTCAGACTCAATAAGGGAATCCTTAGGACAGACAGACAGTTCGCAGCCCTCATCCCAGCTGACCGTATTGATTTGGTAACGGTATTTTTCGAGGATCTTCTTTGTCATCTCATCCGTGGGCTGCAGTTCACCGGCTTTGAAGCAGCTATACTCCTTGACAATCCTCGGCGTCCCATCAGGTTTCATAACAGCATAACACAGGTCGAAAGCCGTATATGGAATCTTGTCGGTCTTATCTACATTTGCAGCATAAGAAAGGACTTCCAGCCTGCCGTTCTGAAGCTTCGATGGGATATTCATATGTGTCGAAAGGATCTCGTTCTTGTATCCTCTGGAATACAGGACAGTGAGACCCTGAGGCCAGATTCCGTAGTAGAAGCCGTCCTCGACGGTGATCCCGTCCGGGAACTCCGCTGTGATCTTCACATAGACACTCTTCGGTTCCGCAAAAATTCCGCCTTCCTTCTTCATCGGAGCATAGTTGTTCCGGACTACCGCGTTATACGCATAAGGATACAGATTTGACTGTTGGACGATGACGTCGGTGCCATCCTCCGCCCTGGCAAGAAGCTTCTGAGGTTCCTGAGTTGCGTCCTTTAGTATAAAGAGTTTCTGTCCCGTGCCGCCGGCACCGGCAATCAGAATCACCTCCTCGCCGCCATCCGGAATCAAGCGTTTATCCTCCCTGACTGAGCAGAATACGATTTCCGGCTCGCCAATAACTTTGAAAATGATATTATTCCGGAAAACGCCGCCTTCTCCGTTATAGGTAAATGTCAGCGTAGCAGTCTGTACCTCCGAATCAGCGGGTATGCTGACCTCCGCACCCTTGTAGGTATTTTCCATCCCTGCGTCTTTGACATTCATGTCACTGCCGGAGACAATGATTTTCTCGCTCAGTTCTGGGCGGTTGATGTCCTCACCCCGGATAACTTCCACGATTCGCGCCCAGACGGTCACCGGTTTTGCACCCTTTCGGATGCTGTCCCCGAAGCCCTTGTAGACCTTCATTTTATAAGTTTTTTGTCTCTTTATGTCATCGCCTCCATCCTTGTTTCCGCCGGATGAAGAACTAAGAGCTCCTGCTGCGGCAAGCGCCCCTGCAACGCCGATAATAATAGCTGTAATGATGCCAGCCCCTTTATCTTCTCCGGTTTCCTCATCCGCAAATTGTGTGATTGTCTGAAAAATGTTTCCTGCTTCATCTGTGGTTACCGTTTCTCCTGTCACGGGAGTCTCTTCTTCAGGGACAGATGACTCTGCCGTCACATCATCTTTTCCTGTGTCATCTGTATTTCCGATATCTTCTGCATCATCTTTATCTCCGGTATCTTCTGCTTGCGCAGCTACAGGCGTTGTATCTATCCATTCATATTGATAAATCGAATCGATCCGGGTTTCGTACGCATTAAAATGAAAGCGTATGTACAGGGAATCCCCCGACTTCTTTCCCGATGGGATAATAGTATAATAAGTGTCGCTGGTATTTCCGATCCTATCCCAATGACTGCCGCCTCTTTTACCTTCTTTCTGCTCTATTTGCTCCGGGACGATCACATAATTTCCTGTGTCTACTTCCGTCTTGAAATATGTATAACTATTGCTTTCCAATGAACGGGTGTAATCAATCATGAGCTGTCCTGATACTCCGACATGATGTCCCGAAGTACTGCAGCTCACTGACGCTGTAATACCCAGTTTTTCTCCGGGCTGCAGCGTGGCACCCGGCAGAGGACTGAACGAGAATACCGCTTCTCCATATTCACCGTTGCAACTTCCTTCATGCAAACGATCTTCCAAACCCGTGTAAGAGAAACGATATCCATCGGCCACAATCTCACACCTGTCATGAAAGCCGCCGGATGCTGATCCGCTTATGGTCTCAGTGTAACTGCTTCCCAAATGCTTCAGGCTGGACGACTGCTCGTCCCAGTTCCTGGCAAGCTTCCAGTAGCCGGTAGTCTTAGTCTCTCCCGCATACACATGTACAGAAAAGCAGGGCAGAATAACGCATGATGCAAATATTAGTAAAACAACCAATGACATGATCCGTTTTTTCTTCATGCTATTTTCCTCCTCTTACATGAAACCTATATATTAGGCCATCGTTTTCATAGTTCACTTGGCGCTGCCTACATGAATGCTGAGAATATCGTCGCCAGAGCGAAACCCAGAACGAGGCCGGTAAGCAGACCATCGCATCTGCCCTTCGCCTCTTCCCGGGTCCCGTTGGAGATCCTGGATGTCAGGCTCCGGGCTAGCTCATAGAGCTTTCCGTTTCCGCTGCCGAGCGCTTCCATCGTGAGCAGCGCCCCCGCGATTCCCGGCATGGCGGTCGCTGCCGAGGCGTTATCCGGCCCGACGAAAACATAATAAGCTGCGGCTCCAAGCACAATGCCCAGTAAAATATAAAAAATGCCGCGTTTTTCTCCGTGTCCGGCAAATAGTGCGCCGATGCCTTTAGCGGCATTAATCACGCCGTCGCGGGGCAGAGAAAGCAGTCCTGTAGCCACTATGCCTTTGCCGAGAATACCTCCCAAAATGCCGATTCCGGAGCGATCAAATCCGCCCTCTGCGTAGGTGAGGAATGATAGAAGGTTCACAATTCCCAAATCTGAACCCCTGTGTCGGGTCAGCACAAACCATAGCGCCGCGAGCAGCAGTACCCCAATCAGTGCGACAGGCCTTCTGAAAATGCCGGAAATTCCCCCCATAAAAGAACCGATGCTGCGAATGATCCCTTCGACCGGGCTAAGGACCCTGCCTGCGTTTATACCTGCATCTGACAGTCCCGGAATTGTCAACTCACCCGATATAATGCCAAAATCGATCTCTCCGGCTGTTGTTGCAGCTGCCTGGGTTTTTATGTGCTGCTTTATTTCCTTCTGCAGGGCAGCTGTTCGCTTCACCGATGTCTGCTTGGCTGGCGCCTGTTTTGCCTTCGTATCCGTCACCGGTTGCTTTACGGCAGTCTTCTTCTCCGGTGTCTTTTTCACCGGCGTCTGCGAGGCGGAATCCTTCTGCCTCCGGTGCGAAGCCTCATCCCCTGCTGCCAGAGATTTTCCGCAGGCGCGGCAGAATTTTGCCCCCTCCCTGACAGGATTTCCGCAAAAGCGGCAGAATTTTCTCCCGCTCTCGCTCTGTTCTGCGGCGGAAGACAGCGAGGTTCCGCAGTTAGAGCAGAACTTTGTGCTCTCTTTAACGGATTTTCCGCAATTTGGACAGTATTTTGCCATGATTCAATACCTCTCTTTCCGTTAATCAGGTACCTATCACTTATGGTCTCACCAGGAAGATGTCAGCCGGGATGCCATCCGGCCATGTCATCCGGCCTACGGCGTATTCGTGATCGTTCGCGTGCCAAAAGTCTGTGATGGTTATGCTCCCTGGACCGATACCGGAAAATACGCCGTTGTCCCATGGGCCGTAGAAAAAGGAATCCGAGGTTTTGTCCTCCCACCCCTCGTCAGTATGATAATTATGGGTGTAATCCCAGCGTATGCCGATACATCTTCCGTTGGCATCCGCGCCGAACGCACAGCGGCACAGGCGATCCATCGGAGAGTCGTATGTGCCGTCGGGATCGTCGATGATGTACATCTTCCAGCCGCCCTCGATTTCTTCAAAGTTTTCCAAACGGTCAAGACCTGAGGGAAGGATACCGTGGGCGATGTCATAGGTCACCCATGTGAAATCCGCAAGAGTCGCTTCCTTGAAAGTCTCGTAGTCCAAAGGATCATAGCGCAGCGCGGGCTTGTCTGCCGGCTTCGATTCATGACCGGTGTCCGGCTCGGGCTGGGGCTTCGGAGTCGCTTCATTGATAGCTTCGGTCTCTGCCTCTGTATCGGCCTCGGCCTCCGTCTTTGCCTCGGTCCCTGCCTCTGCCTCGGTCTCCGCTTCGGACTCAGACCCCGTAACGGGCTCTGCCGGGAGCGCACTCTCCGCGTTAGTTTCCTGGGGCTTTTCCGCTATCGATGTGATATCTGCAGCGGGCTCTTGCGTCACTGCATTCGACGATTCACTGCCAAAAACCTGCTGCGTATCCGGATCGGGTTTCGGCGGCGTGATAATAGAACCGCCGTACCGAACAGCGAAAAAAATGAGTAGCACGATTCCGGGAATAATTACAAAAGCAAGTGGAAAAGGTTTTGTTTTTTCGTGCGAGGTAACATTTGCAGATTCTGCTGATGGCTGTTCCGGAGGCGATGAGGGTGATTGACTTGTTAGTTTTTTCCCGCAGTACTCACAGAATACAGAATCCGGCTCCAAGGCTTCCCCGCAAAAAGGACAGACAGTCTTTGCCGTATTTAATGGACGCGACGTAACCTGACGCATCCCACATTCCGGGCAATATATCTCATCGTCCGTAACCCGGGCACCGCAATTCTCACAAAACATAACCCATCCTCCTTCAGGAATTGTATACTTAGAATAATTATACAATGCCCTGTTCTCCCCGAAAGTGTGACATATCATTTTGCAATGCCAATTCTATTTGTCACACTTTTATGGTATCCTTTACCAGAGGAGGTACTGTCTATGTTTACTATGAGGCTCAATGAATTATTTCAATACTTAGATGCGAAAAACGGACAGGTTGCGAAGCTCGCCGGATTTGACCGGACAAATATCAGCCGCCTTCGCAGTTCAGACCGTATCCCTAAGAAAAAAAGCCCGACGATCCAAAAGCTGGTCACCGGGCTGTATATGTATGCAGATAATCGAAATGAGCTGAATAAACTTTGCGACTACATAGGAGCAGATCCGGATGGATCCGCAGATGAAATCATGGATAACGTAAGGGAGTGGCTCTATGAAGGTGAGCCTGAAACAGGAAAAAAGAATGATACGTCCCTGCCTCGCCCTCAAAAAACACAAAAGCAAAAACCGGTCTACCGTTTCTTCGGGGAGCGTCTTGATGCGGTAATGAAGCTGACGGATTTTTCCAATGCCCGGCTCAGTTACGCAATCCATATGGACACTTCCATGGTCAGTCGCTTCCGCACCGGTGTCCGTACACCTGTCCCCGGAAGCAATGTAACACACAGGATCTCTTCTGTCCTTTATGAGAGAGCAGATGCCAGCGGAAAGCTGGGGCCGCTCGCAAGGCTTATGAATGTTCCCGCCGGTATGCTCGATGAAGACGCACTCCATGACTGGCTCTATGATGACGGGCAAAGTCAGGATCGTGATGCGGGCATCGCTGAAAGCTTGCTTGGTATATTTGATTCTTTTTCCAGCGAGACGCGTCTTCCCATTCCGGCACCCGAAGAAACTGTGTGCACAGATATTACTCAGTCAACACAGACGGAATATTTTGGGAGTGAGGGATTGAGAAAAGCGGTGCTGCGGTTTTTATTTGCAGCATGGAGTGAAAAAGCCGAACTCCTTCTGCTGTATTCCGACGAAGATCAGGAATGGCTGACCGAAGACAGAGACTTCCTCATGCGCTGGGCTTCACTTATGAGTGCCTGCGTCAAAAACGGTACAAGAATTCGGATCATCCACAACGTAGACCGTGATCTTTCGGAGATGATGGACGCGATCAGAAACTGGCTCCCGCTGTATATGTCCGGTATGGTGGAATCCTGGTACAGCACCCGTACCCGTAATCCGAGGTTTTCTCACACCATTTTCCTGTGTCCGGGGAAATCTTGCATTGAATCCTTCCATCCGATTGGAACAAAGACGCAAGTAGTCTACCATTATTATGTTGATCGAAAGATACTGGAAGTATGCCGCTCCGGATTTGACAGTATGCTGGAAGCTTCAGATCCGCTGCTGAAGATTCCTGCTTCTATCATTTATGAAGGGGATTCTGATATCACGATCATTCAGAACGGGCTTTCCGTGGCGACCATGTCGGAAGAACTGGTTCGCTCTTTTAATGAACCCTCGCTGTATGAAGAATGGAAGACTCTTCAGAATGCTCTGATTTTCAGGCTTAAAAAAGCAAGGGTAAACGAGTGCGTCACCCTTGCAAATGATGAAATTCTCTTTTCCGGAAAAGTCCGCATCGAGCAGCTATTCGGGGTCAGGGAACTCTTCTACACGCCGGAGCAGTATGCCATGCATCTTCGAAATATCATCCGACTGTCGGAGACATATACGGGCTACCGATTTTGCGTGCTTCCGGAGACACCTTTTCCAAACATGAAGGTGATGGTTGCCGACGACACGGCATGCATTATCCATGCTAAAAGACCTGAACTCTCCTTTGGGCTTAATCATCCTCTCGTGTGCCGGGCATTCCGCAGTTACGCCGAGTCCCTGATGGAGCAGCACAGGGTAGACCGGAATACCCTCAGGAAGACGCTGGAGAGTAAGTGCATTTAAAGTTGGGGCAGCCCTTTGCGCTGCCTTGCTGCCTCGATCATTTCTTCAGCTTCATCGAATGCCTCGCCAAGATACTCGCTCACATCCGCCTTGCCTTCTTTTTCTTTGGCTTTGATGGCTTCCCAGGTGGAAAGGACTTCGTCGGTGCTGTTTACATTTGCAGCTCCGAACACGTGAGGGTGCCTTCTGATCATCTTGTCCCGGATCCCCGAGATCACATCATCCAGCGTGAAAATGCCCTCTTCTTCAGCGATCTGCGATTGGATCATGACCTCAAAGAGCAGGTCTCCGAGCTCTTCCTTCAGGTTTTCGGCGTTGCCCGTCGCTTCGTAGACGTTGATTCCGCAGATGACCTCCGCCGCCTCTTCTATGCATGCGGCTTTGAGGCTGGTGTGAGTCTGCGCCCGGTCCCACGGGCATCCGTCATCAGCGCGGAGCCGGCGGACGACTTCCTTTAATTCATCGAATGATTGCATTTTTGAGCTCCCTTCACAGCCATCCTTATCACATGCATTAACCGCTTTAAGTAGCAGCCTGCATACATTCTCTCCGACTTTCAGAACCAATGTCAATATTTACTCACTCAAGTAATCTGCAACTGTGCTGTTATATGACCTGAATCCAGAAAACCTGCACCGTTCCAGCCAGTTCGCCTGTTTACGTGCTTAGACGACCTTGATCTGGCACACCTGCATCGCCTTCAGCGCATTCTCATGGCTCTCCGGAGTCACGCCGGCGCAGCAGGCCGAGTCAACGATAATCGGGACTTCCGGCAGAAATGCCTTGACAAGCATGGCATTTGAAATGACGCATATATCTGTGCAGAGTCCAATCAGGGTGATGCTGCCGATTTCATCCTTCTCGTTCATTTCCGTCAGAATGGTTCCGAGCTCCTTTGAGCCAAATGTGGGCTTGTCGATCGCCTCGGTCGTGCGCAGGGCATCGAGCTCCGAGCGGATCTGCCAACCGTCTGTCCCGCGGATGCAGTGGGGAACAGGAAGATTTTTACCTTCCTGAGTCTCCATGTAGCAGGTCTCGTGCGTGTCCCTGGTAAACAGCACCGTCCCGTCGAAGTTTTCAATTTTCGCTTTGACCGCCGGAACGATGGCCACGGCTTCTTTGGTTCCGAGGGCACCGTCGATGAAATCGTTTTGCATATCGATGACAAGTAATATGTTCTGCATGGTCTGGTTCTCCTTTATTATATGCAGCTGGTTGTTTGAAGTTTTCGTACTACCAAGCGGATTGCATGCATGCGCACCGGTAAATCTTCTCACGTCGCGCATGCCGCAGCAAGAGTGCCGAGGTGTTCTTGATTCATTTCTAAAATTCTACCATATACGTGGATGTGGTTCAATCATGAGACATTTCAGGTCTCTGGCAAAGGCAACACATTCTTGATTTCTCAGAATATTTGCTGCCTTTGATCATGGCGCATTTCTTCGGGTCTCTGGCAAAGGCAACACTTTCTTGATTTCTCGGGACTTTTGCTGCCTTTGACCGAAGCGTGTTTCTTCAGGTCTCTGGCAGAGGCAGCACTTTCTTGATTTCTCAGGACATTTGCTGCCTTTGACCATGGCGCGTTTCATCGGGTCTCCGGCAAAGGCAGCACATTCTTGTTTTCTCGGGATATTTGCTGCCTTTGACCGAGGCGCGTTTCTTCGGGTCTCCGGCAAAGGCAGCACTTTCTTGATTTCTCTGGACTTTTGCTGCCTTTGACCAAGGCGAGCTTCTTCAGGTCTCCGGCAGTGGCATCAAAATCCTGCTTCCCGAGGCTTGTTTGCTGCCTTTGACCGAGGAGAGCTTCTTTCGAGCTCCGGCAGAATCAGCTAACGAAAAATTTAAATAAATGAATTGAATTTTCTAACCCACTGTGCTATATTTATCTGCATCATAATAATTTTCCGCTTTAAAGCGCAAACGTGACGCTGCATCACCATATTACGCCATCCGAAAAGGAGCGCGGAAATTATGATCGGCGCAAGCGCCGGAACTTAATATTTGCAAATACAATGGGGTATTTAAATGCAATCATCAGATTATCTGGAGAAGATGCTCGGAATTCTTTCCGGGTCTTTTGACATATACCGACCTGTTGCCATAAACGCCAAAGAGTATCCAGCCTATGGATACTTTTTTTCTTTGAGCGAGAAGTTCCTCGTGACCCAGAAAGTCAACCTCTGGTCCGCGCGGATGTACGAGCACATCGTGTTCATACAGGTCGATAAGTGCACTGAAGAGACGCTCGCGGAAGCGCGCGATCTCATCGAAAACCACATGGAAAACATGTATGTCAGGAAGGGTGAGAAGTATCCTGAGAAGGATCACATGGTCTCCTACGTCACCGTATGTATTATTTCGGAGACCTCTCCTTCTGCAAATGTCACCACAGCCCTCACCAAATACCGTTTCAATAAAAACTACCTCTTCACCGTAAGGGGCAGAGCCGAAGGGCGTATCATCTGCGTAGACACGAGCGCGGAAACCGTTTACGGCAACCGCTCGGCCAGACAGGTGTTCAATATATATAACAGGGGCTTTCACGCCAAGAACCCCTGACAAGGAGGGAGATATATGAATATCTTAGTAGTATTATTAATCAGCCTTGTGCTCCTCGCATGCGGCTATCTCTTCTACGGTCGATGGCTTGCCAAAGAGTGGGGCGTGGATCCGTCAAGAAAGACTCCTTCCCACGAGCTCACCGACGGCATGGATTACGTTCCTGCCAAAGCTCCGGTCCTCATGGGACACCATTTCTCGTCCATCGCAGGTGCAGGACCGATCAACGGACCGATCCAGGCAGCCATTTTCGGCTGGGTGCCGGTGCTCCTCTGGGTCGTCGTCGGCGGCATTTTCTTCGGCGGTGTGCATGACTTTGGAGCGCTGTTCGCGTCCATTCGCAACCGCGGCCAGTCCATCGGCGAGGTCATCCGCGACACAATGGGGCAGAAGGCAAAGCGGCTGTTTCTTACATTTGCGTGGCTGACGCTGCTGTTGGTCGTGGCGGCATTTGCATCCATCGTCGCTTCCACATTCGGAAACACGAACGCTGCGGGCGTCGCGCTTGAAGGTGCAAATCTCGATGCCAACCTCTCCACGGCCATCATCTCTGTACTCTTTATCGTGCTGGCCATCGCGTTCGGCGTCCTCGTTTACAGAAATAATATGAATGTCGGCCTCGCCTCCGTCATCGGGTGCGTCGGCATCGTTCTGATCGTCTTCATCGGACTCAACTGGCATCCGATTTCCATGAACTACAAGACCTGGATGTATGTCCTCGGATTTTACATTCTTGTCGCGTCCGTAACTCCGGTCTGGATCCTGCTGCAGCCTCGCGATTACCTGAGCTCTTTCCTGCTCTATTTCATGATCATCGTGGCAGTCATTTCTGTCATTGGTGCAGCTCTGACCGGCACTGGTTCAACTTCCATGCCGGCATTTACCGGTTTCACAGCGACCGGCAACGGCCTCTTCACCAGCGGAACTGTGTTCCCGGCGCTCTTCGTTACGATCGCCTGCGGTGCTATCTCCGGTTTCCATTCGCTGGTTTCCTCCGGAACGACTGCTAAGCAGATCGATAATGAAAAGGATTCAATGCCGATCGGTTACGGCGCCATGCTCATCGAGTGTATTGTTGCCGTGCTGGCGCTCTGCGCTGTTGCTTATATTTGGAACGACGTCAATGTTCCGGCGGAGGAGTTGAAGCTTGGAAGTCCGACGATTGTATTTGCAACTGGACTTTCCCGCATGCTCGGATCTTTCACTAACGAGGCTGTTCAGGGCATTATTTATCAAATGCTCGTCCTCGCCGTCTCCGTCTTCTGCCTGACTTCGCTCGACACAGCTACCAGACTGGCTCGCTACATGTTCCAGGAGTTCTGGCTGAATGAGGGCGAGACTCCGAAGGACGCGACCGGGGTGAGGGGCGTGCTGGCCAATCCGTACGTATCGACCGCCATCACGGTCGTCCTCGGCGTGGCGCTCGGCCTGACCGGCTATTCCAAGATCTGGCCGCTGTTCGGCGCTGCCAATCAGCTGCTTGCGGCGCTCGGGCTTCTCGCCGTCTGCGCTTGGCTCGGCTCCATCGGCCGCAATAACAAGATGTTCTACATCCCGATGGTGTTCATGCTGATCGTCACGCTGACATCTCTGGTCCAGACGATCATGGCCAAGCTGAAAGCCGGCGATATGTGGAGTATGATTCAGGCGGGGCTTGCGGTCGTGCTGGTCGTGCTTGCGATCGACCTGGCGGTTACGGCTTTTCGGACGCTGAGTAAACAATGACACGAAAGGGACGGTTCTTTTCACGTGGGAAATCCCACGTAAAATGAACCGTCCCTGATTCACCATCAGACAAATTAGGGCTGCCGCAGTTAGTGCGGCAGCCCTTTTGACTAAATGATTTTCATGGATTACATCTCTTACAGGGATCATAACCCCTTGCTATTACCTCATCCCGACTCCAAGTTACATCCATCCTGTTTTTATCCTTGATCGTGCTTACGCTTCCACAATGAGGATAATGGAACTTACCTGTATTCGTATTAAGGACATATGTGGTCTCCGGTTCAGGTTCCTGCACCTGCCGTGTCACAGCCCCTGACCCGGACTCCTGACCCGACTGAGCCGCAGCCTCCTGCTGAGTAACATTGCCTGCGGCATCGAATGACCCCTACCTTTCAGATGGTCTCACCAGTCGGTATCCCAGTCGGTATCATCCGCGTCCCAGTCGTCATAGTCGTAGTCATAATCGTCATCGTCGTAATCATTGTCATAATCGTCATTATCTCGATTTTCGCGTTCCTTCTCTTTTTCTCTCTTTTCTTCGAGATAGTGCCCATAATATTCCGTGCCCTCAAAAGCCTCGGTCCCGTACTCCTCCGAGTAGAAATCCCCGAGATAATAATCTTCAGGATCGTCCAGATCTACATAGGACGTCACCCAGTCGCCGGAGTCATCATACATATACCATTGATCTTCGAGGTAATAATATACAGTGTCTTCGACCTGATAATACCCATTTTGAGGAGATGGGAATGCATACTCAAGAAAAAGGCTTGTGCCGATCAGCGCGAAAAAGAGTGATGCGAACGGATGCTCCAACACGAATTCATTCCATATAAAAGAGAATGTGCTGCTAAAAATCCCGAGAATTCCTCCGAGGATACCTCCGGAGGCTCTTCTTGAAGCTCTTCTTGAGGCTCTTCTTGCCGCACTTCCTGATACTTTACTTGGCACACTTTTTTGTACTCTTCCAGACGTCCCTCCGGATTCTTTTCCCGACGCTTCTTTGAGCCCATTTCCAATTACTCCTTCGGACTCTCCTCCCAGCAATCCTTTTAGCCCACTTCCTGTTGCTCCTGCAAGTTCTCGTCCCGGCACTTCTCTAAGCTCTTTATCTTGTATTCCTTTGAGTTCTTCTTCAGACACTTCTTCGAGCTTATTATCTGGCACTTCTCCGTTTTCCGCCTTGAACACTCCTCCCCAGACGGAAGGTTTTTGCTCACTCTGCTCATATATTTCCCGAAGTACGGATTCATCGTAGGGACTCGCGTGCATGTCTTTTCTATGCTTTACCTCATCCCCTATCTTGGTCCATATTTCCTGAGCAGCCCTCGCTTCATCGGGACCTTCATATCGAACAGCCCTTGTGCCATCCGCCTTATTCTTGTATACGACCCAGTTTCCGGTGCTCTCATCCAGATAGACACCGAAACACTTCGGCTCCTTCCTGTTCTCACCAATAAAAAAGCGCATCTTCTCGAGCGGCATGTTCTTTTCGGCACATTTTTGTTTGAGTTCCTCAATTGATTGGACTTTGCTCATAAAATCCTCCGGGAGATCCGGTTGTGAACATCAGGTTCCACTATCGCTTATCACAACCGGTCCAATATCGTTAACGAAGTCAAATCAGTATTATTTACCGCAGTCAGCTCAATATTATCCACCGCAATAAATTCAATAGCGTTTACCGCAATCATTTCACTATGATTGACTACAACTCATTCCATTTTCTTGTCCATAAAATTTTATCATATACTCGAAGCTCGTTCAATCTTCGAGCGACCAGAAGCATAGGCCTTAACACAAATCACAAGAAAAGGACAAGCATAATCTCTCTAGGAGCCATTCAGATAGCCGTGTTTATTGTGGCAGTCTTTTTTCTAATTTTGTTTGTTTTACACTGACAAATCAATGCGTTGGCAGTCGATCTTGCGAAAAAATGCGCATATACAGTGCCATACGAGGCTTGAACCGAGTTCAATAGTCAGTCACAGAACCATGTTTTTTGTAAAATCAACTGATAACTCGAATTGATTATGAAGCTCATGAGCAGTCACTTTTTTTGATTCTGATATTAGATGATGGTAAGACTTGTTTATATCATGTTTGATCCAGCAGTTGACAAAAGGTGATTTCATCGATAGGGACTGCTCTCTTCACCACCCGAGCAGTCAGCAAGCCCCGCTTTGACCTTTGATGACTGCCCACCTTCTTTCTTGCCTTCAGTCGAAAAAGATAATTTCAATGATAGCAACTGCTCTCTTCACCACCCGAGCAGTCAGCAAGCCCCGCGTTGACCTTTGATGACTGCCCGACTTCATATCAACACCCCAAAAAAGAGGCTGCCGCAATAGAGATTGTGGCAGCCCCGACGCGTGACTGAAATATGTATTTATCTGTTAACGAACCGATAGATCATTATGATGCACTGGAACCGCTTGCAATAGTCATCCTTGCGGAATGTATTGTCTGTGTATCCTTTTACAATTCCCGTTCCGCTCGCCCACGCTATGGCCCTGTACGCAGTCGCTGTCGTGCTAAGTTTTCTCGTATCCTTAAATGCCAGCGCCTTCTTCGCCTTCGGCTGCCCCGCCATACGCCAGAGTATGATGACGATCGATTCTCTGGTGATATTGCTGTTCGGACGGAATGTACCGTCCGAATATCCCTTGACAATACCGTTCTTTGACGCCCACAAAATCGCCTTATAGGAGTCTGTATTCGGATTAAGATTTTTAGTATCCTTGAAATTCAGGGTGCCGCTGGCTTTCGGCTTGCCCTTAGCTCTCCACATCATGACCGCAAACTGCAGCCTCGTACAGGATTTATCCGGTCCGAAGTAGACCCCGTTAAATCCGGCTATGATGCCCTTGTCAACACCCCAGTAGATCTGCTTATAGCCGGCCTGGTTTGGATTGTTCACATCGTAAAAACGGGTCTGTACATCGCATGTCAAAGTTACGCTGTCTATCTTGCAGGTGATTTTCGTTTTTCCGTATTTATTTGCCTTGACCAGACCGTTCTTATCGACCGACGCAATACCGGAATTTCCGGAGGACCATGTCCCTCCTGTGATATAATATCCGTCTTTTGTTCGCGGCTCAAGCTGTGCGGTACTCAGTGTTGGGAGAGTGATATTTGTAACCGCTGTTTTCCCGCGGCGCAGACCGCCCTTATCCAGGCTCTCCAGCGGCTTCATCGATACATAGGAGGCGTATTTGCCGTTCTCCATTATGCCGTAAGTACCGATGACCGGATTGGCAGGTGCGAGAAATACGTAGCCCGAGGCTATTTCTATCGGCGCGCTCATTACGTCCTCCACACCATAGACGGCACCCTCGTCACCTTTCGCCGAAATAGTGTTTCCTTTCAATATCTTGATGCGCGGAGAACTAATGCCGGCGTATTGGCCATTGGCAGTAAGTGTGCTGTGGCTGATCTTAAATTCGGTCAAACAACTGATAGCCGTGCCGTTGGGTCGTTCAACCCTCACATCGCTGTCCTGAATTTCAAGCACCCCGGTGTACACACCGTAATAGTCGTTACTGCTTGTTATGAAGGCTTCACTGTCCTTTATTCCGATATGGTCATATGCTGATAAAGAATTTGCATATAAATAACTGCCCTCTAAATCTATACTTCCGCCGGCAATGCTTTCCAGTTCCAGTCTGGTGTTCCTGATCGTAAGTCCGTTAGCGTAAATCCAATAAATCCGGAAGTCACCATCGATCAATGACAGTTCTCCGTCCACATATACATCCATATAGGAATCATTAAAATTTCCCTGAAGGGTGAGACCGCCAATGGCGTATATAGCTGTAGTATAATTGTAAAAATCACGTGATACAGTGCACCCCTCGGGCATTGTCGCCGCGTTCATATAAAGTATTTTACTGGATGGCACATAGCGCACGTTACTGCCGTCTTTCAAAATATCGCTTCTGTTCGCTGAATTGACCCTTATGCCGGCTACCCATACTTCATAATAGGATGTTACGGATCTCCAGTTCAGCGTTCCGCCATATTGTAATATTGTATTTGGAGACCAGCTGGAATTTGCAGCGAGATAGAAGACGTCAGAGGTTACATTTGCAAATGCATTTGCTACAATCTGCGGCGAACTCCCGAGAAAAGTCACGAAGCTAAGTTTTGTGCATACTCCAAATGCCCGTTCACCGATATACATCACCCCTGAAGGAATCTCAATCGCGGGCAGATTTCTGCAGCGGAAGAATGCCATTCTTTCAATTCTTTTTAGTGATGACGGCAGCGAAACACCGACCAAACTGACCAGTTCAAAGAAGGCATTGGTGCCTATTTCCGTGATGCCGTCTCCTACAAATACAGTTTTGATTGAACTCCGTTGTTCATACCAGGGAGAAGCCATCGTACCGTAATCATACATTGCTCCTTCGCCCGATATTTTAAGCATGCTGCCGGAAATTTCCCAGGTTGCATTCGGACCGCATTTACCTCCCTCGCCCGTAAGCTCTTCGGAGTCGGCTATTTCTTCCGATGCTTGAACCGCTTCTGTATCTGCATTCGGAGCTTCCGCTTCTTCAATCACATCATCGGCAGCCGCATCCTGCAAGGCTGCTTCATCCGGTGCTTCATTTTCAGTCTCAGCATCCGGGGCTTCCGATTCCTCGATTGCCGCGTCTGGCGCCTGAGCTTCTTCGATTACCGCGTCCGGCGCCGCCGTCTCATCTAATATTTCATCCGGAGCTTCCGCAAGAATCTCCTTCACGTCCGAAGGTGAACCCAATTCCTGCGCAAATACAGTTGCCGAAAAACAATTGCTCATAATGATTGCTGCGATTAGCGCAAATATAAAATACTTTTTCATCTCCTGCCTCCTTTCTTGTAAGAAAAGGGACGGTTCTTTTCACGTGAAAAATCCCACGTAAAAAGAATCGTCCCCAAATCGTTATCTGTTAACGTATCGATAGATCATAATAATACACTGGAACCGCTTGCAGTAGTCATTCTTACGGAAGGTATTGTCCGTGTACCCGTTGACTATTTTCCTTTCACTCGCCCAAGCAATGGCCTTATAAGCGGTAGACGTCCTGCTGAGGCTCTTCGCATCCTTAAATGCCAGCGCCTTCTTTGCCGTCGGCTTTCCGGCCATACGCCAGAGTATGATGACAATCGATTCTCTTGTTATATTGTTGTTCGGGCGGAAGGTATTGTCCGAATAACCTTTGACAATACCATTCTTTGATGCCCACAAAATAGCCTTATAGGAATCTGTTTTCGGATTCAGGTGTTTCGTATCTTTGAATGGCAGTGTGCCGCTGGCTTTCGGCTTGCCCTTTGCCCTCCACATCATGACCGCAAACTGCAGTCTGGTACAGGACAGATCCGGTCCGAAATAGACGCCGCCGTCAAATCCCGCTATGATACCTTTATCAACACCCCAGTAAATCTGTCGGAAGCCGGCCTGCGCCGGGTTGTTCACATCGAAAAATCTCGTCTGCACGTCACATGTCAGAGTTGTGCTGCCTGCTTTGCAGGCAATTTTCGTCTTTCCATATTTCATTGCTGCAACGAGTCCGGTATTACTGACTGACACAATACTGGGATTTTTTGATGACCATGTTCCTGTAACGAAATAGCCGTCTTTTGTTCTAAGCTCAAGCTGCGTAAGGCTTTTTGTCGGCATCGTAATACTTGTAACGGCTTTATTTGCGCGGTACAGGCCACATTTATCTGTTGTTTTCAGCGGCTCCATAAACACACAGGTGGCAAATTTTCCTTTCTCCATGATGCCGTAAGGCCCTATCTGCGGAGATTCGGGTGAATGGAACACGTAACCCGGAGCCACTTCTATTTTCTGGCTCATTACGTCCTCGTCTCCGAAAATTGCTCCCTGTGTACCTTCGGCGTGAATAGTATTACCGCCCTGTATCTTGATGCGGGGAGAATAAATACCTGCAATTTTGCCTAGTGCAGTAATCTCACTGTTACTGGCCGTAAACGTCATAAAACTTGCGATAGCAGTACCTGTTTCATTTTCAATCCTGGCGTAGCTGTCTTTAATTGTACATGACGAACATTCAATGCAATATTCGGCATCAACGAACACCATCTGAAGAAAACAATTATCAATCAGAGTATCGTTTAAACATGTAATTCTAGTCGTAGTTACTTCGCATGAATCCAATGTGACATCATTAGCAGTTATCGCATTTATACGAACTCGTGTATGCTTGGCCACAAATTGATCCGCATAAACAGAATCCATCAGAGTATCGCTTTCATTAATCGTCAGCTGGCCGGCAACACATATATTATAATCAGCCTCTACATAGAGAATCATGTTTCCCCAAATTTCCAGATCACCGATGGCATAAACAGATGCGCTGCATTGGCGATAATCACGCGATACAGTAAGTCCCATGGGCTTTTCTGTCGCATATAGATACAGTGTCTTGGTTGAGGGAACATAGTATATGTTACCGCCGTCTCCCATAATATCATCTTTGTTGGAGGAGTTGACTCTTATGCCGTGTACCCAGACGTCATAAAAAATCGATGCAGGCTTCCAGGTCAGCATTCCGCCATATTGTATTTTATTATTCGGAGTCCAGGTCGTACTGCTTGAGAGGTAATAGACAGTGGCGGTTACATTTGTAAATGCCATATGCTGAATCGAAGGCGCCCTCCCCAGAAAACTGACATTGGCAAGGCTGGTACATTTTCCTAATGCTGCCGTATCAATATATGTTACTCCGGATGGAATCTCGATGGCAGGCAGGCTGGTGCAATTATAGAACGCTCCATTACCGATTTTCTTTAGGGAAGACGGCATTGAAACGCCGAGCAGATTGGTCAGATTTGCGAAGGCATAGCCGCCTATCTGAGTAATTCCGTCTTCTATAAATATAGTTCTGATTTCAGAACGCTTGCTATACCAGGGAGCACTGGCTGTCTTATAATCATATATGGCACCTTCACCAGAAATCGTAAGTTTGTTGCGGAAAAGAGACCATGTCGCATTTTCCCCGCAGTCACCGCTGGGCTCTCCTACCAGTTCTTCGGAGTCGGCTATTTCTTCCGATTCGTGAACCACTTCTGTATCCGCGTCCGGGGCTTCCGCTTCTTCAATCACATCATCGGCAGCCGCATACTGCTCATCTGCTGCATCCGGGGTTTCATCTGCAGTCTCAACATCCGGGGTTTCCGATTCCTCGATTGCCGCGTCCGGTGCCGTAGCTTCCTCTATTTCCGAGTCCGGCGCCGCCGTCTCATCTAATATTTCGTCCGGGGCTTCCGCTTCTTCGATTTCTTCGTCCGATGCATCCGCGAAAATCTCCGTCCCTCCCGGCGGCGAGCCTATTTCCTGTGCAAATACAGTTGCCGGAAAACAATTGCTCATAATGATTGCTGCGATTAGCGCAAAGACAAAATGCTTTTTCATCTCCTACCTCCTTTCATGTCAGTTAGTTAATGATGTAACTCTTTTCCTTATGCCTTCCTCCTATAATTTGTCGTGGGTCCACAATCGGACACCCTCATATTTATTGTACAATATATATAAATATAATCCAATTGCAAAATAATATTATTATTAATTTTTCTTAAGCAGAATATTAATGCATTAACATATTGTTCTCTGACTTCACGCGAGAGGGACGGTTCTTTCACGTGAAAAATCCCACGTGAAAAGAACCGTCCCCACGTTTATACAATCTTAATACGAACACAAAGTGCCTTAACACCACCTTTGCAGCCCCCGCCTTATGATATACCCAGATTCAAGAACAACCATGCTCAAAACCCCTCACTCAAAAGCGGAGGATTTCCATGCTCAGACTACCCTCAGGAAGAAAAATGTCTTCCTTTCAAATCATCATCTGTGGTTTTCTGGCCGTCATCCTGGTCGGAACTCTGCTCCTTATGCTGCCTGTCTCAACAGCAACGGGGCACTGGGCCTCCTTTGAGACAGCACTCTTTACCTCTGTCTCCGCCGTCTGTGTGACAGGCCTCGTCGTCCGGGACACAGCCTCCTTCTGGTCCGCATTCGGGCAGTTTGTCATTATGCTGCTGATTCAGATCGGTGGACTCGGAATCATCTCGGTGACAGCCTTCTTAGTTACCGTCTCCGGAAGAAAGATCTCGCTCCTTCAACGGAGCCTGCTTATGGAGTCCATCTCAGCGGACCAGGTCGGCGGTATTGTGAAAATGACTTCATTTATATTCAGATTGGCTTTCACTGTGGAGCTCATCGGTGCCATACTCATGCTGCCGTCGTTCTGTATCAACTTCGGCCTGTCCGGAATATGGATGGCAGTCTTCCACTCCGTCTCCGCCTTCTGCAACGCGGGCTTTGACGTCATGGGGACGCACACGGGAACCTTCTCCTCGCTCACATACTTCAGTGATTCATTCGGAGTTGTCCTTCCCATCTGCGCGCTGATCGTAATCGGCGGAATCGGTTTTCTCACCTGGGGCGACGTCGCTTTCCACGGAATTCACTTCAAGAGATACAGGATGCAGAGCAAGGTGATTATCGTTACGACAGCGATTCTCATTCTCTTCCCCACCCTGTTCTTCTTCCTGAATGACTTCGCCGCATATCCGCTGAAGCAGCGGCTGTGTCTCTCACTGTTTCAGGCCGTGACTCCCCGCACGGCAGGTTTTAACACGGCAGACATGGCCGCTGTGACGGGCGTAGGCCGGGTCATGATGATCGTCCTGATGCTGATCGGCGGCTCTCCCGGGTCTACTGCGGGCGGTATTAAGACGACGACTGCTGCAGTTCTTCTTGCAAATGTAATCTCCACCGTCCGAAGGCGCCGCAACACCCAGCTGTTCGGTCGAAGAATCGATGACGAGACGGTAAGGCAGTCGGCGACTCTTCTTATGATCTACCCTCTTTTCGTCCTTGCGGCAGCTCAGGTCATAAGTTTCATCGAGGATATTCCGATCGGGCCGTGCATATTTGAAACAGCTTCGGCTATCGGCACCGTCGGGCTCTCCATGGGTATAACGCCTTCTCTCGGGACAGTGTCGCATTTGCTTCTCATAATGCTCATGTTCTTCGGCCGCGTCGGCGCTCTGACCATCATGTTCGCGGCGACGAGCCGGGATGGCATAGAGGTCGCGCAGTGTCCATTTGCAAAAATCCATGTGGGGTGAACGAGTAGTCTCGCAGCGCCTAATCAAAAAGATGGAGTGAACGAGCAATCTCTCAGCGTCTGATTACAAAATACATTCCGGGTAAGGGAGGTAACCATTGAAATCAATATTACTTATAGGCGTAAATCGTTTCGGCGCATTTCTGGCGGAACAGTTCTTCTCACTCGGGCACCAGATCATGGCCATCGACAAGGAGGAGGAACGCATTAACCGGATCCTTCCTCTGGTAACAGATGCCCGGATCGGTGACAGCACAGATGAGGCATTTTTGAGATCACTTGGCATTGGCTCTTACGATGTCTGCATCGTAACAATAGGGGAGGATTTCCAGAGCTCGCTTGAGACGACTTCGCTGCTTAAGGAGCTCGGCGGAAAGCTCGTTATATCCCGCGCGGACCGGGAAGTGCAGGCCAAGTTCCTGCTGCGGAACGGCGCGGATGAAGTGATAAATCCCGAAAAGCAGATTGCGGAGTGGGCAGCGATCCGGTACGGTTCCAATCACATCCTTGACTACGTCAAGCTGGATGACGAACACGCGATATTTGAAGTCCCAATACCGAAGACATGGGAAGGCAAAAGTATCAGTGAGATCGACATTCGCAGGAGATACGGCATCAACATTATGGCAGTCCGGGAGCGCGGACACATGGATCTCGTCGTGACGCCGGATACTGTCCTTTGGAATAATCAGTCACTGCTTGTTCTGGGAAAGAGGAAAGCGATTCAAAAATGCTTTCGCATATAAATTACAAAAAATATCCACATGAAGTACACGGAATTTCCATAAGTGGGTAGTTTTATCAAATAAGTATTTTATTAATAGAAGGAGATATATCATGGAAGGATTTGAACTTATTATCGTTTTGGGCGTAGTCTGTGTGATCGGTTATTTTAGTTTTACACGCTTATGCAAGTTCCTCGTACAGATCCGCAACAACAATCAGGATTAATACATCTAGTATATATGGATAGCCAAGCATCCGTGTGATAAAATGAAACAATATCGCATAAAGGACAAATGCTATGGAAAAGAACGTCGAAGTAAGTGAACACATTCTCGTATGTATTTCACCGTCACCATCAAATATGAAAGTCATCGCAGAGGCTTATAAGATGGCGGAGGCTTTTCATGCTGCTCTGACAGCGATCTACGTCAAACCGACGAACTATGATGCCCTGTCCCCGGACGATAAAGCCCGGTTGCAGAATAACATGAAATACGCGGAGCAGTGCGGCGCGTCAATCACAACGATTATCGGGGATGATGTCCCTGTCCAGGTCGCGGAGTACGCCCACTTTTCCGATACGACGAAAATCGTCGTCGGCCGCAGCGGAGCCAGACGCCGGCATTTCTGGAGTAAGGCGCCGCTGACAGAGCAGATCATCCTTCGAGCGCCGGATGTCGATGTCTATATCATCCCGGACTCCGCCACAGATCTCAAGCGGCAGAAGGAGCGGTGGCTCACCACCGACCAGATGAGTCCGACATTCAGGGATTCCGTCATCACTCTTCTGCTTCTCATCGCGGCGACAGGAGTCGGACTTGTCTTCACTCACTTCGGATTTTCGAAGGCCAATATTATCACAGTCTTCATCCTCGGCGTACTGATCATCTCGGTGTTCACTGTGAGCCCCCTGTACAGCGCCGTCGGATCACTGGCAAGCGTGCTTCTCTTCAACTGGTTCTTCATCGAACCGGTCTACAGTTTTCATACGTATGAGACGGAGTACGCGGTGACATTTGCAATCATGCTGATTTCATCGCTCATCACAGGCACGCTGGCCAACCGCATGAAGCAGAACGCCCGCCAGTCCGCGCGTGAAGCGTTTCGCGCGAAGGTCCTCTTCGACACGAATCAAATGCTCACCAAGGCGGAGGAATCGGACGACGTCATGAGGATCACGGCCAATCAGGTCATCACGCTCCTTGGCCGGGACGTTGTCATTTATCCGCGCGACGCGTCCGGAAACCTGGGAAGCGCGACGGAATACACTCCGCCGCACTCGTCGGGCAGCAGAGATTTTGCGGATGCAAATGAAACCGAGATCGCCGAATGGGTCTTCGCCAACCGGCAGGCAGCCGGCCTGCAAATGGATGACTTCAGCACCGCCAGCGCCCAATACCATGCGATTTTTCTGAATCGTCACTGCTACGGCGTCATTGAGATCAGACTTAACGGAACGCCGCTGGAATCATTTGAAAACAGTGTTTTCATGTCCATACTGGGTGAGTGCGCTCTCGCCCTCGAAAACCTGCGGAACGCGCAGGAAAAGGAGCAGGCATCCGTCATGGCCCGGAATGAACAGCTGCGCTCCAATCTGCTGCGGTCGATATCCCACGATATCCGAACACCGCTGACGTCCATCTCCGGGAACGCGAGCAACCTGCTCTCCCACTATGAACAGCTGGATGAGGAGACGCTCAGGCAGATTTTCTCTGACATCTACGATGACTCCGAATGGCTGGTCGATCTGGTGGAGAACCTTCTCTCCATCTCGCGCATTGAGAACGGTCAGATGGAGCTTCACAAAACTCTGGATATCATAAGCGACGTAATCGAGGAAGCTCTCCGCCATGTTGACAGGAACATACGCCGTCATCATGTGACAGTTGAAGGCAGCGACGACATCCTGCTGGTCAACATGGACACCGGTCTCATCATGCAGGTGTTGATCAATCTGATCAACAACGCTATAAAAAATACGCCCGAGGGATCGGAAATCACGATCGGCAGCGAGCGTGTGGGCGGGAGTGTCATTGTGAGTGTCTGCGACAACGGTCCCGGTATAGCGGATGAGATGAAGCCGCATATATTTGAAATGTTCTACACCGGACAGAGTAAGATTGCGGACGGACGCCGGGGAATGGGGCTCGGGCTGGCCCTGTGCAAATCCATCATCGAAGCCCACAACGGTACAATCACCCTGACAGATAATCATCCGTCCGGGTGCTGTTTTGCGATTTCACTGCCTGTGGCGGAGGTGCTTGTGAGTGAGTAAACTGGACAGATTACTATTCGCTTCCAGGATTCAATAAAAGAAGAATACGATCAATCTGTTTACAAGATTTAAAAATATGCGATTTTTCAGATACACGCACATATTTTAAAAAAGAGGTTCATGTTATGAATAATCCACTGGTCCTCGTGGTCGAGGATGACCTTCCGGTCAGGAATCTGATGACTACGACACTGAAAACACATGATTACAAGTTTAAAACAGCTGCAAATGCCGCCGAAGCCCTCCTCATGGCCTCCTCCCACAACCCAGACGTCGTCTTTCTCGACCTCGGGCTTCCGGATATGGATGGCATAGAGGTGATTCGCCAGATACGCGGCTGGTCCAATATGCCGATCATAGTGATCAGCGCCCGAAGCGACGACGCGGATAAAATCGAAGCTCTCGACGCTGGCGCCGACGATTATCTGACCAAACCGTTCTCTGTGGAGGAGCTGCTCGCCCGCCTGCGCGTGACCATCCGCCGGCTTGCGCTGATGAACAGCGACAACAGCGCGGACCGCTCGATCTACACGAACGGGAAGCTTGAGATCAACTACTCCGCGGGGTGTGCTTTTATGAACGGCGAGGAGCTTAAGCTGACTCCGATGGAGTACAAGCTGCTCTGCTTACTTGCAAAGAATACCGGGAAGGTGCTGACCCACACATATATAACTCAGAATATCTGGGGCCGGAGCTGGGACAATGACATAGCTTCGCTGCGCGTGTTCATGGTCACGCTGCGCAAGAAGCTGGAGTCCGCGCCGGATTCTCCTCGATATATACAGACCCATATCGGCATCGGCTATCGCATGCTGAAGGTCGATTGACGGGCAAGGGGTAAAAGAGGCTGTCGCATTAAGGCGCGCCACTACTATATATGGCAGACGTTATTTGCAAATGCCTGCCATATATAGTAGTGACACTGTCAAATGCGACAGCCCCTTTTGTTGAGCGATAGTGGACGTTGACCGCTCATCGGTCGCACATCGGTCGTGCAAGAAGGATGGCGAGCAGTCATCTTGGCTCAATGCCATGGTCAGTGACTGCTTGTGGAAGTTGAATATTGACAAGTTAGAAAAATGACTGCCAACTCGACTGGGATGGAGGAAATGACCTATCTTTTTCACAGCCTCCAATTAAACGAACAAGCAGCACCTCTGCTTCGTCCTGAAGTAGTCAATCAGCTGACTGAGCCTCTCCGGTGTCGATGACAGATCCACTGCCAGGCACTCGATGCAGAGGTACTCCGTTGCCTCGCGCCAGATGAGCTTTCGGTAAAGAGCAATCTCATCGCTTTTTAAGTTTTTTCCGCAACGCACACACTTGTGTTCCATATATTCCCCTCTGTGAAGCCTTAGCTTGAGTATCGCTTAAGATGTCTGGTGTGGAATCCATGTCAACTATAGCTGATAATACATCCTTTCACATTCCCATGTTCAAGTCTCGCTCATGTATGATTTACACATTTTCAAGCCTCACCCGATACACCCTGCATCCATGAGCCGCCACTTTCTCAGAGTAGCTCTCTGTCTTTACTCCCAAATCCTCATGGGTCAGACAATCATGAAAATGAAGCCCCACCCCATTTCTCAGCGGCAGCCCCATATCCCAGAAATGCAGCTCCACATGAGCCGTGCTGTCCCCAAAGTTAAAGAAACCGACAGCCCACTCATTTCCGGTCAGCTGCTTAAGCAGGACAAATGCGTCCGGGCTTCCATAGGTAGGAAGTTTATAGCAGCCCCGGCACTCCGGATCCTGATTTATGGCAATGAGCTCCGGGTTCATGAGCATCTCTTTTGTCTCATCACTCATATTGCGAATATCACAGCCGATGATAAGCGGCGAGCTCATCATCGCCCACAGCGCAAAATGTGTCTGATATTCCGTATCCGTGCAGCCGCCTATGGAAGTCTCAGGATTCAACCCTTTGCCATGCATGCCGACGATCAGGATGTCCATATCGTTATAGCAGCCTGCGCCGATATAGCTCTGCTTTTCAAGCTGGCTCTGCGCAATACTCTCGATTGATTTCCAGGAGTCCTGGATATCGACGGTCGAGCGGAAGGTGTGCGCTCCTGTGGACCTGATCCAGCTGTGCACGTCATCTCTGCCCCACTGGCACACCGCGAACACAATATCCCTGCCGCAGCTGCGGAGAGCCATGTTCATTCTACGAGACAGCCCCTCCGAGGAGATTGTCGCCGGGTGAAAGCAGTTATCATATTTCAGATAGTCGATCCCCCACTCCGCAAACTGTCGGGCATCCTCGAATTCATGCTCAAAGCTGCCCGGATATCCGGCGCAGGTGTGTACTCCGCAGCAGGAATAAATGCCGAGCTTCAGCCCTTTTGAGTGGACATAGTCGCTGACAGCCTTCATGCCACGCGGGAACTTGTCCGGATCCGGCTGCAAATGTCCCTCGCTGTCACGCTCCCTCGCCCCCCAGCAGTCATCAATGATGATGTACTCATATCCGGCCTTATAAAGCCCGGAGTCCACCATCGCGTCAGCTGTGGAAATAATCAGATCCTCCGTGACCTGATCATAAAAAGTGTTCCATGAGTTCCACCCCATCGGAGGCGATGTTAAAAAAGTATTAGTGCCCATTTGACGTTACCTCCTTGTTTCCGGTAATCGGGTTTTCGTCATTTGCATGATCCTGCACCTGTTTCCTGTAAGCAGTTGGACTCTGCTCATATACTTTCTTAAAAGCTTTTGAAAATGCGAGCGGATCATCATAGCCGATCTGCTCCGCGATCGTCTGTATCGGCAAATCCGTCTCTGCGAGCAGCCGGACTCCGTTCTTAAATCGGCACTGCAGAAGATATTCCTGAGGCGACACTCCCGTATGCTTCCTGAATATTGTTGCAAAATAGCTTCTTGTCAGCCCTATATACCTGACGATATCTCCTACCCGTATCGTCGCGTAATTCATATCGATAAAACTGATTGCTTTCTGTACATAAACTTCCGGACTGTACATTTTCCGCACGGGAGCTCGCTGAGTCTTCGCCTTGGATGTCTCCATCGCGAGCGCAAGATATTCGAGAAGGATCCCTCTGCGGCGCAGATCGTTGATATAATTCATCTCCGGTTTTTCATGCATTTTATATACAAGTTCAAAAAACTCATGCACGTCAGCGGACGTGTCAATGCAGTATACTCCGTCGATGAATCCGATTTCCTCGGATATTCTCTTCGCATCATTCCCGCTGTAGGTCACCCAGCAGTATCGCCACGGATTCTCTTTGTCAGCCGTATACTGGACTTCCTCATTGTCCTTGAGAAGAAACATTTGCCCAAAATGCGGATGAAATTCTTTGCCGCCTGCCAAAAGGACCCCTGTGCCGGACAGGACCACGTGAAGATGATAGCAGTCACGGACCTCCGGCCCGAAGTTGATCCCGGGATCACATCTCTCCATCCCGCAGGCGACGAGGCATATGTCCCCCTCCTGATCGTGATCATATTCGAGGCATCTGTAATGTACGTTTCGCTTTACTGTGTCTTTAGCTTTCATATGAATTATCCCCGACTATCATAGGCGAATGCCCACAGCCTTCAGGCGGCGAGCGGTTGACTTGCAGTTTACGTGCGGAATGGCGTTAAAAGCTTTTAAGGCCGAAGTCAGATGCACTTCGGCCTATTTCACTCTGTTGTCAAATTATATCACATGGATGCTCGGTTTTGCAGTCCGGGTGAATTCGTGTTCTTCCTAACCGGCATTGACCCGAATCCGCCTCCATGTCTCACGAGCGAGACTTGAATGCCGACACACCTTTTTGTCGCGGAATACTTGCAAGTCACCTGACTTTACTCTGTCGCAAGAACTTCATGCATCATGTCGATGTACCTGGTTTTATTCTGTCGCCAGGACCTCATTCATCATGTCTGCCATAGCCTTGCATACATCTGCCATGCTGGACGGATTCTGCCATGCATCTACGAGACCTGTTGTGAAGCCGCCTTCCCATGCTGTTGTGTATCTTGAAGCCGGATGCTTGATCAGAGTGCCTGTCTTCTCAACTTCAAGGAACGGGGAGATGTCCATTCCTTCAAATGCATTTACGAACGCATCGGAGCAGCCCTTGTAAGCAGCCATTGTTACACCGAGCTCTGCCTGTTCCTTCTGGCCCTCTTCGGAGCAGAAAGCGGAAATGAGGCTGTAAGCTTCGTCCGGATGTGCTGTCTTGGCAGCTGCTGCCCAGCCGAGACCGTTGTAAAGAGATACGCGCTCGCCTTCGTCGCACTGGCCGTTGCCGTTTCCGTCATAGTAAGGAATCTGTGCCCATGCGTAGTCAGCGGACTGTTCAGCTGTGTAGAATGTGTTGACCATCCAGGATCCCTGAAGCATCATGCCTACGATACCGGACATGAACATAAGGTCAGGATCTGTCTCAGCCATGAGGTTCTGTGCCGGCATGGACGGGAACAGGTTGTCTGCCAGCCATGTCATAGCCTCAATTGTCTTGGGATCATCCATACCGGATGTCTTGTTGTCATCAGAGATGAGCTTGCCGCCGAAGCCGTAGATGAGATTGTACCAGCCGTCCTGGCCGTCATTTGTATTCATTGCTGTGCCATAGACGCCGTCAGCTTCGCCTGCTTCGCGGATCTTGGCAGCTGCTGCCGCATAGTCATCCCATGTCCATGTGTCATCCGGATACTCAACACCGCATTTGTCGAAGATTGCCTTGTTGTAGATCATAGCGATCGTGTCATGATCCTTCGGAAGCGCAAACTGATTTCCGTCAAGGTTGTAGATGTCTACGATGCCTTCATAGTAATTTGCAAGATCGATTGCGTCGTCTGCTGCGATGTAGTCGTTGAGATTGAGAAGCATGTCTGCTCTCATGTACTTCTGTGCTTCATTGATGTGCATCCAGAAAACGTCCGGAAGCTCGCCGCCTGAAGCGCCCGCCTCAAGAAGTGTCCAGTACTCGACCCATGAGATGACATTGATCTGGACCTTCATGCCTGACTTGGCCGACCATTCATCCGCAATCTTCTGAAGACCTGCCAGCTGGTTGTTGTCCCAGATGGCGACTACAAGAGTGTCGTCGGAAGCAGTGCTGACAGTTGCGGCGCCGCTATCCGCCGGCTGTCCCTGCGGTGCTGCCTGGCTGCCACCGCATGCGGCGAGTGAAGCCATCATACACACTGCGATAAGAAGTGCAATCAGTTTTTTCATTTTTTAACCTCCCTTTTAAGCTGTTTAGTAGCTTGCTGCTGATGTAAGAATCATATCATTGCCCCCAGGGAAGTACGATAGTGTGCCGTTCTTGTCACATGGAAAAATGTTCTTTTGTGGAATTTCCTCACGCAAAAGGGACGGTTCTTTTCACGTGGAAAAGCCCACGTGAAAAGAACCGTCCCCGACTAATCATGAAGCTATAATTTTGAAAAGAAGAAGACCCAGATCAAGAAGGATGACAGGTCTGACGATTTTCGATCCTTTGTTCATCGCGAGGCCGGCTCCTATGTAGTTGCCTGCCATGTTGCAGAGCGCAGCGGCAATTCCAAGAGGAATGATGACCTGGCCGTGCAGCAGAAATATCGTGAGGGATGTGATATTGGTCGTCAGGTTGATGACCTTGGTCTGTGCATTTGCTGATGTGATTCCCATTTTGGCAAATACAGTAAACGCGATGATCAGGAATGTCCCTGTGCCCGGACCGTAAAAACCGTCATAAACTCCTATGATGAAAGCGGCAGCCGCTGCCACAATGAACGTTCTCCGGTTCTCTTCGACCGCTCCGCCTCTGTCTTTAAAGAGGTCCTTATTGAGAACAAAAAAGGCTGCGACAGGCAGGACTATAAACATGACATTTCTCATCACGCGGTCGCTCATACGAAGGGAGAGCTGCGCTCCGAGCGAGGAACCGAGGATCGCGCAGATTACTGCCGGAATCGCAAGCTTATAATCGACAAGCTTGTGCTTTATGAAGCGGAATGTCGCCAAACTGGTGCCGCAAGTTGATGACAGCTTGTTCGTGGCTATGCTGTAATGAATGGGAAGCCCTGCAAAGAGATACGCGGGAAGTGAAATAAGACCACCACCGCCGCCGATTGCATCAACCAGACCGGCGATAAATAGCATGGGGCATACGATAAGAAACATTTTGGCATTAAGCTGCATGGCGGGCTGCTCCTCTTATACGTGAGTATCGGCAAGCGTTATTGCCTGCCGAAAATTGGTTTATGTCATAGCAACATCATGCATTTTAGCACTCGGGTTTCCGGTGTCAAGGTTCTGCGTCAATGCACCTTCTTTTGTACACTTGCGTTGCGGGCTGAGTGCGAGCTTTTCTATTTTTGCCGCTCTTCCTGTCCTGCTTTTACGCGCGAAAAGCTTGTCTTAGACATATGGCGCGTAAGCCGTCATGCCTCCACCGCCCTTCCTGTCCTGCTTTTACGTGCGAAAAGCTTGTCTTGGGTATATGGCGCTTATGCCGTCTCGCCTCACCCGCCTTTCCTGACTTGCTTTACGCGCGAAAAGCTTGTCTTGGGTATATGGCGCGTAAGCCGTCATGCCTCCCTCGCCTCTCCTAACTTGCTTTTACGCGCGAAAAGCTTGTCTTAGACATATGGCGCGTAAGCCGTCATGCCTCCACCGCCCTTCCTGTCCTGCTTTTACGCGCGAAATGCTTGTCTTAGACATATGGCGCGTAAACCGTCATGCCTCCACCGCCCTTCCTGTCCTGCTTTTACGCGCGAAAAGCTTGTCTTAGGCATATGGCGCGTAAGCCGTCTCGCCTCCCTCGCCCTTCCTGACCTGCTTTTACGCGCGAAAAGCTTGTCTTAGGCATATGGCGCGTAATGTAACAAGCTCCATTACGCGCGAAAATCGCACTTGTTAGAATCAGCGCGTAAATTTTTCATCATCATTACGCGCCAAAATCATGTTTGACTGAAATAGCGCGTAAGCACAACGTCCGTGACAAATTTCATGTAAAAATTTTACGCGCCATACGATTAAATATGAAAAATGGCGCGTAAATGCTTATCCACGTTACGCGCCAAAATCATACTCGAGTATAATAGCGCGTAAGCCCCATACGGGATTACGCGCCAAAATTGCATATGTGTAAGATGGCGCGTAAGTTGTCATGTCTCCCCCGACCTTCCCGATCTGCTTTACGCGCGATTAAGCTTGTCTTGCTAAATGGCGCGTAAGCCGTCTCACCTCCCCGACACACCCCGACCTGCTTTAAGCACAATTAAGCTTGTCTTGCTAAATGGCGCGTAAAACAATACCTAGACACGCCAATAGCCGCACTTACCTGCCAAGCACCTCCTCCAGCGCCTCAAAATCACTGATCTTGATAATCGGCGGCTTATATGAAATGATCCCCTCTGCTTCGAGCTTCCTAAGCTCCCTGTGAAGAGAAGGCCTCGAAACATTCATGCTCATCGCCCAGCTCGTGACCGATCCCGGAATCCTGATTTCAGCCTTGCCGTCCTGCCTTGACTTAATCAAAAGGTAAAAAGCGACTTTCTGCGCAATCCCGCTGTAAGAAAGCAGCTCCAACCGCTGCTGCAGTATGTAGCTCGCCGTCGCAAGCTCAGCCATGAAATTTCTCATGATTCGAATATCTTTCTGCATAAGCAGGAGGACATCTTCCCTTCTGAACATCATAATCGTAGATTCCTCCATCGACACAATGTCACATGGATACTTTTGATTTCGTGCAAATACAGCCGCCGGCCCAATCATCTCTCCCCTCTTCCTCACGGTAACATTAATCTGACTCCCATTCGGAAATAGCTTTTGTGCCTGCACGCTCCCATCCAAAATCAGACCGATTCTTTCAGCCTCTTCCATCGAATAAAATATTGTCTCACCCTTATCATATGTTTGAATACGATGAGGAACTGCTGTCAGGATCGCGCTCAATTCTTTCTCCGAGACACCTGTAAACAAGACGCTTTTTTCCAGTACAGAGTATTCCATAATTATCTGCCTTTCCAATATTTACTTCGCAATACCCCCCTGCTTACATTATACAAGAAATCCGCGAAAATGTATCCACAGATACAGTTTTTACAAATAAAAGCCGCTATAATGAACCCATCACAACCAAGGAGGATAAAGCTATGATTCGAAAAATCATCCACATAGATGAAGATAAATGCAACGGCTGCGGTCTCTGCGCCGAAGCTTGCCACGAAGGAGCAATCGAAATCGTGGACGGCAAAGCAAAACTCACACGGGAGGACTTCTGCGACGGGTTTGGTGACTGTCTGCCGAATTGTCCGACGGGGGCGATTACATTTGAAGAAAGAGAAGCCCCGGCTTATGACGAGGAAGCTGTGAACAGAGCAAAGAGAGACGCTGAAATTAAGAGGAGAGAAAAAATGAGCGAGATGAAACATGAGCACGGGGCAGCATGTCCCGGATCAAAGATGATGCAGTTCAGACAAAATGACACGGAGAATACTTCGGTCAGCCCGGCAAGAGGTATCTCACGCCTTGGACAGTGGCCGTGCCAGATTAAGTTGGTGCCGCCCCGCGCACCGTTCTTCGACGGGGCAAAGTTATTGATTGCAGCTGACTGCACAGCCTACGCATATGCCAACATGCATGAAGATTTCATGAGGGGCAAGATCACAATTATCGGTTGCCCGAAGCTGGACGCCGTGGATTACACTGAAAAGCTGACTGAGATCATCAGGGACAACGACATTAAAAGTGTGACAATCGTTCGCATGGAAGTGCCCTGCTGCGGCGGGCTTCAGCGCGCGGCAGAGAATGCGCTGCGGAGCAGCGGCAAGTTCATTCCGTGGCAGGTGGTGACGATTTCACGCGGCGGAAGAATCTTAGACTAAATAATTGTTTTGAGATGATGGCGTATAACATATCACGCCTGACCCACGCATCATAACTTAGAATTATTGCTGAAAGTAAATATATAAATCATAACTTAGAATTATTGATGAAAGTGAATATATAATTAGATGGGTTGGCAAATTGTGCTGCCGCACTAACCACTTAGTGCGGCAGCCCTTCTTATTTTAGCTTTACCTTCGGCAAATTATCAGGTTTAAACCTTGTAATCAAGGAGTCGGCAGTCGATCTTGCAGAACAACACACATGTGCAGTGCTGCATAAAGGTCAAATCAAAGCGCATGGGCAGTATCACTGACTCGTTTTTTGTTAAATCAGCTTAACACGCCACTGAATTTACAGTGTAGAAGCAGTCACCTTTATTGAGTTTGATGTTAGGTGACCGTATGGTTTACTTATATCAGATTCCTGCCTTCAGTCGATAAAAGGTCATTTCACGGCTAGCAAGTGCCCTCAAAATCACTCGGGCAGTCATGAAGCGGCGTTTTGACCATAGATGACTGAGAGCCGGCTTTCTTGCATTCAGTGGATTAGAGATGATTTCACAGAAAGCTACTGCCCTCGAAATCACCCGGCAGTCATGAAGTGGCGTTTTGAACTTTGATGACCGCCATCACTCAGCATAAGAGGCTGCCGCACTAGTGCGGCAGCCCCAAGTCCCTTCTACAACAGATTTTCATCCTCGTCGAACACAAGCGGTGCAGGCTCATCCAGCGCGGTAAGCCCAGGATACTTGCCCGCCCTGACATCCTCATAGTAGACTTCGGAGAGCATGATCCGCCCGACATGCAGTGTGTTCTTAATCCGCACGATCCTCGGTCTCTTTTTATCAATCTGATTGGCTGTCAGGATGCACGCCTGAATTGCCTCTTTATCGGTAGCAACCACCGGGGGCATCATGCCGGAGCGGATGACAGTGCTCGTGAAGCAGTTCGGATAAATCATCTCCGGGTCGAGCTTGTCGAACATCCGCTTTGTGATGAAGTCGGCGAGCCCCATGCCATTTGCATTACCGTGAGAACAATCCGTGAGATCCAGGAAGCAGGTCCGCTTAACCTTAAGCCCGCCTTTCCCAAACTCTGTGGACCACGTCCCTGATATGTTGGGATCCACACCGGTCCCGCTGTAATTCTTCCCAATGCTGTCCACAATCAGGACATCCGCCTCGCCGACCAGAATGCTCGGCATGTTCTTAAATGCAAATTGCAGCAGCTCCGGCTCTCTTTTCATTATCCGGTCTTTAGGAACCGCTTCTATGAGAGCGGTCTCGTCGTAAGCATTTTCAATTGTCGGTATTGCAAATAAAATATTCGAATTCTCCAGCACGACCCTGGCATTGGCAGGCAGGTTCCTTGCCATGTTCCCGAGGCCGTCGCTGTGAACGCTCTCCGCACCCTTCTGCTTGCCGAGACCGACGACCATCATTTTGCAAATGCCACTCTCGTACGTCCCGCGGAACGCATTGTGAGGTTTGATGCGGCAGGAGACGATGATTCCATCAGCCTCATGAGCATTCTTATCCTGATAAACAGGCTTGCCGAACTCCGAATATCCAAGGAGGACCGTCTCCATGGATGACCTGACTGGGCAGCCCATTGTCTTAGCGGTGATTCCATACCCCTCCAGCAGCTGAGCCTGGCCTTCCGCCGTTGCCCCGCCGTGGCTGCCCATGGCAGGCACAATAAAAGGTTCCGCCCCGCGCTCTTTGCAGAAGTCGACGATGGCGCGTGTGATGGTGTCAACATTTGCAACACCCCTACTTCCGGCGGTAATCGCAATGCTCATGCCGGGCCGGATCGTATCCGCAATTTCCGGCCAGGAGAGTTCTTTCCGGACAATCGACGGGATTTCGGACGGCTCGATGTGGCTCTTGTCAAATGCCTGCTCAGCCCGGAACATATCCGGAATCGGTATGCCTTCCAGCATCCGTGAAACATTTCCGCCTTTCTTTATCTTCATATCAAGTCTCCTTACTCAGTCTATATGTGTGTTAATATGTTTATTTTTAGATCGTCTCAGCGTTCTTTGGGGAGGTTCCCAGATTCACTGCAGGAGCTCGTCCAACGCGCACAGGTCTTCTTCCGTCGTAGACCAGCTCGTCGCGAGTCGAATCACTGAATGATTGTCATCTCTTTTTTCCCAGACATCGAAAGCCACCTCCTCGGCAAGCCTCTCCATCATCTGATTCTCAAGCACTATGAACTGCTGATTGGTAGGCGAATCAATGTAGAACTCAAGACCATGTGCTCTGATAATTGACTTCAGCTTCTCCACCATATCAATGGCATGCCTGCTGATTTTAAAATACAGGTCATCTGTAAAAAGCGTGTCGAACTGGATCCCAAGCACCCTTCCTTTGGCCAGCAGCGCGCCGCGCTTTTTAACCGATGTGAGGAAGTGTTTCGGTTTGTTGCCCCTGGTGAAGACGACCGCCTCACCGCACAGGGCACCGACCTTTGTACCGCCGATGTAGAAAACATCGCACAGATCCGCTATATCCTGCAGCGAAACGTCGGTATCCCGGCTCATGAGCCCGTAGCCGAGGCGAGCTCCGTCCATGTAGAGAGGAATATCATACTTGCGACAGACTTCTGAAATCTTCATCAGTTCAGCCTTCGTATAGAGGGTTCCATACTCTGTCGGATGTGAGATGTAGACCATCCCCGGGAAGGTCATGTGCTCATAGCTTTCATCAGTGTAAAAATCAGCTATATATTTGTCCAGCTCTTCTGCGCTTATCTTCCCGTTTTTCTGGCCGATCGTCAGGACCTCATGACCTGTGTACTCAATCGCTCCTGCCTCATGCACGCTTACATGTCCGCTTTTTGCCGCAACCACGCCCTCATGGTCCGCAAGCATTGTAGATATAACAACTGCATTCGTCTGAGTTCCTCCTACAAGGAATTCAACCTGCACGTCTTTTCCAATAACCTTTTTAATCTTCTCTGCCGCGCTCTGACAGTACACATCGCTGCCGTAGCCCGGCAGGCACTCCATGTTCGTCTCCGCAAATCTTTTGAGGATTTCCGGGTGGGCACCGCATATATAGTCGCTCTCAAATGAGATCATCGTATTCCTCCATACTTCCTTTGACAGTTACCTGCCAGATAATCTTATTCAGATATCGACATTATATCTGGTCACAATTCTTTTTTAAAGTCTGTATACAAAACTCAGACTCGCTATCTTCACAAGTCAGTCTATCACCCCCACAATCTATTTTATGTAAACCTTTCTGTAACCTGAGCAACTGTTTACCCTCATAAGCAAGTTTTAGGTGCCTCTGCCATGGGCTCAATGAAACTCGCTAAGCTCAAAGGCAACCATTACACCCAGCAAGCAGGATTTCAGTTGCCTCCGCCATGAACACAATATAACTCGCTAGGATCAAAGGCAACCATTACACCCGGTAAGCAGGATTTCAGTTGCCTCCGCCATCATCCCAATGAAACTCGCCAAGACCAAAGGCAACTATCACGCCCGGTAAGCAGGATTTCAGTTGCTTCTGCCATCATCCCAATGAAACTCGCCAAGATCAAAGGCAACCATATCACCTAGCAAGCAGGATTATAGTTGCCTCCACCTCGAGTCCAATGAACTCGCCAAGACCAAAGGCAACCGTCACGCCCGGTAAGCAGGATTTCAGTTGCTTCTGCCTCAAGCCCGATGAAACTCGCCAAGATCAAAGGCAACCATATCACCTAGCAAGCAGGATTATAGTTGCCTCCGCCTCGAGTCCAATGAAACTCACCAAGATCAAAGGCAACTATCACGCCCGGCAAGCAGGATTTCAGTTGCCTCCGCCATAGAGCCAATGAAATCACATTAGAAATAATCCCATTAACGGCACAAATCAGTTGCCTATACCAGCGCCCATACATTAAAATATTCTTATAAATGGTTTGTAGATATACAATTATCACTCAATTAAGCAAAAAAGGAGGAATAACTATGCGATACATATGCATGATCTGCGGCTACGTCTATGACGATGCCAAGGAAAAAGTGCCGTTCGAATCGCTCCCGGCCTCATGGAAATGTCCGCTGTGTGGCGCAGCTAAATCAGACTTCAAGCCTGAAGATACCACGGAAGCCAAGCCGGCAGCAAAGGTGGAACCAGCCTCACAACCAGCAAAGGCTGCCCCAACTACAGAAGCAACAAAGTCCGCCCCACCCCCAACAGCCCAAATCAATGCCCCTGTAAATGAAGGCTCCGATCTCAAAAAACTCTCCCCCGGCCAACTCTCAGCGCTCTGCTCCAACCTCGCTCGAGGCTGCGAGAAGCAGTACAAGCCTGAAGAGGCAGGTCTCTTCAGAGAGCTCGCTGACTATTTTGCTTCTGTCACCCCGGCAATTGATGACGCAAGTGTAGAAAATATAGCCGCTCTTCTGTGGAGCGATATTGACAACTACAGCGGTCTTCGGGCAGCTGCCGATGAGGCCTCAGACCGCGGTGCTGCGCGAGTATGCGTATGGGGAGAAAGAGTGACAAGAATGCTCTCGTCTCTTGTAATCAGATACCTCAATGAAGGCGAAGCAATGCTCGCTAACACAAATATCTGGGTCTGTACCGTCTGTGGATTTGTCTATATCGGAGACGAAGCTCCTGAGCTCTGTCCGGTGTGCAAGGTACCGGCCTGGAAATTTGAGAAAATCGAAGGAGGTAAATAATGATGAAGACCTTTGCAGTCAGAAATTTAAAACTGTGCACCAAGGACTGTCTGTGCCTCTATGTATGTCCTTCCGGGGCAACCGATACAGAGAACAGCATCATTGATATAAGTAAGTGTACCGGCTGCGGAGTCTGTGCCGATGCCTGCCCGAGCGGTGCGATCAGCATGGTCCCCTGGTTCTACCCACCGCAGCAGCCGAAAAAAGACTCGGTCTGCGAAGCACTGAACGCTATGGCGCAAAGCAAGATGGACGCTGAAAAGTCGGCTTTGCAAATATCAGCATCCACAGACAAAGACGGTCTCGCCCGCCTTATGAAAGCGGTCGCAAAATCCGAACGGCTCATTGCTGAAGATATCATGCGTGAAGCAGGTTATATGCTTCCTCAAAGTCACAACACGCACACGCTTCTCAGTGATCTGCTCAAAAATCCTCCGGAAGGGTTCCCTGTAGAGGCAACGGAGAAGCTTCTTGCCATGCTGCCGGATAATGAACTATAATTATTAGAGTTTTCCTCATCTACAGGCACATGTGCAACAAGTAGCTTTGCAGGAACACGCTCACATAAAGTAGGTGTTTGCAAGAATATTCTCACAAAACGAAGGTGCGGGATTCAATGAACCTCCATCTGATATAATTTCAAGATGACATCTCTTGCGCCGATCCGCCCCACACAAACCGAAAGGAAACCACTATGACACAGTACGAACGCATGGTCAAAGGCCTGATCTATGATCCCGCCGATCCCGAAATCATGGATGAGCAGGTCCCGTACCAGGACAAGCTCTGGGAATTCAACCAGCTGAAGACATCCGACTACGAAAAAAAGCAGCAGTACATGCACGAGGTCTTTGCCGAGTGCGGCGAGAACTCATACATCGAGCTTCCTTTCCGTGCAAATTGGGGCGGCCACAACCTCCACCTCGGCTCCAATGTGTATGCCAACTTCAACCTGACTCTGGTCGATGACGGCCACATCTATGTCGGGGACAAGGTCATGTTCGGCCCGAATGTCACAATCACAACTGCCAACCACCCGATCGACCCTGAGCTCCGCGGCCGCGGGCTCCAATACAACAAGGATGTCTACATCGGTGAAAATGCCTGGATCTGTGCGGGCGTCATCATCCTGCCCGGTGTGAAGATCGGTAAGAACACAGTGATCGGTGCAGGCAGCATCGTCACTAAAGATATCCCGGACAACGTGGTAGCGGTTGGTAATCCCTGCCGCGTACTCCGCGAAGTCTCCGAGCATGATCGTGAGTATTTCTATAAGAACGAGCGTGTAGACTGGGAGAATCTGGTTTAAGCTATTCTAAGAAAAGGGACAGGGCTGTCGCAATTATATGTGACAGCCCTGTCCTTGCTCATATTAGGATCACATTGGAGAAAACTAGAAGGAGGCAGTCTCAATCCGTCAATTAAAGAGAAGCACTAGGAACGCCAATGTGTATTCCTTCTAATGCACTTGAGCCGCCATCGCCAAATGGCTGGCTTCACACACGAATGCAATTTTGGTTGCTTAATTACTCACAAGATTCATGTCTGTGACGGCTGACATGATCAAAATCAAATCTCACATCAATACCTTCACCTGACGCACTCTCTCCCTCACAAAGTCAGCCCACACAGTCGCATCAAGATATGGCTGTGACTCATGAGTATAGGTACCTGCCTTGTCCATAATCTCAATCTGATTCGGATGAGACGGAAGGGCAATGTCAACATGTATTCCTGCCACCTTGTCCGCGTCCGCGAAGAATCGGTCGCGAAGATCCGGTGTCAGATACTTTGAGGTGGAATAATACTCGTCGTTCATAGTGTTTGCACCTACACCACCATGCATGGCCACCGTATAAACATCACCTGTCACCGGATTCTTCTCCTCCCAGAAGAAACTTGTGCAGCCGATCGTGTGGCCGGGAGTCAGCATCGTGCGGATGCTTATGTTTCCGAGCTCGATGCGGGTGTCATCGTCATAGAAGAAATCGAACTTGTCGATGTGCTGTACATGTGATCCCGAATCCGGAATATATGTCTCCTCCTCGCACGCTTCAATGAAAGCCGCGTCCTCTTTCGAGATGTAGAGCGGAGCGCCTGTCAGCTGCTTCATGGCCATTGCTGCGCCCATGTGATCAAAATGCGCATGGCTGATCAGGATCTTCTTAATATCTGTCGGCTTGTATCCGAGCTGATAAATCGAATCGACCAGCAGATAGACAGATTCCGGAATTGCCGTGTCAATAAGAATCAGCCCGTCGCCTGTGTCAATCAGGTAGGCTCCGACCCATTTTTGTCCCGACACATAGTAGGTCTGCGGGGATACCTGGAACGGCTTTACAGCAATCGTCCAGGGCTCGCTTACAAGTGTTTCAACAGGGTGCGGAAGCGCCTTTGAACATCTGAATGCCATAGTTACCTCTCTTTCTATCAGGCTTTCTTTCCCTTGATTTTTGCAAATACAGCCTTCAGTATCGGTGAGAACACGCACGCTATACCAATAATCATGAAAATGCAGGACAGCGGTCTTGTGAAGAATGTTGAAACGGTTCCTGTGTTCTGGAAGGCTTTCAGCATGTTGCTCTCAAGTGTCGGACCAAGGATGAAGGCCAAAATCAGCGGAGACTGCGGAAGCCCGCCGAAAGACATGATGAGACCGACGATGCAGAAGAAAATCATCATGCCGCATTTGTAAAGGCTTGAAGAATCCACATATGCGCTGATCAGTGAGATTACAATAAGGGCCGGATACATGAAGTGATACGGGACCTTGAGGATCAGCGGGAAAACTCTCATGCCAAGAGCCTGTAGCACGAAGCACACCAGCGCGCAGATCGCGACTGTCGTGAACATGAGGTAGACAATGTCACCGGAATTCCTGAAGACCATCGGACCCATCTCAAGACCGTGGATGGTCAGAGCGCCGATAAGGAGCGCTGTAGCAGAGTCGCCCGGAATACCGAGAGCTGCCATCGGGATCATAGCACCTCCGATGGACGCATTGTTCGAGCACTCGGATGCCCACACACCTTCCGGATTGCCGGTACCGAACGTCTCAGGATGCTTGGAGTTGTTCTTTGCGACTGAGTAAGCGACCAGGTTCGAGAGGCCTGCGCCCATGCCGGGCAGGAAGCCGATGCCGAGACCGATCAGGAAAGAACGAATGATGTTGACAATATTTTCCATGATGTCGGACATCTTGATTCCGATACCCTTGATCATTCCTGTGTCGACTTCCGGGAGCGGATCAAAACCCTTGGCGTGCGCTTCAACCATGGCAGCGACACCGAAGATACCAATCAGAACGGTGGTCATTCCCAGACCGCCCATGAGGTACATATTGTCAAATGTAAAACGTGCCTGCGCATCAATCGGTGAAAAGCCGACGGATGCGAAGAGAAGGCCGATGCATGCGCTGGTCAGGCCCTTCAGCATGTTGCCTTTGGAGATTGCAAGGACCATTGTGATGGCCACGAAGCAAAGTCCGAAGTATTCCCACGGACCGATTGCAAATGCAATATCCGCCACAGTCTGAGCCAAAAACGCGCCTGCGATTGCGCTGCCCGCCGTACCTATACAGGAGGCGACCATACCGATTGCGAGTGCTCTGCCTGCCATGCCCTTCTTGGCCATCGGATGACCGTCAAAGCATGTTGCGACAGATGACGGAGAACCCGGAATACCGAGAAGAACGGATCCGATGAAACCGCCGGAGCAGCCGCCGATCCACAGCGACAGAAGGAATACGATTGCCGGTCCTGTCTGCATGCCAAATGTCAGCGGCATGAAAAGCATAACGGCCATGGTTCCGTTGAGGCCGGGGATTGCACCGAAGACCATACCGATTACGTTGCCGGCCAGAAGGAGAATGAGTGAGAGCGGATTTGTTATCTGTGAAATAATATAAGATGCATATTGTGCCATGTCTTCTCCCCTCCCTTAACCGAAAAGCTCGCCGGCCGGAAGCTGATAACCGAAGGCCAGGACGTATACAAGATAGATGACTGCTGTGACTGCTGCAGCAAAAAGGATGCGCTGCCAGAGTTTGGTCTCATATCCATTTGCATACCATGTGCATAGACCATACAGAAAAATGGGAGTTGCGATGAAATATCCTACGAATTTCATTGCAAGCACATAGGCCATAAGAGCAAGAAGATTGATGCCAAGGCGGATCCAGCCCGCTTTCACCATGTAGACCTTCTCCTCTTCTGTCTTCTTCATCCCCTCAATAAAGATGCCCGCGCCGCAGATAATGAAGCCGATAGCAGCCAGTCCGGGCAGAGCTTTCGGTCCCGGGTAAGCCAGTGTAAATGGGACCTTAAAAGAACTAATCATGACAAATACGAACACACCGAGGATAACGATCAGTGCGCCGACAATCTGATCACGTGATAATTTCATCTTTTTACCTCCGGAGGCGGATGTTGCCACCCGCCTCCTAAATTTAAATCTTATGCAGAATCATTCCAGTTACTGAGCAAGACCAAGCTCATCAACAAGGCCGTTGATCATTTCTTTCTGAGCTTCGAGCTGCTTGATGCCTTCTTCCTGATCGTAGAAGACCATGGCCATGCCGGCCGGCTCAAGAACTTCGTTAACTGCGTCAGCCTGTGCAGCTGCTGCAAATGCGTCATACAGACCCTTTGCTACGCCCGCGTCCATATCCTTCGGGCCTGCGATGATTGTAAGAGTCGTGAAGTTTACGTCATATCCGAGCTCGTCAAATGACGGAAGATCCGGAAGAACTGTTGACTTAGCGCCCTCTTCGCCGTTGGATACAACTGCGAGGCCGTGAGCCTTGCCGGACTCGACGTACTGAGCTGCCTGGTTAACATTAACGATGCAAGCGTCGATTGTGTTGCCTACGAGAGCTGTAAGCTTCTCTGTGTCGGAACCTGCTTCAACGAATTTTGCCTGGATGCCTGTAGCCTTAGCCATCAGACCGGAAACGATGTGCATGGAGCCGCCTGTCTGAACGCCGATCTTGATCTCATTGTTCTTGCCGTACTCGATGAACTTGTCAAGTGTGTCCAGATCGGACTCGCCGTTTGTTACGAGGCAGTACTGAGCCTTCTCTGTGCCCTGTGCAATGCCGATGACTGTGAAGTCATCAAGAATATCATGATCATAAACGCCGGTAGCTGTTGCGATCAGCATGGATGTGTGATACTGAAGAATTGTGGAGCCGTCGCCCTTTGCGCTTCGAACTGTCTCCATCGCTACAACGCCGTTGCCGTCCATGTTGTTGACAACTGTCATGTTGGATCCGGTGTCGGCTGTGATCTGCTGTGTGAGTGCTCTTGCCATAACGTCTGTACCGCCGCCTGCCTTGGCCGGTACCTGAACTGTGATGTTCTTCGGAAGTGCTGCCGCTGCAACATCTGCTGTTGCTGCTGCGCCGGATTCAGCTGTGTCTGCGCCGCCTGCCGGTGCTGCGCTGCCTGATGAGGATGATGAGCCGCATCCCATCATGGAACATACTGTCATAAGTGCTGCAAGTCCCAGTGCAATTCTCTTCTTCATGTTTTTCCTCCTTAATAAGTGAATAAGAATTGAGCTTGTCTTCAAGTTGTCTTTATTATAAAATAGTAATTGACTTAGCACAAATTAGAGTATTTAATATTATTACTTAATAAAATTAAGTCTATATTGCGCAGTAAGGGGCTGATATCACTTAATATATTTGAGTCTATTTAGCGTAGTGATGGGCTCACAATACACTGGAGTCAGATCGTTCCAATGCCACTGGTACTATGTCCACAGGGTTTAGTGACATGGCTTCAGCACCGATGGTGCTTTGTCCACAGGGCCTAGTGACGTAGTTTCAATTTCGCTAAACACTGCATAGAGATGAATATTCACATTGTAAATGGGAGAATGACTATATGGATCTATCACAGCTTGAAAACATTATCGCGATTGCGGAGGAGAAAAACATAGCAAGGGCAGCCGAGCGAAAATTTCTCACCCAGTCTGCCCTGAATCAGCAGTTGCTTCGGCTCGAGAAGGAGCTTGGCACGCCGTTATTTGAAAGAAAATACCACTCGCTGGAACTGACTCCGGCGGGAAATGCATATATTATGACTGCGCGCGAAATGCTGAAGATGAAGGATGACACATACAAAATCATTCAGGACATCGCTAGGAACGACGCGGGCGAGATTTCGATTGCCTTTACACCGGAAAAAGGCGCTATCTTCTTCGCGGACGTTTATACAGCTTTTCGCAAGAAATATCCAAAGTTCACTTTCCGGACTTACGAGGCCAGAGTTCCGAGAATTATGCAGCTGCTCCTCAAGCAGGAAATTACCTACGGCCTCATCACCTATTCCGAGCACAACATAAAGGAGAGCCGGCTGGACTATATCGATCTCGCGCGTGAATACCTCATTCTGGCAATGCCCGCCTCACATCCTCTGGCCTACCTGGCTCGTGAGAGCGAGGACGAGCTCCCATCGATCGACATGTCGCTCCTTGCGGATGAGCAGTATATTCTGGCATCCAAGAATACTAACATTCGATCGATGATCGATTATATTCTTAATACACATAACATCAGTCCGAATATTCTGATCGAGACCGGCTCTTCCATCACCCAGTTCAATATGGTGAGGAACGGGCTGGGAATTGCTTTCCTGCCCCAGTCGTACGCTACGCCGACAGACGGCATTGTCTATTTTTTGCCGGAACCCCATCAGTCATGGATGAGGGCGATTGCCTATAAGAAAGGGACTTATATCTCGAAGGCTGAAAAGTATCTTATAGAATTGTTCAAGGAGCTGATTTGAGCATAAAAAGAAATATCTTTTTTGAACTGTCGGCCGCGATTTATTGGACAGTCTTTACCCCACAGATTTTATCGATCTCAGCCAGCTCACTCTCCTCAAATTTCGTATTATCCAGCGCCTTGATATTATCCAGAAGCTGCTCCGCGCGCGACACACCGACCAGCACAGAGGTCACATCGCTGTCCTTGAGGACCCAAGCAAGCGCCATCTGAGCGAGGGATTGCCCGCGCCCAGCGGCAAGTTCGTTCAGCTCCCGGATTTGACGAAGCTTCTCTTCGGTCAGAGCCGACTCCTTGAGGAAGCGATTGTCCGTGCGAATCCGGCTGTCTTCAGGTATCCCATTCAGGTACCTGTCGCTGAGTAATCCCTGGTCTAGCGGACTGTATGCGATGATGCCTTTCCCCAGCTTCGCGGCGGTCTCCTTAAGCCCATTGTTCTCTATTGTGCGATCAAATATCGAGTAACGGTTTTGATTGATTACAAACGGAACGCGCAGATCCTTCAGAATAGCGGTCGCCTGCGCAAGATGCTCGCCGTCATAGTTGGAAAGTCCCGCATAGAGAGCCTTGCCGGATCGCACCGCCTGTTCCAGAGCCAGCAATGTCTCCTCAAGCGGTGTGTCAGGATCCATTCTGTGATGGTAGAATATGTCTACATATTCGAGTCCGAGACGTTCAAGGCTCTGATCCAGACTCGCCAGCATGTGCTTCCTGCTGCCCCATTCACCATATGGTCCATTCCACATAAGATAGCCTGCCTTTGTGCTTATAACAAGCTCATCCCTGTAGGGTTTGAAATTCTCGCGAAGTATGCGGCCAAGATTCTTCTCTGCGCTGCCGGGCTCCGGTCCGTAATTATTGGCCAGATCAAAATGCGTGATGCCGTGGTCGAAGGCAGTGCGGCAGATCTTTTCCATATTGGAATATACTGCCGTGTCCCCGAAATTGTGCCATAAACCGAGCGATACTCCGGGAAGCAGGAGACCACTATTGCCGCAGCGATTATACTTCATAGTTCTATATCTTTTCTCATCTGCCGTATACATACCTATTCACCTCTCGCACTTACTTCCGCAAGCGTTTCCAATAATTACTCAAATCAGTAGACGTCTAATTACTCAACTCAGTAGACGTCTTTGAATTGCCGACAACTGCAGTCATGCCTTACCCAATGATGTCAATCTGATTAGTATACGCGAGTCGTTTTTTTGTCACACCCATTAACAGCCGCCTGAGATCATCCAAGTACGCCAACTATCCCCTCAGCCGTACTCACTTCCGCCACGACCGGCTCCTTCCCAGTCAGCTTTCTCCATGCCGATGCAGTACTCTCGCCAATGCACACTGCCTGCACATCCGACACGGCGTCCCACTCGCCTGCATCGTTCAACATCTCATAACATGCCCTCACTCCGCCTGCGCTTGCAAATATGATTGCATCGAAGGGATATTCTCTAAGTTCAGGAATAATCGTCCCTCTCTCAAGGCTGTAAATAGATCTTTCCTCACAGTCTATTCCATGCTCCCGCAGCATTTGACCAAGTATGGGGCTTGCCTCCACAGCTCTAAGCATAAGTACTTTTCCGTCCGCAGCAAGCTGCACATCGTTCTGCCTCGGCTGACAATTTTCACCGCACTCGGTATTCTCACCATCCTGAGTCCGATACACATCAATCAGAGCCTCCCCCAGCGCCTTCGATGTGTACTCGCCCGGCACCAGATCCGCAAACATTCCATGACCTGCCAGCTCCTCCGCCGTCGCCTCCCCAATGCACGCTACTTTCACATGAGCGAATCTTCTCACATCCACCTTGCGCGACGCAAGCTCGTCGAAGAAGATCTTCACGCCGTTCGCGCTTGTGAACACGAGCCATCCCACATCCGAAAAATCCTCAGGGATATTCTCAGCGTGAGCGCGAACAACGAGACTCACCAGAGGCGCCCCGTGCGCTCCCGCATCCGTCAGTAGCCCGCACATCTTCCTAACGAACCCCTTGGTCCCGGTGACAAGATAATTCTTTCCGCAAAGCCTACCCTTATACTTCGAGGAAAAATCAAGCCTTGCAACATCACCGACGATAAAGACCGCCGGTGACGTTGTCTCGCCGATTCTTTTGCAAATGTTCCCCAACTCGTCCGTCACCCTCTTCTGCCCGGGTCTCTTTGCGCTCGAGACAATTGCACATGGCGTGTCCGCAGGTTTGCCTGCCGCCATGAGTCCTTCCGCAATGTCAGTTATTTTGTGCCACGCCATCATAAATACGAGCGTGCCCTTCAGCCGTGCCAAATCAGAAAAATCCTCTGCGGTCTCCTGCGCTCCATGGCCGGTGACTACTGTAAATGACGACGCACTTCCTCTGTGGGTGACCGGGATTCCGAGAATCTCGGCCGCAGCCACCGCCGTACTGACACCCGGAATCACTTCTGCGTCGATGCCGGCTTCCATAAGCGCTGCGACTTCCTCACCACCCCTGCCGAACACAAAGGGGTCGCCGCCTTTGAGGCGAACGACGAGGGGGTATGCATTTGCATACTCCACCAGAAGAGAGTTAATTTCCTCCTGGGATTTCAAATGCCTGTGATACCTCTTGCCCACCGACACCAAAATCGCATCATCCCTGGCCTCCAGCAGAAGCTTCTCGTCGAGCAGCCGGTCGTAGATGATCACATCTGCTCTTTTTAAAATGGCAAGACCCTCCGCGGTGATGAGCTCTGCGGAAGGTCCGGCTCCAATTATATATGCTTTTTTTCTCATATTAGACGAGTCTCCATTCCCATGCGGCATGACTCATATGGACACAGTGCGATACCGTTCCACGGGTTCTTTGCGAAGTTGCAAGATGATGCCTTTCCACGAGTACTTGCGCAGCTGAAAGATAATTCCTACTCAAAACTTTCGCAATCTGCCATATTATGATTATCAGATTAACTAATTGGTTCCGCCAGTACAATTACGTCCGTTTTCAGGGTTTCTTCATCTATATTCGCATACACTCCCACCGCATCCCGGCAGTTCAGTCGGTAGCGGCAGAAAATTTCTCTTTCTATCATAAATCGCAAGTATGCCTTCGCCGGAGACAGCCCAAAAAGCAGGTCCCTCATCTCCGCGTCCTCTTCCCTGCACTGAACAGCCAAGAGTCCCTGCCCGACTGCTGGTATCATCTCATGAGGTGCAAATGCAACAACGTCGAACTCCGAAAGCTCCGCCCCAATCCTGTCAAGCCCGGCCATGGCAAGAACGATCCCGTCGTACTGACCCTTCCTGAGCTTATCCATTCGGGTGGTGATGTTGCCGCGGATGTCGTTGCAGATGACATTTGAAAAGAGACGCATGAGCTGCACTCGTCGTCTGGGGCTGCCGGTGCCTATAATGAGATCTTCGCGCTTTATGTTTTCTTCGACAGACGTTTTTTCGGCACAGTTTTCAGTGTTTATGCTTGTTAAACCGGAACAGTCCGATTGTAAGAGTCGTTTTTCGGTTTTTCTTCTTATTGAATCGGAACAGACAGGTTGTAGCAGTCGATTTTCGGTTCTACCTTCTGCTGAACCAACATACCCGTTCAACCTTAGGTTCCCAATCAAGCCCTTCCTCATAAGAAGCACATCCCCCGGATCAGCCTCATCCAGAATGCCCGCGATTACGAGACCAACCGCCCCGTCATAGGGCAGGTCCTTCACGCAGTGGACCGCAACGTCAGCCTTGCCATCGAGAAGCGCCTGCTCAACATCCCTGACAAATGGTCCGTTGCCTCCGAGCTTTGTCACCGATGTCTTTTTATCCCGATCACCTTTTGTGGAGACGGTAAGGATAGAGACCTCGTAGCCCTCATTTTCAAGTATCCCTTTTACAATTTCATTCTGGACCATGGCCAGCTTTGACCCGCGTCCCGCAATTGTTATATGTCTCATTGATCTAGACTTTCATGGATGAAAATTCATTTATCTATGCAACACAGTAGCAGAATACCACGTCCATACGAGCTGCAACACCGAATGGACAGGCTCAAGTCAGTTTATCAAGCAACGCTTTCTTATAAATCCGCGCCCGCTCTCTCTGATCCGCCACCTCTTCGGCCGTCCGCTCCCGCAGTTCCTGCATCTCATCGAGCACCTGCTCAATATTCTCCGGCAGCATCTCTTCAAGCTGCTTTCGCAGCATCCTCGCATAGAGGGGAGAACTGCCCGAGGTGGAAATCGCGACCGTGAGCTTACCCTTCTTCACGATAGAGGGAAAAATAAAGTCACAGTATTCAATATCATCGACGACATTGACCGGGATCCCCGCCGCGCGGCAGTCCCGGGCAATCTGCCGATCGATCTCCCGAACCCCGACGGCAGCCACAACATAGTCGCCGAGCTCAAGGTCTCCGCTGTCATATTCTTTTCGGATGACCCTCACTCCCTCGATCTCAGTCTCCGGCGCAACCACTATTATTTTATCAGTAAACCGCTTTAAGCGCAAAATTTTATCGGCGGCGACATTGCCACCGCCGATAACCAAAAATGTTTTATCGGAAATATCTGTAAAAAACGGAAAATAACTCATCACACCTCTTTACCTGCCGAACACGACCTTCAGCCTCACCGTCACCATCGCTGCCATGACGCAAAGCACGAAATCCGGTATCACGGTGGAAAGGAACCACACGGACATGAGCTCGGCCAATCCTATGCCGACATCTCTGCCGACCACAAAGTTGAACATAAAGAAATAATAAATGAGTCCGCACGCATAGTAAACCATTTCTCCGCAAAATGCTGCAAATAAATACGCCCAAAAGCCCGACGCCCCCATCTTCTTCGCAACATATCCGCAGACCGCTGCTGCCGCTGCAAATCCGATAAGGAATCCAAATGTCGGCTTCAGCAGATACCCAATCCCGCCGCCATGGGCAAATATCGGTATGCCGATAAGACCTGTGATCAGATACACGATCACTGACATACAGCCTCTTTCGGCTCCCAGCAGGAAACCTGCCAGGAGCGCGAAAAAGAACTGCAGTGAAAATGTGACCTGAAACAGGCCAAGGGGTAACATGATTTTTATAAATGCCCCGACTGCCATCAGTGCAACAAACATTCCGCATAATACAATGTCAGTCGTGCGGGTCGTGGTTTTTATCATTTAAGATTATTGCTCCTGTCGTAATGTTTTCCGCCCCAGTAAATACGATGCGCAACTTCAGCCTTGTCGTTCAGCTTGACATCCTTCATGATCCACTTGAAGAATTCATCAAATCCAGTCCTGTCGACGATGTAGCCGATATGCTCCTTGCCTTCATAAGCGTTAGGATCGATGTACTCTTCGACATATGCGTAGGCATTCTTCACGATATCCATGATGCTCTGCTCGTCCGCCCACTTGATGAAATCCTCAGCAAGTCTCGGATTCTTCTTTCCTGTTCTGCCGAGCAGCACGAGTCTAAAGTAATGCTCCTTGCTCCTGGTCCATGCTCTTGTCGGGCAGTAAGCTACGCAGACGCCGCAGCCGATGCAGAGGTCAGTATCGCGCACGACCTTGCCGTTGACCAGAGACAGCGCTCCGACGGAACGGATGTTGCAGTACTTGATGCACTGCTCGCAGCCCACGCAGCGATTCGGGTCATACTGAGGCTCGGTCATTCCGATGATTCCGAAGTCGTCCATGCGGACTTTGCCGCAGTCATTTGAACAACCTGTGAAAGCGATCTTTACATGCAGGTTGTTCGGGAAGATCATCTTGTCCATTTTGCGTGCAAATTCCGTCGTGTCATAGCACCCGAACGGACACAGCCTGGACCCCGGACATGCAACCACGTTTCTTGTTCCGGATGCCGGATAGCCCTTGTCGCGCTCTTCCTGATTGACGCCGGAGTCGTCGATGATCGACTGGATGGCCTTGTTGACAGCCGGCATGTCTTCAAGCGCAATTCCCGGGAGCTCGACGCCCTGGCGGTTGGTCACAAAGATCGTGCCGTTGCCGTAGGTCTCGGCTACCTCAGCGATCTTGGCCATGCTCTTCGCGTTAATCACGCCGCCCGGAATACGGATTCTGCTCGCCGTCTCGCCTCTGACTTTGGAGTAGCGAAACGCGTTTTTCTTAAGCTTTTTTGTATTTATATCTCTTGCCATTTCCGTACCCCCTTAATCGATCATGTCTTTACTATCGACATAGTTGAAGACCGGTCCGTCCAGACATACGTAGGTGGAGCCGATGCGGCAGTGGCCGCATTTGCCAAGGCCGCAGCACATCTTGCGTTCCTGAGATACCCAGATGTTTTTCTCCTCGAAGCCCTTCTGAAGAAGGCCCATGACGGAGAATCTCATCATAGCAGGAGGTCCGACGACGACTGCCTGCGCGTTCTTGACGTCGCGGATCGGAACGTCCGGGATATATTTTGTTACGAGACCGATGTTGCCCTCATAGCCTTCCGGCGCGCCGTCGACTGTGAGGATGAGGTCGAGCTGGTCTGCCCAACGCTTAAGGTCGTCCCTGAAAAGCATGTCGCCTGGGCTCTTAAATCCGACGATTACGTGCTTGTCCTTGGCGTCGGCTGTATGGGCAAGCGCCTCAATGACACCTCGAACCGGGGAAACGCCGGTGCCGCCTGCGACGACGATGACTTCGCCATTTGCATAAAGAGATGTGTCGAAACCGTTGCCGTACGGGCCTCTGAGCAGGATTGTGTCGCCAGCGCTCAGCTTGAAAACTTCATCAGTGACACGCCCTACGCGGCGGATGGTCAGGTCTACAAAATCCTCGCCGATGCCGCTGACGGAAATGGGAGCCTCGCCGTATTTCGGAACGGAGACCTCATAGAACTGGCCGGGCTTCACGTCGCCGGTGTACTGCATTCTGAAGGTCCATTCCTTTTCTGTGTGCTTAATGATTTCTTTGATTTTGGAAGGGAATGGTACGTAGGGGTTATTGGCTGTCATTTTGAAGCACCTCCCTCCAATTCGTTTACGGCATCGTTCAGCTTGTTGATGCAGTTGGCAAATGAAATATACTCCGGACATACCATATCGCACCGTCCGCAGCCGACACACATGTCATAGCCGAAGCGTTTTCTGAAATCATAGACTTTGTGGAGAACTTTGAAGCGCATTCTCTCGCCGTTGGTTCTTCTGTACTGACCGCCGCCGGCTACATTTGTATAACCGTCAACCATGCAGGAAGCACCGACGCGGCGGCGCTCACCGACCTTGCCGTTGTCTGTGTAGAAGACGTCCTGCATTGTGTAGCAGGTGCAGGTCGGACATACGAAGTTGCAGCGACCGCAGTTGATGCAGCGTGCCGTGTACTCATCCCACATGCCGTGCTTGTAGATCTCGTTCGGAACTTTCTCCGGGACCGTCACACGGACTTCATTTTCTGTCACATATGCCGGCACTACTTCCTCAGCCTTCGCATCGGCAGCCTCAAACAGCGCAGCAACGTCCGGACATGTTACATCGCTCTTTATCTCATCGCCCGCTACGTCGATTGAGAAGAGGTAGCCCTCGGTCGTGCGGTTCGTGCCCATGTCGACACAGAAGCAATCCTCATAGGAGTGCGCGCAGCCGATAAGCGCGAATTTGACTCTTTTTCTGATTCTCTCGTAGAACGGATCCGCGAACTTGTTCTCGAGATAGATGGCGTCCAGTCTCTTTACCGCGTGCATGTCGCAGCTTCTAAGGAAGATGATGACATCGCGGTCATCGAAGTCGGCTTCCTTTACCTCATTTTCTGTGAAGAAGAACAGGGTCTGTGACAGCGGGGTAAGGAGCTCCTTGAACGCATAGTCCGATTTTGCTTCGAGCTCGATTTCCTCGAACTTCGTGACAAAATCATATCTCACTACATCCACATCGGTGTAGCGTCCTTCTCCGACTTTACGTACCGGCGCGTACAGCCGGTACTGCTGACCAAGCTTCTCTATCACGCTCTCGAAGCCGGTCCTGGATATGACATATCCCATTTCTCATCCTCCTTTCGATAGTCATCTTGTCTGGGATTCAGGTTTTTTGATTATAAATTAATCCGGGATGTGGTCCTTGTAAGAGGGGGGTCCTGGATTTTGGTTCTAATCATATCATTTGTCATAGGGTTCATATATTTATCATCATGGCTGCAGCCCTATGAAACAGGTGTTATGCTCAATTACTCATTCGATTATTAATTAGTCATACTTGTCTATTATTATGCCATAAACCAGGTTAAAAAAGTGTTGTTTTCGCAACATTTTTTATTCTTCTGAAGGCTTTTATGTAAACAATTTATTATTTTGATGTAAATTATCAGGAAGCCACCTTGCCACTAATATGAATTATCGGGAACCCATCTTGATTCTTTTCCAGGAGGCCGCAGTTTTCTGGATTTTTTCTTGTTTTGCTGCCTCTGTCGTCGACCCGATGAAACTCAATTTGGTCAAAGGCAACCATGCGACCTTGGAAGCAGGAATTCAGTTGCCTCTGCCATCGACCCGATGAAACTCGTCAAGATCAAAGGCAACCATTTCGCCTCAGAATCAAGAATTGATTGCCTCTGCCAAGAGCCCGATGAAATCGCGTTTGATCAAAGGCAACTATATGACCTTGGAAGCAGGAATTCAGTTGCCTCTGCCTTTGATCCGATGAAACCCGCCAGGGTCAAAGGCAACCATATGACCTTGGATGTAGGAATTCAGTTGCCTCTGCCCCTGACCCGATGAAACTCCCCAAGGGCAAAGGCAACCATACGACCTTGGATGCAAGATTTCAGTTGCTTCTGCCGTCAACCCCATGAAATCGCTTTTGGTCAAAGGCAACCATATGACCTTGGATGCAGGAATTCAGTTGCCTCTGCCGTTGACACAAAATAACTCCCCAGAAATAAAACAGAACCCCACAATTATAAAAACATTATAAACTCTCAAAACTATGTTGACACCCGACATATGTCGTGCTACGATATACTCGTCAGACGACATATCATATCACGACATATCAACCGGCGATACATCAGGAGGCGATATATGAAAAAGAGTGAACCAATGTCTGAGAGCTATTACTACATACTGCTCTGCCTGGCCAAAGGCGCAAACCACGGCTACGGCATCATGCAGATGACCGAAAAGCTCTCGCGGGGTGACGTCACCATAGGATCGGGAACAATGTACGGAGCCACCAGCAACATGATGAAAAAAGGATGGATCAAAGAGATCATGTCCACTGAAGGAGCGGAACGGCGCAGACTTTATCAGTTGACCGACACGGGAAGGGAAGCTCTCAGAGCAGAAATCAAAAGGCTGCGAAGAATGCTTGAGAACGCAGAGGAGGTGTGACAAATGTCAGCAACATACAAAAGATCTTTCAGAATGTACTCGGCATGGAATTACATGCAGGAAGTTGAAGATTTGAACAAAATGTCCGACGAAGGATGGCAGCTTGTGCGAGGAGGCTGCTTCCACAGCAAATTCGTGAAGAACCCCGATATTCGCTACCGCTATCAGCTGGATTATCAGAAGATCGATGACATGGCTCGCTACATTGAAATTTTTCGCGAGCAGGGCTGGGAATATGTCAATTCAACATTCAATGGATGGCACTATCTGAAGAAGCTCTACGATCCGGCTCTGCCGGATGAGGCTTATGAGATCTTCACAGACAGAGAATCGCTGAGAGAGATGACTGGGCGATGGACTAGATTTGCAACAATCCTTGGCGTGCTTTTTGGAATAATGGCGATTATTGAAGCGTTCAGAGTGATCACAGCACCCAACCTTCCACGTCTCATTCAGCTCTTCACTCTCATCATCGAGAGCGGGCTGCTTCTTCGAGGTGCCTTCATCATGAGAAGGGCCGAACCCGGACAGAAGCTGCGCCATGATAGTCTGATCCTCGGAATCTTTTTTGCCTGCATCTTTATAGGTGCAACATCGAATATCATACTGGATGATATGAGACCTAACCTCAATACTCAGCAGCAGGCGGACGAGGTATTTGAACCGATTGTCGAGAATCGCTGGGTAGACTTCGATGTGAAATATCCGGATAACTACTATCTGGACCTTATGATAAAGGCTGATGAGCCGCTGACATTTGAAATTGTGAACGAGGCTGACGAGGTGGTCTACACCGAGACCGGCACAGATGTTGACAAGAAGGATATAAGGATCAAGCTGCCGAGAGGCTCATATGGGTTCCGGATGTCAGTAAACTCCGGCTTTGAGCTGGCTTGCTCGATTGATTGATTTCACTCATACAATATACCACGGAGAAAAGATTTAATGATTGAAGAATTATTGAACAAACCCTATTGGATCATTGACATACTTCCGGAGCAGGTGCCGGCATACTCTCCAGGGCAATATTCCAGTGTCGAGCAGTTTTACCTCAAGGAGCCCCAGAAAAGCCACCTGCTTCGAAGCTTCTTGAATATATTTCTGAAGCTAAACTGTTATGTTGACATACGCGTGTCCTGTGATTTCGGAAAGAGCTGGGAGGACAATCCCATTCCTGATGAACTTGAAGCCATCATAACGAAGGACGATAATTCCACAGTCTATGTTCTTTTCCCAGACTCAGACACGCTTGCTTCACTTGATAAGGGAGATACTAATATGACGATATTTAATCCGGATGAAAGACTTCTCAATCTTTTTATCAAGCTTGCCGGATCGGAAGGATTGTTTGTGTGGCAGCCTCCGCAATAATAAAGTCAGGATGACTGCATAACCCAAAGAAGGCTGCCCACCCGGGCAGCCTTCAAACACTTTACAGATCAATTTATTTTTCAGTCCCCCTCTTCTCCGCCAACTTTCTTTCCTTGATCGCTGCCACTTCCGCCATCGCAGCCTCAGAAGCATGATCCTCATCTTCCTTCGGAATAAGGAGATTGAGCACGATGGCGAGCAGCGCAGCCGGAACTATACCGGAACCGCCGAACACGAGATTGACCGCATTGCCGAGCCCCGCGACAGCCCCGGCGGTAGCGCCGAGTCCATAGCCCATGCCCAGCGCGACGGACACGATCGTGATGATTCGATTCGTGATGCCGTGCTTCGTGAGCAGCTGAATTCCGGAAATAGCGATCGATGAGAACATCATGACGGCCGCGCCGCCAAGCACACTCTGCGGCATAATGGAGACGACCGCCGCGAGCTTGGGACTTAGTCCGCACAGAACAAGGAAGACCGCGCCTGTCATAAGGGCAAATCTGTTGACGACTTTGGTCATGGCTACAAGACCGACATTCTGTGAGAACGACGTGTTGGGAAGGACTCCGAAAAGTGCTGCAAATGTCGACCCCACTCCATCGCACGTCACCGCCCCGGCAAGTTCCTTGTCCGTTGCCTCTCTGCCCATGCCGCCCTCGATACAGCCGGCCGTGTCGCCGACAGTCTCAACGGTCGTAACTATGAACATGATGCACATAGGCAGGATCGCGTCTAACCTGAATGTGGGCATGACCGGAAGAATCTTCGGAATGGAGATCCATGCGGACTGGCTGATCTTGCTCCAATTGATGACCCATGCCTTTGTGTACTCGACACCGTCTGCGTTGATGCCTGTATGAGGAAGAATCAGTCCGAGTACTGCGCAGAGAATATATCCGAAAATGATGCCGAAAAGAATCGCGGATGTCGACGTGATTCCTTTCGTGAAATGCTTCAAAAATACGATAACTGCGAGGACACAGAAGCCGATGAGGAGGTTTTCTGCGGAACCGAAGTCATTCGCACCTGAGCCTCCTGCAAATGAATTCACACCCACCGATATAAGACTCAGTCCGATCGCAAGAACGACTGTACCGGTTACGACCGGCGGGAACAGTTTGCGGAGCGGCTTGATAAAGAAGCCCAGCACTGTTTCAAATAATCCGCCGACGATAGAAGCACCGAGGATAGCGCTGTAGGCAATGACGCCGCCGCCCATCGTCGCCGCAATGCTTCGCATGACGCCTAAGAAACCGGAGCTGGTGCCCATGATGATCGGAACCTCGCCGCCAATCGGACCGATGGAGAACAGCTGGACCAGTGTCACAAGTCCGGCTACCAGCATCGCATTCTGAAGCAACGAGACATAGAGGGCGGGTTCGTCGCTTGTGATACCGCAGGCCCCGCAGATGATGATCAATGGAGTGAGGTTTCCGACAAACATGGCAAGAACGTGCTGGATACCCAGCGGTATGGCATGTTTCAACGGAATTCTTCCCTTGAATTCATATGGACTGGAATAGGTCGTGTTTTCTTTCATTTTAGCTCCTTTCCACATCATGGCGCAGACGCTCTTCCCAAAAGAATCCCGACCTCAGTTCCCGAAAAACAAGATTTGTGTTCTATCAGGCGGCATCTATTATCAAGTTAATTTGTTAAATCATTTTAACAAAAAATCAGATTCATTAAAAGACTATTTATAATCTCATCCTCACTCGCGCTGCCAGATTCGAATCAATTTAGATACTTTTATGTCTATATCAATCCTCGTTCTCCGGCACGCTTCCGGATATCTCTTCGCATCCCTGAAGCACAGACCCAAAATGAACTTTGAACCCGGCACCAGTGATCTGATCAGAGACTCCGGGAACACAAAGTGAGTACCGTGCTTGTAGGTCAATACTTTATACCTGCACATATGTGGTCTGGTCTTTAGTCTCTCATCCATGCGCCGTATATATCGGCACGTATCCCACAGGCCGTCATCCTCCGCGCCGACGAGCAGGAGAACACCATGGATATTCTCGACTTTGATCATCTCATCCTCAGTGAGCGGGTGAGCTGCCTCGGAATCATCAAAGACCTTTCTTGAGCGGATCATGTCTCCGGACCCCTTTGTATCCTCCTCAATCATATGCCAGTAGTCCGGGTGCTGATAGACGAAGGGCATGTAAGGCAGCGGCTCACCGCGGTATGAGATCGTAGACTCCCCAGGTACCGGCCACTCGTCACAGCCGTCCTTCTTGCCACGCATAAAGCCCTGCCACACAAAATCGCTCGGTGTCAACGCGATCGTCATGGTGATCTGCGGAATATAAGAAGCTGCCACCAGGGCCAGCATGCCCGTCGTTGAGGCGCCGATGATGCCGACTTTGCTGTTGCCATTTGCAAGCAGCCAGTTTGCTGCCGTCTCGATTCGCTCCAGGGGGTAGTTGTGATGGCCATAATCCTTCTTTGCCGGCGACATGGTCATGACATTCAGGCCCTTCTTCTGCAGCCATGCGGCACACTTTCTGGCCAGATAATCCTCCGGGTCATCGCCGATCATGGCGATAATTACGGCATCAGAGGGATTCGGATTTTTCCAATAGGCGCCGTAAAATCCTGCTGTTTCGATATCAAAGTGTATTTTCTTCATGTTGTCATCTCCTTTCCAACGCCCTGTACACTGCCTCATACTCTATCTCATCCTTAGGCAGCTGGTAGACGAGCACAGTTTCTGACTCACTGTCCTTCCATGTTGCAAATGCAACCTCCAAATTCCAATCATACACCTTCCCCATGTTAAGAATCTGGCTGAATGCTGTCAGTGCGACCGCCTCATCGACGACTCTCCGGGTGGTCTCCATCGGCACATCCGCTCCGAACCGGATCTTGATGCCCTGATACACCCGACTCATGTTGTCGTAAACAAAGCAGTAACCACCGTTGTAAGCGCGGAGTTCATTTGCAAGTGCTTCAAGACGGTCATCAATGAGCCTTCTCAGCCTTGCGAACTGCCTGCCCTTGCCCCTTATGTGCACTTCACCGTCTGCAACTTTGACTTCCCGATAGTAGTTGCCGTCAAGGGCAAGAAGTTTTGATGCAAATGTTTCCGCATCTTCACCAAAGAGTCCCAACATATCACTGTCGACCACGACCTCAAGGAGCTCAGCACCATCGTCAAGGTTCAGGTCGGTAATCTCGTTTATTTCATCCACGGAGATTACATTTTCCCGGTACGCATATGTTGCTTCCCCAGTCTGGCCGGCGCCATATGCAGCTTCCCCAGCCTGGCCGGCGCCATATGCAGCTTCCCCAGCCTGACCGGCGCCATATGCAAATGAATACTCTTGCCCATCTTTACCCACAAACGAAAATGATTTCCAGTCACCTGTCAGCTCATATCCTTCCTGCTCCAGTATCCTGTACAAAGTCCCATACGGAATATCGTAATAGTAGTTATAGGCATAGCCGGGGTAGGCAGCTGTATCCTCGTCCATGCGCCTGATCTCTGTGTTGTTTGACTGCGCGTTGATTACCGCGCTGCGCTCCTCTATGCTGTATTCATCCATCCGGTCCAGCAGACCTTTCTCGATACAATCCATCAGATATTCATTAGATTGTTTCGAAATACTATCTGAGATCTCGGATGGCGCTGTCTTACTATTGAAATTAAATGAGTATTGTCTGTTAGCGATGCCTGCATCTGTTACAGAGTCGGACACTTTGACTTTCAGGCAGAATGAGAACTCCGTGTCTTTGAAATCGGGAATGGAGCCAAAAGAAGGTTGGAGGCGGGTGATGGCGGAGGTGGCATTTGCAAAATCCGAACGTTTTGTCAGAGGATAGACTAAAGAGACTGACCACGGCCTTCCGCTGCTGTCCTTCACCTCCTCGGTGGTCACACCGTCCGGGAGCTCGCAGTTCGCAAGCAACACAAGCTGCTTTTGGTAGAGCAGGTCATCATCAAGCCGGTTTGTGGTCCACTCCATCGAATAGTACACGTCGTTGTAGACGTGGAAGACAAGGTCTTCCCCGAGGTCGAACTCGTCAGTCGATACGGTCCACTCCTGGTCCGTGAAGCCGTCCTCACCCTTGACATCCACGGGTCCGCTCAGGATGCGGAAGGAGGATATGTGCATGTCGTCCCGGATGTATTTTTTGACGTCATCTTCATCGAACTTTTTCGTGCAGGCTGTGAGGCCGAGGAGCATCATGAAGATAGATATGATTATTATCTTTCTTGACATAGGTGCCTTCCTTATCAAATAGTTAGTTGCTTATACCATTATAGCACTGATCTTTTATTTTCTACAGTAACCCTGGCAGTAGGATGCTATGATTTTCTCATCTGGGCTGTCGGCTGTGATGAAATCAAGATTTTGATGCCTCCGCCTTGGGTTCCTAACAAGCTCAAACACAATAGGCAACTAATCACTCAAAAATCCACGATTCTGTTGCCTTTGCTTCCGGTACCTGACTTGCTCAAAACACAAAAGGCAACTATTTTTCACTTATGTTAACCATTCTGTTGCCTTTGCCTTCAGGCCCAAACAAACCAAGATTGTGAAAGGCAACTAATCACTTGAAAATCCACGGTTTTGTTGCCTTTGCTTCCGGTCCCTGACAAGCTCAAAACACGAAAGGCAACTATTTTTCACTTATGTTAACCATTTTGTTGCCTTTGCTCTTACCCAGATGAAACCCACCAAGACCAAAGGCAGCTATCTTCCCATGAAATCAAGATTTTGCTGCCTCCGCCCTCAAACCCACGAAAACCGGCAAGACCAAAGGCAGCTATCTTGCCATGAAATCAAGACTTTGCTGCCTCCGCCCTCAAACCCACGAAAACCGCCTAGATCAAAGGCAGCTATCTTGCCATGAAATCAAGATTTTGTTGCCTCCGCCCTCAAACCCATGAAACCCACCAAGCTCAAAGGCAGCTATCTTCCCATGAAATCAAGATTTTGCTGCCTCCGCACTTAAACCCACGAAACCCGTCAAGACCTAATTCAGTGCGACAGCTCCATCACAGTTTTTAAATCGTTTAGACACATTTACTTTTAAATCCAACAGGGTATAATAGAAGTCAGATAATTTACGTTTAAATAGTCAGAACTTCGCATTACATATCCCCCAAATCATAAGTTCCGGCACAATACTCTTTCAATTAGAATCTTCGAGAGAAGACAGAGCAGAAAGGAGATGACTAAAATGCTCTATGAAGTAAGTTTCAAATCTGTAAACAAAAGAGATGATGTCCAGGCCTGGATCTATGTTCCTGCGGCAAAGCCGAAGGGAATCGTTCAGCTCGTTCACGGTTTCGGCGAGCACTCCAGAAGATACCTGCACATGATTATGCACTTCGTCGAAGCCGGCTATATCGTGGCCGCCGATGATCATGTCGGACACGGCCGGACAGCGATGTTAAACAACACATGGGGTGACTGGGGCGATGCCGGTTTTGAGACCATGGTCGAAGATGAGCGTCAACTGAAACTGCTTGTGGCAGAAAAATTCCCTGGAATCCCCTACTTCTTCTTCGGACACAGCATGGGCTCTGTCATCACCAGACAGTACATCGCAAAATACGGCTTTGAACTTGCCGGTGCAACGATCTGCGGAACCTGCGGTGATTTCCCGACAAAAGAATCCAAAGAGCTCCTCCAGAAACTGATAGCGGAAGGCAAAGCGAAAGATTCAGACCCGACTGTCGGCGTCACTCTTATGGGTTGGATGTTCGAGAGATGCGGTGAGGTAAAGCTTGGAAATGAGTGGATCTGCCATGACCCGTACGTTCAGGTCGACCATGCAGATGACCCATTTGACGCTTTCACGAAGCCGACCAGCAATCAGGCTTTCCTGTACTTCATTGAGATGATGGAAGATGTGACAGGCAAGCAGTGGGCGGAGAAGGTCCCGAAAGAGCTCCCGATTTACAGCATCGGCGGCGACCAGGATCCTTACGGCACCTATGGAGAAGGTCTCTACGCTGTCTCCAACTGGCTGATCTCCACAGGCCACGATGTAAAGACAAAGCTGTATTCGGGCTATCGCCATGAGATCCATAATTATGCGGATATAAAGGATGAGGTCGAGCAGGGCGTGATCGACTTTATGGACGGAATTCTCGCATAATAACAGCGGCGCAAAATTCCTTCATTTCGTGTAGGCACGAATCAGGCACTTTGACCTGATAACAATACATGTTTAAGTCTGTTTGTTGCCCACTGCCTATAGAGGCGAGGGGCATCTCACACTGAAATATCAAAGACGGTTCTCATCACTTGTCAATCCAAGTAATATGAACCGTCTTTTTTTATTCATTATCAATCTGTCGGCGGACCACCATGTTTTTTCAATCCGGCAATGCTCTATCTCCATCAATCCGGCAGTGCTCTATCTCCATCAATCCGGCTGCTGACCATCATGCGCCAGCCACGCGCACTCCGTCACCGCCATATCCGTAAACACCGCTGTGAACGATGAATCCTCCGGCGAACACGCGTAAATACCGAACTTAATCTTGCCTTTTCCCTCATGCAGATGGCACACCCGCATCTGCTTCCAGCACACGCCGTCCTCAGAATTCTCGATGCAATAGTCATCCTCGCGGCGGCTTAAGCGATACCACATAGATTTGACATTTGCAGGAATCTCAACCGTCGCCCAGTCAGAATAGCCGTGGTTCGTGACGACCGAGCCGAGATGCTGGAATGATTCATTCTCATACTCGATCGAGCCCTTCAGCCAGTTCTCCGAATCGAGATACATGACCACGCCGCACTGGTCGAACCGCTGATGACTGTCCTCGAAGTGCGTCTGCACGACGAATGAGAAATACTGCTCCTCCGTCTCGATCTGCAGCACCGGCGCATTGTCATTGCGGAAATGATAGTAGGTCCTCTGCCAGAGATCCGTGTGGGGCATGGTCGTTATGCAAATGCGATCCTCCCCAATTTCATAATCCTTCGGCTGGCGTTCCCATTTGAACAATGTCATGTCTAAAGCTCTGCTCATAGCTGCCTCCTTGTATTCCTGCAATCTCACTCTCACATGCCATAAATTAGTCTCACAGCCGGGAAGCATTGCGCGATTTACAAACCGGCATCCCATTTATGACAACAGTGTTTCTGCCTCTATAGTATTATACAAATGCCGATACCCGCAACCTCAAAAATTTCGTGTCGATTGAGGCTGGGTCATTTAATCAGCTCCGGCAACGTCGCCTCAAAATCCACCCCGTACCACGGTTTCTCCGGATTCTGCAGCGTCACCTCGATCGTATGAGCCGTATAATCCGCCGCAATGCGCATAGCATCCCGCCAGTTCAGCCCTCTCATCATCTCTCCGACAAAAGTGCTGGAGAAGAGATCGCCCGTCCCGTGGAAAGCCGCGTCGATCTTCCGGTTCTGGTAGACATAATATTCTCCCGTCTCCCGCTCAAATCCCATGACTCCCGTCTTTCCTTTTTCCAGAGAGACGCCGGTCAGAACGCTCACGCCGGCACCGAGATCGTTGAGCCTCTGAAGGAGTTCCTTCACATAGCTTTCGTCGTACTCTTCTCTGTATTCCATCCCCGTCATGAATGATGCTTCCGTAATATTGGGCACAATGATATCGGCTTCCGCGCAGAGCTCTGCATTCTTCTTTACATATTCCATATCAAATGCAGGATACAGCTTTCCATTGTCCGCCATCACCGGGTCAACGATAATCTTTGTATCAGCTGTCTTGAACGTGCGGAAGATCTCCTTGACCTGTTCAATCTGCTGTGCTGTCCCAAGATATCCGGTGTAGATGGCATCAAATGTCACTCCCTCGTTTTTCCAATGCGCAGTGATCGGCTCAATCTGATCAGACAGATCCTTGCAAGTGAAATTCTTGAACATTGTGTGTGTCGACAGAACCGCTGTCGGCAAAATGACTGTCTCAGAACCAAGGGCGGAAATGACAGGCAGTGCTATGGTTAGAGAGCATTTGCCAAGGCATGAGATATCCTGTATCGTTAAAACTCTTTTCATAATATACTCCTATCGTGCAGTGAGGCGTGGCATACAAATATCATCGTTGATGAATCCGGCTGCCAACGGATCGCAGCCACGCAATGTTGAAGGTGCGTCGCATTTTGCACGGCGCAGCAAGGACGCCGAGGCGTTCATGATTCCAGGTCAAAGTCTTACGCAGAAGTCAGCTCCCCACCCCAATTAAATATTTCTACAAACATTAACACTCTATCCCTACTATGTCAATAGGAATGAGAGCGGTTCCTGTTACTTGCGAAATCCCACGTGAAAAGAACCGTCCCCAAAGCGCGAAATGAATCTCCTCGCAGCCACCGACACATATTTCCTCTTGGGCAGCAACGCATAAAACTGTCTGGTCACAAGCTCCGAGTCAATCTTGTAATAATTTAGCTCCCGGCCAGAGGACCGGATCAGAAGGTCGCTGACAAAAGTTGCTCCGATCCCTGCAGCTGCCAGATGGTAAGCGGTCACAAGCTGTGACAGCTTCATTTTTGTTTTCGGTTCAAATCCAGCCTCCTCGAACATCCGCACACTCCTCTCATACAGGTTATTACCCTTCGATAAGAGTATAAATGGGATCTTGCCAAACTCCTTCAAAGAAACACAGGGGCAGTCCTCCTGCAAATGCCTGCCCTCCATCACCTGCTCACTACTAAGTGCCACTGACTGATCCGCCAACGGATCCATGCGGACAGGCACCGCCAAAAGCACCGTATCCCGAAAAGCCGGATACCTCGGAAAATCCTGAATGAATTCCGGGCTGCAGTGAAATGTCACATCCAGCTCCTGCTTTCGAAGCCTCTCAGCGAGCTCCGCGGAACTGGCTTCCTTCAGATCGATCTCCACATTCGGATACTTTTCCAGAAATTCCGCAAGAACCTGGGGCAGTATGTACGCGTTCAGATAATGGGACCCTCCGATTACGATCCTGCCCTTATCAAGCTCCTTGATATCCTGGATCTGCTGTTCGAACTCCGCGTCAAGGTGCCTTGCTGACTCAATATAGTCCAGATACGCATATCCGGCATCCGTCAGCGAGATTGGTCTCGTGCTCCTGTCAAATATCGGCATCCCAAGCCGCTCCTCCACCTTCTGGATCGCCATGCTGAGAGCCGGCTGAGTGATGAACAGCTTCTCTGCCGCCCTCGTGAAATTCTTTTCCTTATACACCTCGTAAATGTATTCCATTTCCTGCTGCATAAATCACACCTCATTATGTATGCAAATGTCGCCGCCTTCACTCCCAAACTCACCCGGACATCGCTGCCCTTTATGATAATGAAGACTCATTTTGCCGGCCACAATCCTCTATCAAACCTGACCCTCATCCCACTGCAGATCAATGCAAATCAAGAATTCCTCAGCGTTCTTTCCGCGCCGCGAAAAGCGCGAAGCACCTTCATCATATCTTCACACTATCACCGATCCACCTAAAAACAGTATACATCATCTCTTCAATATTATCAATTATATTGATGGCTTTATAATTTCTATAAATTTCCATTTATCGTTCTCAAATGCTATAGTGTACATAAAGAAAAGCACAAGCCGGCTGCTGAAAGATTAAAAATAAACATCCGCAGGGAGCACATGCTCCGAGAAACAATGTAAACCGCAGGGAGCATTTGCTCCACCAAAACGCAAAAGAGCAAATGCTCGGGAAGAAGAGGTAATCATGGAAATCAATGCACTGCTTATGGGATCAACCGACAACGTCGTCACATGTGTAGCTGACGTCCCCAAGGGCACCAAAGTCACCTACAGAAAGGGAGATGAAATCCTCTCTCTCATCGCTGAGGAAGACATTCCCTACTGCCACAAGATTGCGCTCACAGACATTCCGAAAGACGGCGAGATCATCAAGTACGATGAAAGCCTCGGCCGTGTATCCGAAGACATTAAGAAAGGGCACTGGGTCGCGCACCACAACCTGTTCAGCGTCGCCAGAGACTATGACAGCGAGATGGCGGGGGCTGACTTTGAGATGTGCGCAAAGCAGTCTGAGGGCGCTCCGGATCTCAAGGCCTTCAAGTTCCTCGGCTACAGAAGAGCCGAAGGCAGACCGGGCATCCGCAATCACGTCCTGATTCTTCCGACCTGCGCATGCGGCAGTGAGAGCAGCCGTATCGTAGCAAGTCAGGTCCGCGGCGCCGTGAACATCGTCTTTAACACCGGATGTTCAGATGTTGCTGCAAATACAGCCATGAGCCAAAAAGTCCTCACCGGCTTCGCCTGCAACCCGAACGTTTACGGCGTTGTCATCATCGGCCTCGGCTGCGAGACAGTCCCGCACAAGAAGCTCAAAGAGAAGATCCAGGCCATGACAAGCAAGCCGGTCGTCTCCTTCGGCATTCAGGATGAGGGCGGTACGCTCAAGACAATCGAGAAGGCAGTCCGCGCTGCAAGAGACATGGCAGCGGAAGCAGCAATGCAGCCCAAAGAATGGTTCGACGCCTCTGAATTCTTCCTTGGCATCGAGTGCGGCGGTTCCGACGCAACCTCCGGTATCGCAAGCAACCCGGCAGTCGGCGAACTCAGCGACATCCTTGTCGACATGGGCGCTACATCAATGATGAGCGAGTCCATCGAGTGGATCGGCGGCGAGCATGTCCTTGCCAAGAGAGCTGCAAATCAGGAAATCCAGAACCAGATCATCGAAGTCTGCAAAGCTTACGAGGAGCACCTCGAAGCGGCAGGTCAGGACTGCAGAGCAGGCCAGCCGACACCGGGCAATAAGGCAGGCGGTCTTTCAACACTTGATGAGAAGAGCCTTGGCTGCATTCGCAAGGGCGGCACTCGTCCGATCAATGAAGTTCTTGAGCAGGCAGCACGCCCGACAAAGACCGGCGCGATCGTCATGGACACTGCCGGATACGACATCTCCTCAGTAACTTCCATGGTGGCTGCGGGCTGCCAGGCAGTCATTTTCACAACAGGCCGCGGAACACCGACAGGCAACGCAATTGTTCCGGTGCTTAAGGTAACGGCCAACGGAAGAACATTTGCATGGATGGAAGACAACATGGACATCGATCTCAGCCCGATTGTTCGCGGTGAGAAGACCTATCAGGAGATGGGAAGAGAGATGGTCGGTGCGATTGAGGACATTTGCAACGGAAAGATGACAAAAGCAGAAGCATACGGTTTCTCAGACATCGCTGTAGATCATGTATGCAGATACGTTTAATTTAAACATTGCTGTAAATCATGTATGCAGACATGTTTAATTCCAAATATCACTGTAGACCTAGTATGCAGATACGTTTAATTCAAAATATCACTGCAGCTCATATATGCAGATACGTTTTATTCGAAATATGGGAGGGATAAAGAATGAATCCAATTAAGAAATGGAACAGCCTCAGCCTGTTCACAAGAATCATGGTAGGTTTTGTACTCGGTATCGGAGCAGGTCTCGTCCTCGGTGAGAAAGCCAGCGCCGTCGCTTTCCTCGGAACTATTCTGACACGTCTTCTGACCATGGTTGTCGCGCCGCTGGTCCTCGGACTTCTCATCTGCGCCGCTGCTGACGTCAAGGATTTCAAGACCCTCGGCAAGATCGGCGGCAAGACGCTCGGCCTCTTCCTCGCGGGAACCGCTGTTGCGGTCGCGATCGGCCTTGTGCTCTGCAATGTTATGCAGATCGGTGCCGGCTTCGTCATGGAATCCACCACCCCCTACGATGCCAGCGAGATTCCGAGTGTTGCTGAAACGCTCATGAACATCATCCCGACGAACCCGTTCAACGCTCTGAGCACACAGAACCTGCTTCAGATCATCTTCTTCGCTCTGCTTCTCGGCTTCGCACTCATCAAGCTCGGCGACAAGGGTGCTCCGGTCCTCAACTTCTTCCGCGCTTGGACAGAGGCATGGAAAGAGATCACAAACATCGTTCTCGAGTTCACACCCTACGGCGTATTCGGTCTCATGGCTGACATCGTCGGCAAGTACGGCATGGACGTCATGCTGCCCTACATCAAGACAATCGGCGCCTCTATCTTACCTGCTTCCTGTTTACAATATTTGTACAGGGCGGTCTCATGGTCGGTCTCTACGGCGGCATCAGCCCGATCAAGTTCTTTAAGACGATGAAAGAAGCGATCCTGTTCGTATTTGCAACTTGCTCCAGCGTTGCTACGATCCCGCTGAACCTCAAGTGCACCAAGAACCTCGGCGTAAGCGAAAAGATCGCTGACTTCTGCATCCCGTTCGGCGCTGTCATGAACATGAACGGTACAGCGATCTATGAGGCGGTCGCAGTTGTATTTGCCTCCCAGGTCTTCGGCATCCACCTCACAGTTGCACAGCAGGTCATGGTCATGGTCACCGCGGTGCTCGCTTCCATCGGAACAGCCGGCATCCCGGGCTCCGGTCTGGTCATGCTGACAATCGTCCTGAACGCTGTCAATCTTCCGCTCGAGACAATCGCGCTCCTTGCAGTTATCGACCGTATCCTGAACATGGCCCGTGTTATCCCGAACATCGTCGGCGACGCTGCTGTGGCAGTCGTGGTCGCAAAGAGCGAGGGTGAGCTTCATCCTGAGCTCGTTAAAGAAGAGGAATAAGACCCCATTCCTATAAAAAGCCCCCGACCGGGGATCATACAGTTTCAGACTAGATTTTGAGACACCATTGCATGAAACTGTGTGAGATGCGGTCGGGGGTTTTAGTTTGAGTTGCCTCTGCCGTTGACCCGATGAAACTCGCCAAGACTAAAGGCAACCAGTAGACCTCAGAAGCAGGAATTCAGTTGCCTCTACCATTGACCTGATCAAGCTCACTAAGTTGAAAGGCAACCACTACACCTCAGAAGCAGGAACTCAGTTGCTTCTGCCATTGACCCGATGAAACTCACCAAGACCAAAGGCAACCAGTAGGTCCCAGAAGCTTGAATTCAGTTGCCTCCGCCTTTGACCCGATGAAACTCGCCACGACAAAAGGCAACCAGTAGACCTCAGAAGCAGGAATTCAGTTGCCTCTGCCATTGACCCGTTGAAACTCGCCAAGACCAAAGGCAACCAGTAGGTCCCAGAAGCTTGAATTCAGTTACCTCTGCCGTTGACCCGATCAAGCTTGCTGAGCTCAAAGGCAACCACTACACCTCAGAAGCAGGAATTCAGTTGCCTCTGCCGTTGACCCGATCAAGCTCACCAAGTTCAAAGGCAACCAGTAGACCTCAGAGGCAGGAATTTAGTTGCCTCCGCCATTGACCCGTTCAAGCTCACCAAGTTCAAAGGCAACCACTAAACCTTAGAAGCAGGAATTTAGTTGCCTCTGCCATTGACCCGTTGAAACTAGCCAAGACCAAAGGCAACCAGTAGACCTCAGAGGCAGGAATTTAGTTGCCTCCGCCATTGACCCCTTGAAACTAGCCAAGACCAAAGGCAACCAGTAGACCTCAGAAGCAGGAATTCAGTTGCCTCCGCCTTTGACCCGATGAAGCTCGCCAAGTTCAAAGGCAACCACTACACCTCAGAAGCATGATTTCAGTTGCCTCTGCCTCAATACAAATAAATCACTCATATTCACATACCTAGAATTGCGCGAAGCTGCGCTTCTGCATTCCTCATATTAAGTGGAATAGCTTTAGATTCGTAAGTGAGTAAAAGATTCTTTCCAGGTATATAGCCATTTCGGATATAAGTATTAATTTTGTTCAGTGCCTTGTGAACATAGTCTGGATCATCCATCATACCTAAATGCTCCCAGTATATTTCTTCACGAGTGCATACCTTTAGAAGCGTAAAGTCAGGATATACAATGCCCATGGTTCCTAAGAACAGCGGTGCTTCATACCGATATGGAATTCCCATCTCAGCCAGCTTGTCTGCTATAATCTTTTCTGATTTTGATCTTACTCGCTCACCTCTGTTCGAGAACAACTCTGGGGTCGATTCGTCAATCAGCTTACCCTTATAGGACATACCTTCCCACTTCTTGATGAATTCATCATCTGATGTAAAGTAGGGCTGGATAAGCTTCTTTTTCTCCTCCGGAAATGTATTAATTATTTCGTCAAAATCAACTTCCAATGTGTTCCGCATAGCATCGACTTGTTCCTGAAAAGCAAGTGCCTTCGTCAGTACAGCCTTATCATATTCTTTCTGAGCCAAGCTTATTGCCAGCCCGGGTCTTTTCTTACTGATATAGATTCGCTGCCCTGGAAGCTTCTGATAATACTGATGATTAGAATAATGCTTAAAAATCCGCAGATCTCCTGGCGGCGCATTCTCTAGCATAGCATTAGCCTTTTCAATAATTTCATTAGTCCATATCTTTTCACTGTTCAATAATTGAATAAGATCTTCTTTCATTCTTCACCTCCACTTAACTTAGTGATTTCGAATACGGGAAAAAATCTCATGAAAGATTTATACCGGAAGACCCACAGAGCTCATATCGATTCATAGCCATAAAAACTCACCATGCCTATTAGCATGATCGCAATATACGATATAGCCGGGAAGTAGTGAATCAATGGAATGTAGGAATGATGGAAATGTCGACTTGCCTCAAGAAGAGCCCGCAAGAAATGCGGAAACTAATGGATGTAGCTGTTTAACAAATTAAACAGCCTCTTGCTATTATTGTAGTCATGACTGATAAGTTTTACAAGAAGAACATTCCTCAAAACCACAATAGTTCTTAAAGAGTACAAATTCAGTTGCCTCCGCCTTCACCCCGATGAAGCTCACCAAGACCAAAGGCAACCACTAGTCCTTGAAAGTAAGAATTCAGTTGTCTCAGTCGTTGACCCGATCAAGCTCGCAAACTCAAAGGCAACCATTGTGCCTTAGGAGCAAGATTTCAGTTGCCGCTGCCATTGACCCAATCAAGCTCGCCAAGACCAAAGGCAACCAGTAGACCTCAGAAGTAGGAATTCAGTTGCCTCCGCCGTTGACCCGATGAAACTCGCCAAGTACAAAGGCAACCACTACACCTCAGAAGCAGGAATTCAGTTGCCTCTGCTGTTGACCCGATGAAACTCGCCCAACTCAAAGGCAACCAGTTGTCCTCAGAAGCAGGAATTCAGTTGCTTCTGCCTTTGCTCTGATGAAACTCGCCAAGACCAAAGGCAACCAACTGATTATGAAATCAACAATTTGGATGCCTTTGAATATTTCGCAAAAAAATATGGCAACCATTCAATGAATATTGCATTGAATGGTTGCCTCTAGGATTCAAGCCTGGCAAAAAGTAAAAATCAATTCCTACGAATAATATAGTACTCTATATCTTTCTCATTCTCAATCAAAACGCGAACAGATTCAAGCCCGTCACCGCATCCGGCTCTCGTCCCACCTGCCCGTTAATCTTCCTGATGATGATCTCCGCCGTCGCACTGATGTAGGCTTCACTCAGATGGCCACCGAAAACAGCGCCGGTATCATTCCCCGCGCACATGTGCACATGAAGATAAGGCTTGTCATCTTTTCTCGTAATGGTCCCGTGAAGGGATGTAATTTCATAGGAGCCTTCAAAGGTATTCGGCTTGAATAACTTCTCTTTCACATCATATACTCCGGTCGTGAACTTGTTCACCGCGCCAAGACCCTCAATTTCAGCAAGCTCAAGGTTCTCTTTTTCAGCAATTTCCATCAGACTGCGGCATATCTCCTCGCCCGGATCAAGCCTTACTACTAATGTCTCATCAAATGTACGATATTCCATATGATACCTCCCTTCGTATGTCATCTTCAGTGATTCTTAAGTTTTATGGCATCGTTTTTCACGCAGCAAAGACTACACTTCAAATTATTCAATACAATTATTATACACGCAAGCGCATAACGTGTCTAAGGCTTCGTCTTATCAGTTGCTCAGTACACTCCTGGAAGTACTCTCTTTTCATTCAGCCACCCTATCAACCTTGTCGTTGAGTGCTCTCTTCTCACCCAGCCTCTCTCTCACCCTCCTCGCAGCCTCATTCTCCCGAGCAGTAACCCCAGCGCACTCGGCATCCCCGGCGCCCTCGGTATTACCATATAAAACCCTGTAATAAGCCCTGAACACTTCCCTTAGATCATCCCGCACCTCCTCCGGCGCTCTGTCAACATAGTCGGACATAAGCCCTCTGTCCGTAAAGGCCCCGGAACGCTTCTTAATATTTCTCCTGATCATCGCGACGTCCATCAAAAGCTTCTGCTCCGGTGTTCCACGGCTGTAACGCAGTCTGTTGACCACGCGCACCCCTGTCACCAAAGCAGCAAGCAGTATGAACACACTCAGGACCAGAGGAAACACTATCCGAACTAAGAGCGGAGCCAGCATTTCAGACGACTCCTCAGTGCTGTCACGCGAACTCTCCGGCCGTTCCGGCACAGGTGAGACCGGGTATTCTTCACGCGGAGGTTCCTCCCTCGCATCCTTCCTGTGCCAGGTGAAGTCTGAAGCCACCCTCACTGATGCAGTCGGTTCAAATGGCACCCAACCCACATTCTTAATATACGCCTCAGGCCAGGCATGAGCGCAACTGCCGCTCACCTCATAAGATTCCTGTTCTTCAAATGGAAACTCATATCGGTATCCAACAACCACCCTCGCAGGTATTCCCGAAAGTCTCAGCAGCATCACCATGGAAGACGCATAATGCACACAGTAACCCTCTTCTGTCTCGAAAAGAAATCTGTCAGCGATGTCCGCCATACCCTCTGCGGTGGTGAGGTCAGAATCAGGATCGTGACCGCCGACCGTATCTAAGTTGTACGAATACTGTCTCAGATAGTTCTCAATGAGCCTGCACTTTACATAGTCAGAAGGCGCGCCTTCTGTTAGTGACTCGGCAAGCTTCCCCATTTTTTCGCTTGCTCCGGAAATGTCCGTATACACGAAAGCCAACTCAACTGCATCCCTGTCCCCAGAAATCAACTCAACTGCATCCCCGTACCCGGAATGCAGCTCAGATGCACCCTCATACAAGGAAGCCATCTCATTCATTCCCTTCCTTGCGGCCTCAAACTCCTTCTCACTCATAATGCTCTCAAAACTGATACTGTACAGCTCGGACACGTACTCACATGCTTCCCCATAGGAAAAGCCTCCATCCACCAGCAGGTCCTGCCCATTCCTGAAAAGTTCTATCAAATACGGGCTGCCATAATCGATATCCAACCACATAGCATGAATTTTATACCCCTTTTTGTGCCGTTTCATTCCAGTGCCGCCAGTGATTCTTTTCTCTCCTGCCGGCACGCTTCCGTCAGAAACTCTGTCTCCCCCGACCGATCCACTACCTCCACTTCCGTAAGTTACTCCGTCTCCTACGGCAATCCTCCCCTCCCCATCCGAAAGAATAAGTGAATTAGCCGGAGCAATCACATCCGCTGTATTAAGATACGCATACTCTTCGTTCAGCACGGATACCCTCGAAAAGAGTGCCGCGTACTCCCTGTCTACCCCGCTGTCACGCATGAACTTCAGAAAACTGACCAGCTGCTGCCCGTCCACTCCCCTGCCTCCTGCGAGATATAGCACTCGGCGCATCTTCATGTCTCTGTGACTGTTCTCATCTTTATAAATATAATAAGGTTTCTCATAAGTGCTGAGCACCAGCTGTGTCTTCTCAGACTTACTTACACTGCTGCCATTTATAGCCAGCGAGCTGTATTCCGCGCTGTAAGAACTGCCACCGAAAAAGGACGACATATAATACGACACGCTGTCAGCGACATCGATGACTCCATCGACAATGTTCTCGCCAATCCGCACCACCGGATCCCAGTTGATCGGCTCCCTCCGCATCGGAAGGAAGAGCAGTATCATCCCAAGCAGGACAAAGTAGTGGAACGGAAAAGCCTGCCCCTTTCTCTCGAGAAGAAGCATCTGCAGTGCTGCCAGAGTCATGGTCACAAGAATGACGCACAGGACCTTGTCTGTCGCGTATGCGCCCGCAAGCACCCCTTCCTCAAAATGCAAATACAGCGCAGCCGCATCGAGAACAAATACCCCTGCGAATAGCACAGTATCCCTGCGAGGCAGGATTGCAAACAGAATTCGCAAGGCCGCCGCAAAAGCCACAGCATACGAGATGAACGGGATCGCCTCGGATTTTCTCAAAAGAAAGAACAGCAAAATCGCCGGGGGCAGCACAAAAAGTGAGGCCGCTCTGTTCCTCACAAAGTATTTGCAAATATGTTCAACTACGCAGAAAAAAAAGAAAAATGAAATGAAAGCCAGAGTTTGGGGCATTCTGTTCAGGTCGGGGCTGGGGGCATTTACAAGAACAAACACTTCCATGCAAATCATAAACAGCGCAGCCGCATATAAGTGCCCCTTCACCTCAGTCGCAGACTGCGAAGTGACTTTCTCCCGGCTCGGGATCTTCTTTGATAAAAATCCAGGTCCCATTTTCATGTGCGCCGCTCCTTTGGTCCTCAGCCATATCTTGGATCTTTTTGAATTCCTCTTCGGAATTGTAGAAAATCCCGTCCGCTGCGATCGAATAAAAATCCATGAAACTTCTGTGCGAGTCCACAACAGACTCACTGACTTTGCCCGCGGGGTAAATCAGCCGGACCGGCAGATTCTGGTGGGCAAAATGCCAGGCAGCAGACACGATAAACTCCAGAAAATAGTCGCGCTTTTTAAGGGACTCAAGGTCCTGACTGTTGTCCGGCACGCGCGCGGCCTGGGCAACAATGGTCACCGCTCTCTTCTCCATCTTATCCGGCACTCTGGTCACAAGCTCCGAAAGCCTTGCCGATACTTTCCAGTTGATCGAATGCATCGGATCCCCGGCCCGATAGGGCCGCATGTCACTGCCCGGAATGGTCTCATAGAGCCTGTTGCTCTTGAGTCCCGTGCTGTTCACAAGGTTCTCGATATCCAGAACTTTGTCCGCAATGTCTGTGATTGGGGGGCTGACAACTGCCCTGAAGGTGTAAGGCACGATGCACTCGACTCTGAAAATAGAAAACGGATCGGTGAAACCGACGGTTTCGATGCCTATGTTGTAGGAGCCGGCGTATTTGCAGCTGATGCCCGAAACAAGTTCCTTCTTCTCCAGGGTACCGAGCGAAATCTCCTGACCGTCAGAAATTTCATAGAGGTCGCACCTGTCGCTGAATGTACCGAGACGCATCCTGTGGATCGGCAGGATCCCGGCGTTCTCAATGATTGCCCGGTACCTGTGATCTTCATTTTTGCTGACCCTGTGCAGGTCTATCTCCTGAAAGATGCGAAGATATCTGTAATTAAGAAAGATGTAGGCACCTGAAAGCGGCAGCATGAGCAGGATCGCATAGAGCCATGCAAATACCAGCGGACCTCCGTAAAAGCTCGCAAGGACCAGGCTGGCTGCCAATACAGCCAGATACAGGGTCAGACCTTTTAAATCTATATGAATCTGCATAGTCCTATCACCCGCTCCAACTTACAAAATCGCACTTTATTCGATCACCCTTGACAACACAGTTGCCCTCACCAACTCAAAGCCGACTGCCATCATGCACATTACTGCATCCGGTTGCCTCGCGGCACCGTCACCTGCACATTACTGTATCCGTCTGCCTCACGGCACCGTCAATCTGTCCCAACCTGCAAAACCGATTCTCAAACTGCATCCGTCTGCCTCACGGCACCGTCACCTGCCCGAGAATCTTACTCACAATCTCTTCCCCCGTCACCCGGCTGAGCTTCGCACCTGTTGAGAGCACAAGCCTGTGGGGGATCGTCATGGCTGCCGCATGTGCTATGTCCTCCGGCACACAATAATTGCGGTCATCCATAAAAGCTATCGCCTGAGCGCACCGAAGCAATGAAAGGAGGCTCCTCGGCGATGCTCCGCACGCAATCTCAGCCCGATCCCGCGTCGCCTCCGCAATCTTCACCGCGTATGTACGCAGATTTTCATGAATACTAACCCCTGCGGTTTCCTGACGCATGGCCATGATGTCATTGGCAGTCAGGACCGGGTGAGTCTCATCGTGGAGATCACCTGTGAGGAAACGCCTTGCCATGTCCTCCGACGCCTTCGTGTCCGGATAGCCGATGGACAACTTCATCATGAACCTGTCGAGCTGCGACTCGGGCAGCGGATATGTGCCCGCCATCTCGACCGGGTTCTGGGTTCCTATGACCATAAAAGGCTCCGGGACAGGGAAATCTTTCCCGTCAATCGTGACCTTGTGCTCCTCCATGACTTCAAGGAGGGCAGACTGGGTCCTTGGCGATGTTCTGTTAAGTTCGTCTGCGAGGACGATGTTATTTGCAACCGGACCGGGCATGACCTGAAACGCTCCCTCAGCAGGATTGTAGATTGAAAAGCCCGAGATATCCGATGGGGTCGTGTCCGGCGTGCACTGAATTCTTGCGAACGAAAGCGACACCGAATCCGCAAGCGCCCTTGATAACGAGGTCTTTCCTACACCCGGCACATCCTCGATGAGCACATGCCCGCCGGATAACAGGGCGATAATAATCTTGTCGATCACGTCACCCTTGCCGACGATTCGCTGTTCCATGCTCTGTTTCAGCTTTTGCACATTTTCATTCATAACACATCCCCGCTCTTCACATCCAGAGTTCCTGTGGACCTCTTTTATTATACTATGAGAATCACGCGTTGGGGACGGATCTTTTCACGTGAGAAATCTCACATGAAAAGATCCGTCCCCGTCTCGTGCTCATTATAGATTTCTTGCTCTGTATAGGAATGTCACAATCTGGCCTCTTGTGCAGTTCTCGTTAATGCCGAAAGTCCCCTTCTTTGGTCCTGACGTATAGCCTGTCGTAACCTTTTTCTGGTAGCCCCAGAGAATAGCTTTATAGAAAGTATGTGAAGAGGGAACATCCTTGAACGGACTCTTTAATACCTTCTTCGGCAGCTGGCTGTAAGCCTTCCCGTTTCTGTCATACATAGTGTGCGGCAGCTTGCATTCGGAAGCCTTTTTCCTGTTCTTGGGCGTAATCAGTATATCCAGAGCATCGCATTCATTGACCAAATACTCTACACGTTCTGACTTTGACATGTCGAAGTTTCCGATATCCAGATATTTCAGTTTTGAGCAACCCCGGAACATACATTCTGCATTATATAGATTCGGTGTATTAAAATTGAGCAGTCTCAGAGTAGTCAATTTTAGATCATTTGCAAACATAAATAGCATATCAACTACTTTTGATGTATTAAAGCTGCAAAGGTACAAGGATGTAAGGTTTTTGCATCCCGCGAACATACTTGTCATATTTGTCACGTTTGACGTATTAAAGCTGCTCAGATTCAATATGGTCAATTCCATATCAGATGCAAACATCCAGCCCATATTCGTCACTTTTGACGTATCAAAGGTACTAAGGTCCAGCATTTTAATGTTATATGCCTGATAGAACATACCGTACATATTAGTCACATTTGAAGTATCAAAACCCTTTAGACTAAACTGGTGAAGCTCACATGGATAAATCCACGTGCTTCCATATGCGGCTCACGCCGCAGGGCCGCTTTAGGCGGCCGGACTAACGCACCTG
>JBGUWZ010000010.1:0-2945 GCA_045221675.1 Lachnospiraceae bacterium | reverse complement strand
GAAAGAGGGGCTGACGCCCCTTGAATAAACATACAGAAGTTCCTTGTGAACAACGACTGAAGAAACAAGCGCGGGTCCCTGCCGGCTCATGTTTAAAAACACGAGAATGCGCCGGTTACTCTTCAATAGCTGAATTAGCAAAACCTTTCATATCATTTTTCTCCTCTTCTAACTGCCGTGACTGATGGTACTTTTTTCGGTCATTGTGTTTTGCAAAATCTAATTGCATAACTCTTAGTTTTATTATATCCGTTCTTTCCTGTCATTGCAATATAAAACGTGCTGACCTTCTGAGTAAGGTACGAACTGTACGGATTTTCGATTAAACTCTGATAATCAAATGTTTCGTCTCGAGAGCCGCGAAAATAATCCCGAAAAAGTCCCGCTAATCTTATATTTTATTGTACCTTCCCATTGTATCTACGTATAAATAAATGTAACACGAAAAATCAAGATGCAGGTCACAAGATTATAATTACGACAACAAGACTCGAATATATAAATACAATCCAAATCAGAAAGGATACAGGTATTAAAAATGAAGAATAATAAAAAGAAGAAAATGCCGCTGCTGCTCAAGATATTCCTTGTTATTATCGGACTCATCGCTGCTCTGATTCTTGCCGGGTTTGTCTGGCTTCGAGTCAATCAGGAAAAGATCTTAAATAATATGCTCGAAAGCGTATCTCAGTTTGAAGACCATATTGGCGAAGATGTTCCGGACTTTGAATTAGAGACACCGGACGGAGTCAAGATCACACCGGATACACTCCTTGAAGACAAAGATCTGACTGCGATTGTTCTTTATGCCTCATGGTGTGGACCATGCGAAAAAGAATTCCCTGAGATGGATGCAGTATATCAGAAATATCAGGATAAAATGAGCATGGTCGCCATCGATGTCGACCCACTTGACACCGAGGAATCCGTTATAGAATACGGTGAAAAGCATGGTCTTTCTTTCCCGCTTGCTTATGGCGGTGACAACGAAAGCCTCGGTTTCATTGAGACATCCACATATCCGACAACACTGATTATTGACAGAAACGGAAAAATCTGCTTCTGGAGAGTCGGTTCTATCCCGAACGCCCAGACATTTGAAGAAATAGTCACGACATTTATGGGCGATGACTACACAGAAAAGCATCCGGGCTACTACACATTCCTCTCCACCGCAGGACCGGGAACGGAATTCGCCGTTACTACCAAAGAAGGTACTGAAACATATGTGACCGGTGAAGACACATCATATTCGCTGTTCGTCGAGGACCGCGAAGATATGACGGTCAAGGTCACAAGCGTACCGGATGGATTTATAGTCACTGACGGCGGCGAACTGAAAGGCGATTTACCATCGTCCGTTATTAAACTGCCGGTCGCCAAAGCATGATTAAACAAAATTCTTGAAAATACTACCGGGGCTGTCGCATTAATGCGGCAGCCCTTTTGACAGCCGATCCTTCTCGCGCACCACCTGCCATGCTCTCATCTTGACTTTCCATTTCGCTATAGTAAAATTAAAAATGGCGTTGCAGAAGAAGAGACGGTTTTCGAGAAAGAGCTTCGTTATGAGCGGGGCTTCGGCCTGCAGAACTGGGGAAATTAAACTCCGTGAGAAAAACTAAATGAGACTAAAGGGCTCCTGCCACGGACAAAAGGCCGCGGGAGGAGCCGATTGCACACGAGGATTATACCTATGAAATATGATTTCACTACGATAATGGACCGCCGCGGGCACGACGCCCTTGCAGTGGACGCAATTGGGGACGCGTCGGCATTTGCGCCTGCTGCTCCGGATCCGGGATTTGACGCGATACCGATGTGGGTCGCGGATATGAACTTTCCGGTGCTGCCCGCCATCCAGGAAGCCATCATAAAGCGGACAGAGCATCCGGCTTTCGGCTACTTCGAAACGAGGGACGAGTACTATGACTCAATCATAAAGTGGCACAGCATTCGCAACAATGTCAGCGGACTCACAGGAGATGCCATAGGCTATGAGAACGGTGTGCTCGGCGGTGTGGTCAGCGCTCTCGGAGTGACATGCTCGAGAGGCGACAGCGTGCTGGTCCACTCTCCGACTTACATCGGCTTCACCGGGACGCTGAAGAATAATGGCTACAACATTGTGCTGAGCCCGCTTGAGATCGATGAGAGCGGCGTGTGGCGCATGAACTTTGAGGATATGGAGCGGAAGATCCTGGATAACCGCATACATGCAGCCATTTTCTGCTCACCCCACAATCCATGCGGCAGAGTCTGGGAGAATTGGGAGCTGCTCGAGGCCTACCGCCTTTTCGAGAAATATGATGTGACTGTCATCAGCGATGAGATCTGGTCGGACATCATTTTAAACGGCCACAGCCATATTCCGTCCCAGAGTGTGAGCGATTACGCAAAGATGAACACAGTCGCCCTGTACGCTCCGTCCAAAACTTTCAATCTGGCAGGCCTTATCGGCAGCTACCACATTATCTACGACCCGCGTCTCAGGGACCGCGTGCGCAAGGAATCGTCGCTGTGCCATTATAACAGCATCAACGTTCTGTCCATGCACGCTCTGATCGGTGCATATTCTGATGAAGGCTATGTCTGGGTGGATGAACTCCGTGATGTCCTGAGTGAAAATGTAAATTTTGCGGTGGATTACATTTGCAATAATTTCGATGGCGTGGCCGTGCAGAAGCCGGAAGGCACCTACATGCTCTTCGTGGACTGCGGCCGGTGGCTGGCGGAGCACGGGAAGACTCTTCCGGAGCTCGAGCAGATGTGCCACCGCGTCGGCGTCGCCCTTCAGGACGGAGCTATGTTCAACGGTCCAACGAGTCTGCGAATCAATTTGGCCCTGCCGAAAGTCAGGGTAGAGGAGGCTATGGAGAGGCTTCGCCGATATGTATTTTGCTAAGTCTCATTGCTGTCCCAAATTGACGTAAAGCGCCGTTAAA
>JBGUWZ010000009.1:0-19919 GCA_045221675.1 Lachnospiraceae bacterium | reverse complement strand
CGCAGGTCTTTTTAAGGTTACCCTTTTTTAACAATTCCGGTGCTTTTCATTTTTAATTGCTTCTTGACATATCACCAAATTGCTTATCCCATATAATCGCCGTTGTAGCTGACCAGAACAGCGCTCTCAACGCCGGGAATATCTGCAAGCCCGTTGATGAAGTCTGTATTGTCATCTTTGAGTCGAATCTCCAGATTCAGTTCAACGAGACCTTTCTGTGCAGTCTTGCTCTTAACGACGCACTTTTTCACGTGGTTTCTAAGGAAATCCATCGCCTTCTCCTCGCTCGCGTGATCGCGGGCACGGATAACAACGATGTAGGGATTGGACATATCTTTGTGGTTTGCAAATACAAGTAAGATCACACCGATCAGCACACTCCCGAACACTGCCAGAGGAATCATGCCGGCCGCAAGAACGATACCGTCGGCAATCGCCCAGAATAAAAATGCAATGTCAAGCGGCTCCTTGATCGCCGTTCTGAAACGAACAATGGAGAGAGCGCCGACCATACCGAGAGAGAGGACGACGTTCGATGTCACCGCCAGGATGACCAGCGTCGTGATCATTGTGAGGGCTACAAGTGTCACACCGAAGCTCGATGAATACATAACACCGGAATAGGTCTTTTTATAGATAAAGAAAATGAAGAGACCGAGGCAGAAGGCCAGCGTGAGTGCAAGGACGATGTCCAGGATGCTCACAGCGGTCACATTTTCGAGAAAGCTTGATTTGAATATGTCGTTGAATGTCATGATGTTCTCCTTTTTTTATTTACCCGTAAATCCTGCACTGAGCGTATTTTGAAAATGCAGTAACTCTGCGTCCGGGCATCTGCACCGCGGACTTGATGATTGAGGGAAGAAATTCATCCCACTTGACTTCCATGATCACAACAGGGTCACCGGCCGGGATCGTCACACAGTTCGGATTCAGAAAGTCTGTGCAGGAAAGGCCTGTGCGTATATCATAATCGAATGTGACTCTCACGTTGCCCGGTTCATAGATAAATGGTTCCCTTGTATAATCCACTATTGTTCTTGGTCTGAGACCCTGATTTCGGATCTTACAGTAGAATTCCTGCAGAAGGGGATGTGGCGATTCCCTAAGGAACTCAAAATCCCCATCGGCCAGTCTCCGTGCCTCCGCCGCAGTGAGCGGAGCACTGTACTTGGTTTCAAGACCGTTCACTTTGCTCTTCTTCTCGAGCTTTATGAACGATGTATCATTGTTATAATAGCGGATCCTGAATTTTTCTCTCCGGTCAACACCGTCGATTTTCTCCCGGAGTGCCTTATCGCTCAGGTTGTCGAAGTACAGGCTCCGAATGAAATATTTTCCATCCTTCGCGTGAGGATCTCCTCTCGCGACAACCTTGAGCCTTGCTCTGATTGCATAGAGGTCAGCCATATTTATTTCATGCTTCCACTCATGCCGGTAGTGTATATCCATATGTTGCTCCCTTCAACTGAGGCGGAAAAAATCCGTCCTTACCACAACCGAGCAGGGGGAATCTCCGCGATTTTCGCGTCGCGAGCACGCCTCGCTCTGTAGGGTTGGTGCTACAAAAAACTGTTCAGCGTCCGTTTCGTGACACCGAACAGTATACATTAAAAAAGAATTATGTGAAAATTTTATGTTTAATCTTTAACCATTTTATGTGTAAACTTTAACCATTTTATGTAATTCCGGATCAAAATCAGTCTGGTTTTTCTCGCTCCAGTGTATCCCTGACAATCCTCCACTCCCCGATCAGCCGCTCCAGTGACCATGCAGCGTTGGCAGGTGATGTCGACGGAAGCGTAATACTGGTCCTCCCAAGCGTTTTGGCCTGGTACTTCTCAAACACACGGCCGGAGGCCTTGCCATTCGTAAAAATCTGTACGATTTTTCCGCAGCGGATAATCTTTCCAAGATCAGTTGGCACGGCATTCTTAATGCTGGCGTCCGATGCCCCATAGATATCACACTCGTAAATAGAATCCCACATGGCAATGCGGTTCTCTATGAGGAAACGCCGCTTCTCCTCAATACTCTGAAAATCCGGTACATCAAAAAGCCTCGCCATCACCTTCCAGAAACGATTCTGCGGATGTCCGTAGAAAAACCGCGCTTCTCTGGATTTCGGCGACGGGAACGAGCCCAGTATAAGAATTCGTGAGTTTTCATCATACTGGGGCGGTATATTATGCACTACATGGATAAGTTTCTTTTCCAAATCTTCGATTCCCCTTAAGATCAGCTGACCTTCTTCACAGGTCCGGCAGCCTTTTCCACGTAAATCCTTCTCATTTTATTACAGAATCGTCTGTCCGTTACCCCACAGTCCCGGCATATCTGATCTACCAGCTCTCTGGTCATTTGCCCGGTCTTCCAGCATTTCATTCTATATTCCCATGTCGGATGTGGTCTTAGCACTGTTTTAGTTCCGTATCTTCGGTTCCTTCGTCCTTCTTTGTCCAGGATCTCTTTTTCAAGGCAGAACTTGACCCTTTTTGCGGTCAGATGGGACTTCCTCATACCGCCGAAGTCTGAACTGATTTCCCTGAGCCAGCCGGCACAGACCCGCTTTCTGCCAAACAGAAAAATCGGCTTATGCTGCTCTTTGTGTGTCATCTCGTGGCCGAGCACGAACGCAAAAAGATCTGTGATTGCACCGTCGCTTTTTCGCGCAAATGACTCCCGATACAGTCTGGCCGCCCACCCCGGGGTAAGTATTATGACTTTCTGCCCCGGAAGTCCGGTATGCGCATTCAGGGAATTCTGACTCTTCTTCCTGTCATAGAACGGTGTAAAGAAAATCACACTGTTCTCATCAAGAAAATCAATTTTCTTAAGCAGTTTATTTATATATTCCCTAAAGCGTTCAGTATCAAAGGCAGGGTCGAGCTTCTCCCTGATGTACTCTTCAGCATCGAGCGAAATAATGTCAATACTGTGCCATGACAGACTGATGTGGAGATAGATGCACAGAAGCGCTATAAGGACCAGTATAAGTAAAATCATTACAATATCTCTCACAGCGACCTCCGTGCTTTGCACTCATTTTTGCCTAAACTGTTGACCCTCAGGCTCAGGACTGCATCATCTGACAAACATAAAGATGCTGCAGAGCTCCTCCCGGAACTCTGCAGCAGGTATCATCATGAAACCTGGATCAGGAACCTGAGCTCATAATCTTTTCTGGCGGAATACTGATATTCCGGCATGATTGCCGGACCGCATGCACCGGTGCCGATTCCCTGCTGGAACGCCTGGATGGTTACATATGTCCCGGTCCGAATCTCATCTTTCTGATGTTTCATCGTAAAGAGTGCCTTATCGGTGTAAGGCTTGATACCGAGCTCGAACGGCTTATCGACGGCTTTGAAAGTTACTGTCGTTGTGCCGTCCGATACGCTTGCCACAGTGCAGTCGCACCTGTTCCCGCTCTCCTGCGGTTTAATATTCGGCTCGGTCATATCAGCGACATGGCAGGTGACATTTCGAATCGGGAACTGATCCTTCATATCACAGTAGCTTTCACCTGTCCTTCCTGTGTAGTTCACAATATCGAACACTTCATCGAGGCGGAAGGCCTTTCCGAATCTGGGAAGTATGCCGCCGCCCGATACGCAGTGAATACGACTGGTCACAAGGATTCCGTCAGCTGTACCCTCATACGTGTCTGTCACAATGAATTTTGCCTTCTTATTGGAAAGCTCCGTCACAACTTCATAGCCGTTTTCAATCATTGAAGCGGAAATTATTTCCTCCTTCTGTTCAAAGAACGGCTCCATTGTGTTCATAAAACGCGGATTGGTGTCATTGTCAGTCGCAGCCCTGTAGAGGATCGTAGACTGTTCAGCTGTTGAAAGAATATGACCGTCCGGCAGGGTTACTGTAAACGCAGCCCCGCTGTAGTCGCATGAACTGTCAAGCGGCATTGTCTCCGGCGCTCCCTGGACGTATTCGGCGATTGTGATCTGCTCCTCGGATACAACTCTGTCCGTCAGTGTGTCAACTGTCGTGACGATCACGGAGAGATTTCCGTCCACCTCTTTGCCGAGCGTTACTCTGCCTTTCTTTTTGGATAGAGGATCCACACTCACTTTCACATTGTAGGCAGAGCCGTCATTCCACCTGAAAGTCATTCTGTATCGCTTTCCATCCGAGAATGCAGTGGTGTTGAAGAACTCAAAAATATCGTCTCTGACATGTCTCACACGCATCGGTCTGTAGATAAAGCGTATGATCTTAGCTCCGACAGACGGTCTGCGATCGGGATAGAACATACCGTCAACACAGAAGTTGCTGTCATGCTCCCACTCGCCGTGATCTCCGCCGTAAGTAAAACTGCCATCCTCATGAAGCACTGCATGGTCTACCATCTCCCATACACAGCCGCCCATCAGGTTGTCATACTTGTAGATTTCCTTCCAGTAAGCTTCCGTGTTGCCCGGACCTACGCCCATTGCATGCGCGTACTCACACAAAAAGTACGGCCGGTCGTTCAGCTGTGCCTGCTTTCTTACATGCTTACCGACATCGCGGACCATCTTAACGCTCGGATACATCTCACTGCCGACGTCGTAGGCCACCCTCTTGCAGTGGACAGCGCTCTCATAGTGGACAGGAAGTTTAGAGTGAGCTCTGAGAAACGCGTACATGGCATCCGTGTTATTGTAACCGCCGGCTTCGTTGCCGAGAGACCACATGACGATCGATGTGTTGGCATGAATCTTATCACGCTCATATAACCGTGTGATGCGGTCAACATAACGCGGCTGCCACTTTGGATCATGGCTTATCGAGTTGTATGTGGGCGGCAGCTGGTGCGCAAATGTTCCGTGTGTCTCCAGATCGTTCTCATCTACTATATAAATGCCAATCTCATCCGCCAGCTCAAGAAGGAGCGGATCCGGCGGGTAATGAGATGTACGGATCGTATCAATATTGAATACCTTGCACAGAAGAATATCCCGCTCAATCTCATCCGGTGTCATGGTGTAGCCGTTCGTCGGGCTCGTATCGTGATGGTTCACGCCGTGGAACTTGATCTTGTGTCCGTTGACAAGGAAAACATCTCCCCTGATCTCGACCGTCTTGAATCCGATCCTCTCCCTGACACATGAAGTCGACGTCTCATAATAAATATTATAGAGAGTTGGCTTTTCGGCGTTCCACTCGATCACATCAAGATCATCAAATGTAACGACTGCCACTCTGTCCTCGGTGGTAACAGTCCTCGTCTCACTGATTCCGTTGCCCTCAATTGTAAATGTGACGTCAGTGTCAGTGAGGGTCTGGGCTGTCATTTTCAGAGAATAGGTATTTCCGTTCTTCTCTGTCACAGCTCCGATATCCCAGAAATCAGTCGGCTCAGAAACTCTGAGGAGTACATCTCTGAAAATGCCGTTGTTGCGGAACATGTCCTGACTCTCCAGATACGTCCCTGTGCACCAGCGCCTTATGACCGCGACGAGTTCATTTTCACCGGCAACAAGCTTTCCCGACAGATTGAACTCGGCAGTATTGTGAGCGCCCTCGGAGTACCCGATAAATTCCCCGTTAAGGTAAAGATCGATGCAGCTCGCCACACCTAAAAACGAAATGATATATTGTTTTTCCGGATCATCGATCGTCAGTTTTTTGCGGTAAACGCCGACGAAATTGTACTCTTCACCGGGATCTTTATAGCGCAGGGAAAGAGCCTGGTCGACACCTATCCAGGAGAATACTTTTCCGACCTTCTCAGTCGTCGGGATCACAGGCGGATTATATGGGAACTGATAACGGATATTCACATAGAACGGCTTATCGTAGCCTCTGAACTGCCAGCATGCAGGCACGTCGATCGTGTCAAAATCAAAGCTGTTCGTGTCAAGGACTGACGGGAGCTCGGCAGGCTTCGGGAAGAACTTGAAGTCCCAGTTCCCGTTCAGACAAATGACTTTCTCCGAATTATACCGCTTCTCTTTCGGCGGGGCGGCACAGGCCGCGTCGCGGTTCGGATATGGAATAAAGTATGTGCGGCCATGGAGTTTGTTAAGTTCGATAGTACTAAAGTCACAATAATTTGTGTTGTTAATCGAGTATCTCATAGTCATCCTTTCATTTGTTACTTTATCACATGTGATCTCCCGACCTCTGGGTACAGAAGGCGGGTAATAGTGTCTACCTGGTAAGTAAAGCCATTTACCATTCTTAGAATCAGTCGAGCTTGATTCCCTTGAGAAGACTCCCAAGGGAGGTCGTCAGCGGTTCCGACTTGCTCTCTTTCTCGCGAAGTTTCTCCAATGTGCACTTATAATCCGGATTTCGCTCAAGCTTCGAGATGATCCTTGCTGTATTCATGGCGTCTGCGAGTCCGTCATGGAGACGTCCGTCCACATCGAGTTCGGTCATCTGCAGTGCGTCAGACAAGGCAAGAGATCTGCCGATCTTGAACCTGACATTCACTATGTACTGATAATCTACCCAGTTTTCCCTGTCGAGGAATACAGCAAATGCCTCCTCATCGAGCTTCTTATCCTGTATCTCGCCCCGAATCTGATTATAATCGGTATTGCTCCACGCATAGAAGCGGATTCTGCGGTCTCCGAACCATTCCATCATACTTCGCAGTGCCTCAGCAAGACCCGGTGCGTTCTTTACATCCTTATTCGCTATACCGGTCAGCGAGGAAATGAAATAGTCGATCTTGCCGTAATCCGGTCTGACAAAAGTAGAGAAGCTGTCTATGATTTCATAGGATTCATTCATCATGACCGCACCGATCTGGACAATTTCATGTCTTCGGTTGAAATTCTGGGGCCTGATCTGTACACCGCACATCTCCACGTCAATTACCACATATGTATTCATCTATGACTCCCTCTTGCCATTATCTGTATTCATTGATCTTATAGTTAAGTCAGGGCATATGTGCCTCTTCTGATTACATTATGCCACATTGAGTGTCCGTGCGTTTGGACATCAGTATACTTTTTAATTCCCGGTGAGCTGCAGCTCCTCGGCATGTGCCTTCATGCCCTCAATTACAATGCCGGCAACTGTCTTTATATCCATGCCGAGCATGTCACAGCCCTTAAGAATCAGAGGCCGGTCGCACTTGGCGGCAAACCTTTTGTCCTTCCACTTCTTCATAAAACTCTTGACTTCCATGTCAACGATTCCGTTCGGACGCATACGTGCAGCTGCCTGCACGATGCCGGTAAGTTCATCGACCGTGAACAGGCTCTTTTCCATATCCGTAATCGGCTCTACATCGGTGCAGATTCCATATCCATGGGCCATGATCGCCCTGATATCCTCCTCCGGGACCCCAAGCTCGCGCAGCGGCTCCTCAGTGTGGGCGAGATGTTCGTCCGGATACTTCTCAAAATCATAATCATGCAGCCAGCCGACAGCTTCCCAGTGCTCCTTATCCTCCCCGAAGTGTTCGGCCATCGCTCCCATTGCTGCAGATACATTTGCAGCATGAAGAATCAGATGATCCTCAGTGACCATCGTCGCATTTATTTCTTTTGCTTTTTCAAGTGTCAGTTTGTCCATAGTATCATCACTCCTTTAATAAAGACTATAATCCCGCACCGCAGGGAAGTCAAAGAAATCCTGTCAAAAAAAGCGGCTGGTGCCGCTTTTCCGGAATTATATGGCTTCAACATCAATTGCGCTTTTTCGTTTTCTGACTGTCCCTGAATATGAATATGGTAAGCCCGGTCAATGCGCCTCCGATAGCAAGTACCAGAATATAAGGCCATATGATAGTTCCTGTAATCTCACTCTTAAAGAGCACGAACATAACCAGGACGATCCACAGAACAGAAATGATCATTACATATTTAAAAAGTCTGTTTCTCGCTGATATAAGCAGCCTGTCGTTGTCAAAAGCCTTCTCAAGTTCTTCCTTAGATAATAACTCCTTATACTGTTCGCGGAGCTCCTCATACCTGTCAACATAATAATCCCACTTAAAGTAGATCGTTAAGACCGAAGCGACAAGATATATAATCGATGCAAATGTAAATATGCGAACAACTGAGATAAAGTCTTCGGTCCTGAACTGTCCGCTCGAAAAATCTTTCCATGAGACATGTTTGGCCAGCACTTCTGAGATAATGACCGTTATCACAGCCACAAAATTCTTCTCAAAGCTTCCAACCAGAGATTCTATAAGATCCTGGACCTGCTTTGTCGAACCAAGTATACTGTCACTCAATCCTTTTTTGAGGTCAATATACTTATCAATATTCTTTCGCTTATATAACTTGTAGCTTGATTTTGCTGCAGCACAGATTCCCGGAGCAATATTCATAATGTCCGCTTCATCCCTGCAATAGAAGGCCATAGCATCACGGGCAATCGATGCCCGCTCCAATGCGCTCTTACTTTCAAAAGCCCACATGGCAAGCTTATACGCATTCGGATTATTATTGATGCCATCAATCGGAAGTTTAAACTCCATTCCTCCCTTTACAAGCTGAATGACAAGATTCCTTTCCTCAAACCAGGACGCGTCAGCAAGATACAGAAGAGAATAAACTGTCTCATACCTGCCAAACAGATTCTTCACAGCCTGACCATTCTGTCCGGGGAGGCTGGTCCGACCTTCATTTGCATGAAAATCCCCCGGGAGAAGACAATTCTCCGTTCTCCCCATATAAAGACTGGCGTCATTGTAGCGCTTTAAAGCTTCATCTCTTCCCTCGAAGTGTACACAGTCAGCCTCTCTGTTTACAAATGATATACTCTCCGTCGCAAAATTCACCTTCTGATCCAACACATGAAAATTCACGCCGTCAGAATGCTTTTCGAAAAGACTGTTTAAATAATCCGGCAAAAATCCGGGGCTGTTCTTATCCTTTGAATCCTGAAGCAGACACTCAGCGAATGCATCCCACTCGTAGACACTTATAACTGAATCGTTTACATTCTTAGAAATGATCAGGTCTGCCTTTATCCTGTCGCCGCTTTTGAAGTATCCGGTAAAGATTTCATACTCTTCTTTAACAGTATTCTTTTTTATCTTCAAAGTTGTACCGTTATAAGGTCCGAGGCTCTTATTCACAAATGAAAGTACGCAAAAATCTCTGCCATTAATATACTTTGAAAATTCATTTAATGTATTTTCATCAGGGAACCTGTTGATCGGAAGCGTTAGTGACACTTCATACTGGCTTCCGTTTTCTACACTCTTTAACGTCTTTTTCTCAAAATCAGACACTTCGGAGCGTTTCCATTCGGACGTTTTCTGTCCGAGAAGCTTTAAAAATTCATCTCTGATACTGAACATAGAACCACCCATCATGATTTACGGAACATTTTATAAACTTCATTGCTGCATCTTATTTTGATATAAGTACTGCCGTCATGCGTATCGATGTCGGAAGATATAACATCAAAAGGATTCACATCCCAGTCAAGTTTCAATTCGATTCCATTATCAACCTCAATTTTTCGATTTGTCGAGTCAGGCTTCACAGCTGAAGAGTCTGTCACGAACAGAGTATCGAAATGGGCTTCATCCGGCAGTTTATAAAGCAAGTCTTTAACATGTTTAACACAGTCGCCATTGAATTTCGGATCTCTTGAGCTGTAACCCTCAAACAGTTCGTTAATCAGGTCATTATAATTGAAATCGATACCGTCCCGGAGCATTTTATGCAGGACAGTATGGCGAAGGACAGCGTAATCCTGCTCTGAGACTCCTCCGACATTTTCCCTCAATACTCTGTCAACCTCTAAGATTACCTTATTAGTATTCTCTTTCGCGAGACGGATGGCCTTAAGGCCAAGGAACATGTCTGCCCAGTATTTAGCCTTGCCGTTCATATCAACGAAGACCTGTTCAATGCAGATATTCGGTGCTTCCGTGAAGCGAAAAACAGCTGTCTTCCAGATTTTTTTGTTGTCATCCGGAAAACCAAACATTTTTTTAAGTGTCTCTCTCTCAAAAAATCCTTCATTATCAATCTGGGCTACAATAAATTGCAGCTTCTGGCTGTCATCCCGCAGCAGCGCCAGAAGAAGGTTTCCGGTCTTGACCCTTTTTCCCATTATGCTCGTAGTCTCAATGTACTTTCCCGCTATCTGACCTGCCAGTGCATCAAGATCCGGCCCCTGTTCATCCTCGACAAAAGCAGTCAATGTCCTGGCAAATGCGATGACCTGACCGCTGATTCCCTTCCCCTCGATAATCTCATATTCGCGTTTTTCCCGTTTTGAGACTATGTAAGTAAGAAGCTCCCGGATATTTTCATCCACTTCTCCGACAAGCTCTTTAATGTTATATTGATTATCAGAGGCAATCTGAATAATGTACTTATAAAATATCTGCATATATGCTCCTTTTCATAGCTGCTTTTAGAACACCTGTACCTCAGTCAGACTATCAACCGCCCAAGCCTCTCCGCATACTCCGGATACTTAGCTGCAATCTCTTCCCTTGTCGGCAGCTCAAACGTCTCATAACGAAACCCCGGTGCGCACATGCACCCGACCAGACTGTAGCCCTCATTTTCCATAGCCGCGCCAAAGATATAACCTTTGGGAACGAGAATCTGCGGCAGCTCGCCGTTCGCTGCATCAAGACCAAGCTTTGGACAGCTGAGCATACCCTCCGGAGAAATCATGTAAATTGTAAGCGGATTCCCGTCATGGAAATACCACACCTCGTCCGAATCGATGACGTGCAGGTGAGACACCTCCCCCTCGCTTAGCAGAAAATAAATGCTGCTCCAGAGTCTTCGGTCTCTCATTCCCCGATAACTGATTGTGTCCCCGGAAAGCAGGCACTCCTTGAAATAGCCGCCCTCAATGTGCGGCTCCATATCCAGATGTTTGATGTAGAATTCTGCTGATTTCATTTGTTTCTCCCACTTGTTTATAGCCGCTGTCTTATCACAGGGATGTTTATCAGCCTTCGTTTATGCTGCAGAATTATCGCCCGACGGCTTGTTATCCCTTGTTGCAAGAAAACTGAGTGCAAATGCGACCGCTACCGTAACAATTACTCCAACCGCGCCGAAGACCACCCCGTGCCGCGACTCCGAGGGCAGCCGCCCTCTGGGCTATTCTTCTTATTCTCTTCCATGATGTCCCCTCGCAAGTGAAAAACCGTAAAACTTAAATATCAAGAACACTTCGGCGTTCCAGCCCCGCTGCGCATTCATCGTAGACTCACGTCACAATAATTCTGCGTCAGAGATTAAAAATCTACGAGATATATCCCTATACTGATCTGCGTAAAGCTGCCCCGCTTCTCAATTTTCGAGATCCTCGCGATCAGCAGCTTGCCCGCGTCCATAAGACGCGCGAAAATCACATTGTCCTTTTCCGGCACGTAGCCGAGTTTCTTCATATCTTCATTCAGGATCAGGATCGCATTGCTGTCGAACTTGTTATCTTCTCTCCTCAGAGTCAGCTTGTCTCCAACCCTGATCTCATCGAGAACTGACTTATCCTGCAAATGCGTCGTCCCCGCCACAAATGAATCAAACAGATGAATCTCTTTTGTCAGCGGTTTGATTATATCCGCCAGGTCATGACTCTCGACCAGCGATACCAATCCTTCTTTGTGTATGCTCAGTTCATTTTCCATATGATTTTTACCCCACTTTTCAAAATCCCCTCAATTGCCTCGTCAAGCTGCCTTTCGTAATCGGTATAATTCTTCTTCTGCTCCTCCAGGGCATTTTTCTTCTCCTCAACAGCCTTAGGATCAGCGAGCAGGAACTTATACTGATACGGATCTGTCGAAATAATGCGATTTATGTCAGCCTCCACCGCCTCGATCTTAGTATCAAGATCAGGAATCTCAATCTCGTAGGACCCGATTTTGAGAGCCTCCAGAGCATTCTTCACCAGGACCTCGAGCTCTTCCATGTCCGCCAAATTGTTGCTGTTGTAAGCAGTCGTGATTGCGTTCCAGAGTTCCATAAGCTGCGGAATCTCACTCGTTTTAGGGTTGATGTCCGGGTGCAGCTGCTTTGCCAGCCTTCGATAGATCCTCCTTATCTTAAGCAGGTCAAGATCCGTGATGCGGGAAATGTTCCTGGCCGCTTCGTTCTCCTTCGCCATAGCAGCCAGCTGTTTCTGATACTCTTCCATCTCACGCTGAAGCATCGCGTCAATCTCCGCCTGATTAATGGCACCTCCACGGTTGATCGCCGCCTGATAATAAGCAATCAGCTTCTTCTTTCTGATACATGCGACCTGCTTTTCAAAAATCTGCAAATGCAGATCTCCGAACTCCTTCACATACAGACCGTGATTAATGTGCGCTTCCTTACGCAACTGTTCTCTCCGCAGCAGAAGTTCCTCGTACCGCGAATAGTCGGCGTTTTTGATTTTGATGATATCCATTTGTTTTAGTCCCCTCATAATATCTTACAAAATTCGATGCCTGATTAGTCAAAATCGAAATTCAAATCACGCTCGCAAGACCCGGCGCGGGATTCTGTTCAGCGTCAACCTGCATAAACCGGGTCTGCAGCACGGGAAGTTTACATGTTTACTTCAAAACCATACAGATAATCATGGATGGATGTCAGCTTCCGTTCATCCAGCCTTGCTTTCTTGAAGAACTCATCCCTGTCACGATACCATTTGTCATCAAAACGAACCACACAGACACCGTCCTCGATGAGCGACTCAACCGTATGCTTCTCATCGCCGTAATAGAACGTGACATTTGCCGGCTGCTTAAGGATATAAAAGAGATCGAATAAATCCATATACTCCGGGTCGAACTCAATAATCTCGTAGAGGTCATCGATCAGCCACTTCATAATGTTGATGTCACCAAAGAAGTCCGACCACCTTAGTCTCTCAGCCAGCACATCTTTCGCCTGCAGATACAGATTAGCCGCATCCTCGAGCTTCCCCTCATCCCTGCGTATCCGGGCAAGCCGTGTCCAGACCTCCGGAAAAGGAGCATCCGGATTCAGATATCCCCTAAGCTCTGCATAAAGCTTTTCAATGATCTCTTTATATTTGTCGAAGTTCTTCTCCACGTAGTACCCGTTCTTGTACATGTCCGCAACCTTGTAGGTGCTGACATAATTTCCCCGCTTCATCGATCTTGAATAGTGCTTAAAGGCCTTCTCATAGTCACGCTCACCGGTCCTGCCGTAATACCAGATATACCCGAGGCACTCGTCAGCCGCATCAATATCGAAGGTCGAGGCCATCTCATAGTACTTGAGCGCGAGGTCGAATTCCCTCCGCTCATAGTAGACTCCGCCAAGGTGCATCATATCTCTCGGATTATTCTGCTCTTTGATCAGAAAATCCATGGCCTCCGTGAAGATGAAAAAATCCTCATCGGAAGGATTAGGTTTTCTGTGATATTGTTCCGCTATAGTTCTTGCCTCTTTTACTGTCATTTCGCATCCCCTCATATTTTTAACCTTGCAAAACTGCGATTGTACAGTTATATGTGTATTGCTTTGAATTAATTGCCAGGACTTCCCACACCGCAAACGGCATGTCTCAGTCTTATATATTATAATACAAATTCCGGATAAACATTGCCATAGGTTTCTGGGTATAATGCGATGAACTTGATTATTTACTGCGAACTCTCTTGTGTCATCGTCATAGATGTGAAAATATCTGTTTCTAAACCGACAAATTGTTGTGGTCAGCAGAAAAATGACATTTTGGCTCTGTACTGTCGCTGAATTGGATTTGACAATACAGATTCAAGAAAGGTTCTTTGTCACTGTTGTTTTGCTTCTGTTTATGTGGGATACGCTAAGGATTGGGTTTGACAGTACAAATTCAAGAAAGGTTTTTTTTGCTGTTGTTTACTTCTGTTTGGCGGGGGGAACGGTAGGAAATCAGGAAAGGATTAATGCTACTGTTGTTTCTGAGTACTTTACAGCTCAAATTACAGTCGCCTGAGCTCGTTTTGTCGGATACGACTGTCATCAAGCTACTGGAAAATGATAAAAAGACAGTACTTCCAAATACATTTGCTTTTTCTACTGTCAATTTAGAAAAATAAAGATTTAAACCGACAGTACGGAAAAAACATTTTGGTTTCTGTACTGTCGGTTTATGTTGCCTTGGCAGTCGTAAACTCCAAAAGACAGATTTGAACTGTCGGTCAAATCATAAGCCAACAGTTCAAATGAAAAAATTCTTTATCCTACTGTCAGAGTAACAGTAGAATTTCAACCAGGAAAAATTGTATGACACAGAAGAATACGTGACATATGAGGAATATATTGTAACAGTAGAAATTTCAACCATGAAAATTGTACTGTCGGCCGATATCACAGACAGTCTAAAACATCATAGCTCATACAGTTTCGAATACTTCTCTTCCAGATAATCAAGGAAGTCATCCGGTGTGAGCTCACGACCGGTAATATCAAAGATCCATTCACTCGGAGCCAGAAGGTCAGCCTTCTTCCAGACATTCTCTTTCATCCATCCGTTGATCTTCCCGAAATCGCCTGCAGCCACTGCGGCATCAAGGTCGAATTCCTCCAGCATGCGGTTACTATACATCGCGTTATACATATTTCCGAGCGCGTAAGTCGGGAAATAGCCGAATCCCGAGGTCCAGTGAACATCCTGGAGAACGCCGGCGGCATCATTTGCAGGACGGACCCCGAGATACTCCTCATACTTGTCATTCCAGACCTTCGGCAGATCATCTATACTCACCTCGCCTGCCACGATTGCTTTCTCAATCTCATAGCGGATCATGATATGGAAGATGTATGTGAACTCATCAGCTTCCGTGCGAATGCAGGACGGCGACACGAAATTGACCGCCTCATAAAACTCACGCTCCGTAACATCTGCCAGGACATCCCCGAAGATTTCCTGCAATTTCGGGAAGACCAGGTGAATAAAGGCTTCGGATCTTCCGATTATGTTCTCATAGAACCTTGACGTAGACTCATGCTGACCCATGGTCTTGCCGCCTGTGATGTTATGATCCCAGTCTTCTCTCGGTTGATTCTGATCGAACAGCGCGTGTCCTCCCTCGTGGATCGTGCTGTACATGCTGGACAGGAAGTTGTTCGGGAAGAAATGTGTTGTCACACGCTCATCGTCCGGCCCCATGCTGTCTGTAAATGGATGCTCGGTCGTCGAGAATCCGCCGCGCTCAAAATCAAAGCCGATCACGCCAAGCAGGTATTTGACCGCTTTCTCCTGGGTCCTGTCATCGACAGTGCGTTTCAGGAAATCCGTGCGAATGACCTTCTTGCTGGCCATGATCTTCTTAAGGAGAGGAACAAGGCGGGAGCGGCATTTGCCAAACACCTCATCTAATTTCTCTGATGTCATTCCGCGCTCGTATGTATCGAGCAAATTGTCGTAGACAACGGGGCTCTTCTCGTCCATGAGCTCGACACGTTTGAATTCAACATCACGGACTGCGGAGAGAGACGGCGCGAACTGTGAGAAATCAGAGTTCTGTTTAGCTTTCAGCCAGTCAGCATAGGCCTTGTTATACACTTTTGAGAACTCACGATCCTGTTCCGGGGTGATATTGCGGATCTTCATGTCCTCGCGGTGCAGCTGCTCCGCAAGCGCTCTATCATACACATTCAGCTCATCGCGGTGATCGTAAAGCCAGCCGGCTGCGACAAGGAAATTCGGGTCGCGGTGGATCTTGAAAATCCTGTTGGACAGATAAGCCTGTGTCTCGCCAGCAAGTTCCATACCCTTGGGCGGGCACACCGTCTCCATGTCGAACTGTACAACATGGGCGGCGTGACTGAGCAGCTTTTCCTCCTCAAAGAATTCGTTCAGTTTTTCCAGCATTTGTTTTGTTAAATCAGTCATACTTTCTCCTTTATTTAGAAGTGCGGTCTGCCGCACTTTTTTCTTCGGGCTGGTGAAGATCACTGCTTCTTCAAGCAGTGGTTGAATCAATCTCATCACTTCCATTCCTCATCCAGGAACTTGATCAGCATACCACCCATGATCTCGCTGTTCACGATATAGCTTCCGTGATCTGCGTCTTTCACAAACACCAGCGTCGAGTTGGGAAGACTCTCCGCGAGAAGCCAGGTCTCCTCCGGAAGGATCAGATCATCGTCACCTGCAGTAACCAACACGGGGATACTGATAGCTGCGAGGGACTTCGGGTCAATGTGAGGTTCCGTCAACATCAGCGTTATCAGCGGGTCCGGCTTCTTGCGGTTGAGTTCCGTATACTCTTCGATGAAGGACGGAATAATTCCCTCAGGTTTCAGATTGGTGCCGCTGACTGCCATGATTCCAAGTGTGTCAGGATGGTTCAGCTCTATGAGAAGAGCTATGATTCCGCCGTCGCTGTGACCGTACAGAGCGGGTTTCTCAAGCCCCATGGCTTTAATGAACTGATAGATGTCTTCCGCCATGTCGGCGTAGTGGTACTCGGACAGGGGAACATTTGCACCATGCCCGCGGGAATCCGGTGCATACACGTGGTATCCGGCGGCTGTCAGCTGTCCTATCACCGTTCCGAAAAGGTTGTGATCCTCAGCGTTTCCGTGTATCAGAACAACGGGGCGTCCTTCGCCGCATTCCGCGTAGTGAAGAGTCACACCGTTAACATCTACTGTTTTGTCTGCTTCATATTTCTTCATATCGGGATCCTCAGTCTTCAGAGAAGGTTGATCGTGACATGCCGTGTCTCAGCAAATGCGCACTATTTCTGTCTTTCTCAAGTCCATCCTGTCAGGGCTGCATACAGTATCGCGGCCTGATGTATCGAAATAATCGTACTGCGCAAATTCCACTCACATTATACACAATCTCAGTATAAGAATAAAGATGATTTCGACCCGGCCGAAGCCTGCCGTAAAGCCGCCTCATGGACCGGGTCACAAGATTTACATCGATGAATATCGATATTCTGCCAAATCATATGAACTCATTGATGAAATCGATATTCTGCAGAATCACTTGAACTCACTGATGAAATCGATATTCTGTCGAATCACATGAACTCATTGATGAATCTCGATACCATCCGTGCTGCATATGATCGTGATATCTCCGTTTTGTGTTTGCTTGCAATCGGCTCCGATCTTCCTTATGAGTTCAAGCGTCTTCTCGTCTGCCGGATTCTTTTTGGAGTCGCAGATCACTGTGTGGGACGGTCTTGTCGCACTCAACAGATCCGCCAACGCTTTATTGAAGACTCCGTGATGCGGAATCTTGAGGACATCGCACTCCGAAACAGCACCATCTGCAAGCCATTCCCGGATCCTCTGTTTCTCGATATCTCCTGTAAATATCAACCGTTTACCGGCGACCTCGACTGTAGTGATAAGAGAAAAATCATTGTCATACTCGGCAGCTCCCGCAGGTATATTATAAGAAGCCGGTGGCTCGATATAAAGAGAGGCGCTTCCGAGAATCAATTCCATGTTTTCGTTCACGTTCTCCGGATTGATACCCACCTTCCCGACAGCAGCCATGAAGTCCGTGTACTCTGTCCCGCTGCCTGTATAGGCAGGCAGGAGAACTCTTTTTACCGGAATTCCTTCCACAAGAGTATCGGCTCCGCCGACATGATCCTTGTCAAAATGGGTGATCATGAGTACATCCACTTCATTAATACCATGGCTTTTCAGATAGGCAAGAATTTCCTTACCGTCATCTTCCTCTCCACAGTCAATGATCATTGACTCATTTCCGCACTTAAGAACTATGGCGTCCGCTTTGCCGACTTTGAGGAAGCATACTTCAAGAATATCTTGTAATGCTCCATTATCGTTACTATCAGAGGAATTAAGTTTTTCGTCAGGCATCTGTGTACTCTGATCCTCATTTATGCCTTCTCCCTGATTTAAGTTATCTACCTGATTTATGCTTTCAACCTGATTTGATTCAGATTTCTGCGCAGTCTGTTCATCACTGGCGCAACCGGTGATCAAAACTGCTATCAGAGAAAGACAAAACAGTTTTCTGACAGCCGACTGCAGAATGTGCTTCAATTCTATAAAGTCAATGGCTTTTTCCATATACACCAAACCATCTCCTTTCTTTGTTATGCATGCTTTAGGCGTTTGCGAAACGCCAGAAGCCGCATAAATACGGCATTCTTTTGGTTACAAAATAAAACAACTCCTCACTGGTTCATGGTAAAATTGAGTTGTCGAGAAACAATCAACCATGTCCAGAAAGGAGTTGTCACCATTATGATACCATATCATCAGATGACTTTGGCTGATGTTTTTACAGAAACTCAGAAAAAATTTGAATCCGATAAACCTGAATTCCTGAAACTGCTCGAATCTACCATTGATCTTTGTGAAATTGTCCCAGGTTCCTTCTAGAACCATTTCTATGCTTCCACGGGCAGGCCCCGCGAATACCATCTGACTTCCCTGCTCTGAGCCCTCATACTCCAGAAGATCTTCTCTATCCCGACAGATTCACTGCTCCTGACATTCCTTGAGTATTCAAAAGATCTGCGGGAATTCTGCGGGTTTGCACGAGTTCCAGATGCTTCGAAGATCACCCGGTTCAAGCAGGAATTTACCGATGACCTGCAGCTGTTCTTCGATTCCCTTGTTGACTTGACCGAGCCGATCCTGCAGGAAATCGATGGTGATAAGGCTTCCATGACCATCTTCGATACGACCGGGCTGGAGGCTTATGTCACTGAGAATTATCCCAAATATGCCAACCGGAAGATCCGCCAGCTCAAGGCATGGGCAAAGGCCATGGGCCTTGATTCCTATGATCCTTATAAGGCCGCTTACGGCTCCATGCCGACACATGCGTCAGCCAATGAGGAAATCAAACAGCAGTATCTCAACGGCCATTTTTGCTATGCCTATAAGGCCGGGATCCTGACGAACGGTCTCGGCATTATCCGGGCCATTGAGTTCTATGACAAGGATTATTTCGCCGCCCATCCGGAAATCGAGCTTTATAAGAAAACAGATGCACCTGACGAGGACAAATCCGTAGGAGACGCAAGGCTGCTCCTCCCCATACTGAAGGATTTCTTCCGGAAGCATCCCCTGATCGATCCGGTGACCTTTCTTGGAAATGCCGCTTTCGACAGTGCTGATATCTATAAAGCGCTCCTCAGCGGCGATATGTTCGGCACCAGAGAGGACGGCACCGCCAGGATCTTCGAACAGGCATTTATCCCGATGAATGTACGTGCTGCAGATAAAGGCACCGATTACACGATCAATGAGGAAGGAATACCCTGCTGTCCCCATGACCCGACCCTTCCCATGAAGCCGGAAGGAAATACATCCCATCTCCGCTGCGGGTTGAAGACCTTCAAATTCGTCTGCCCTAAAATGAGCTGGGACAAATGTGAAGACGGAAAGCACCGCCGTATCTGTCACTGCGAGAATCCATGTACATCTTCCAGATGCGGGCGAATGGTCTATCTGTATCCAGAAAAGAACCTCCGCCTTTATCCCGGAACGATCCGCGGGACAGAGGAATGGGAGTCCACCTATAAGATCCGCACATCCGTCGAGCGCTCTCACATCAAAGACAGTTTCTGTCTCGGAGATCGCAGGACGCAGGATGCAAGAACCCTCCATGCCGACCTTCTGCTTGCCGGCATAACCCAACTGATAACTGTAGTTGTTGCGGACAGGATACATAAGCCTCAGTATTTCCGCTCGCTGAAACGCCTGACCGCATAATCTGCAGGAGCCGAAACAACAATGAGTTTTTTAAAGTACGCCAAAAACCAGGGCCCGATGCAGTTATCCACATCAACCGCAGGAAGATAATAGAAAGTGCATCGGAGAAATCCGGCATGGCCGGATTTCGACCTTGGTTTATTCAGGATTGCGAACTCGCAAAGCGAGTTTCGCAATCACCTATTATGCATGCTTATCCAGTATTACGTGAAGCTCACATGGATAAATCCACGTGCTTCCATATGCGGCTCCCGCCGCAGGGCCGCTTTAGGCGGCCGGACTAACGCACCTGCGGATACG
>JBGUWZ010000008.1:0-52372 GCA_045221675.1 Lachnospiraceae bacterium | reverse complement strand
CCTGCAGCCGATAGAATCCCTCAAACAAATCTTCCAGATACAACGCAAGATTCTGCTCTTTCACACCTTCCAAATCTTCTTGAATCGTAATGTGATTTCCTTTCACATCTGAGACTTCTTTTTTTACCGGACTATAATAATAGGTTTTTCCACCCCGCGTCTTTATTCTTTTTAAAGAAGACTCTGTATCCGGAAGTGTTCTTGCCAGTAAGGCGGCTACATACGGGGCGGGAGATGACTCACCCTGTTCCCATTTTCTTAATGTGCTGATAGGAATTCCGTATCTGGAAGCAAATTCTTTCTGTGTCATCCCCGTCGAATCTCTCAGCTCTTTTATATCAATCAGCATTTCGTCTCCTTGGTGCCCAGATTGGGCATCTTTTAAATTATGTACCCATATTGGATACTCGAATGATATGATATTATGTTCATATTGTCAATGCTTTGGCTTTTTACTAACCGAAAATTGTTTGTGGGACCGCGAAAAACGGCAAGTAACAAACAAAAAAGGCCCAAACCTTTCGGTTTAGACCTTAGCTGGGCTACAAGGATTCGAACCTTGAAATGACGGAGTCAGAGTCCAATGCTCATTTTAGAAAAAGCGCATAACTACGCGGTTTTTCGAGGCTCCTTCTCATTTTTTGGTTCTAATTTGGTTATAATTGTCCCAGTTCTTTTGAGTAACTATCAGTAATTCCTTCCCGATTATTACCTCTCAATTTCAGTCATGTATTTCCTTCAAGCCTGCTGTCAATTCTGTCCGGACCTTTAACATCAGCCTTTTCCGTCCTTCCATCTTTCCAGCACTGCTTCAACCTGCGCAATTAATTTTTCTTTTTCCGGAATTACGTAAGTATATGTTGAAGCAAATATATTATTGGAAAGACCACCAAGTGCGTATTCAGCACTTACATTATCTTTGTCTGTACAAAGGATAATACCTATCGGAGGATTATCCTCCGGTTCATTTACTTCAGCAGCATAATAGTTCAGATACATATTGAGCTGGCCTACTGCTTCCGGCATCAGTTTCACTGTCTTCAGTTCAATCAATACATACGCATGGAGCTCCTTGTTATAGAATACCATGTCTACATAATATTGAGTGTTATTCAGGGTCACACGTTGCTGTGTCCCGACAAACATAAATCCTCTGCCAAGTTCAAGCATGAAATCTTCAATCTGCCTGACCAGTGCTTTTTCTAAATCACTCTCCAACACAGGCTTATTCTCCGGAATGCCCAGGAATTCGAAAACATATGGATCCTTTACGATGTCCTCTGGTACTGCCAGTTCCTGTCCCTTAGTTGCAAGTTCATAAACCTTTTCTTTATTTGCCTTGCCATCAGAAAGCAGTAGTCTTTCAAAAAGAGATGTGGATATCTGACGTTTCATTTCTCTGACAGACCATCCGGAACGTTCACATTCTTTTTCATAGAAGCTACGCCGATCCGAATCAGAAATAGACATCAATTCACAATAATGCGACCACGTTAATTTTCCGGACAGTGTCTGGAATTTTGGGTAATCTATATAGAACTGGCGCATATTATAAATATTTGAAAGCGAAAAACCTTTCCCGAACTCCTTTAACAGTCTTCTTGAAAGCTGCTTCATTGTATCTTTTCCGTAAACAGCTCTGGCATTATTATCTTGTTCATATTCAACAATAACACGCCCTATGTTCCAATATGCCGAAAGGAGTTCATTATTCACTTGCTGTGCAACATTAGTTCTGGCATTAAGCAGTATTTTTCTGATCTCCACTATCATTTCCTGCGGCACCATGAAATCATTTCCCATAAGAACCTCCTTCCTTTCAAAATTCCAGACACTGTCTGGAAAATCCTATTGTTCGTCATCTCAATAACAATCATACATTTACAGATCTTTTTAAACACTCTTCTCTTAGTACAGGAATCATATCACAAATCTTGCTATTTAACAATTTATCCATGTTACCTGTCATATCTAACATTCAGAGGGCATTCGATTTCACACCCACCGTAGCGAAGCGGATACCGAACCTGTTCGAAGTTCAACAAGCCATGTGAAAAAATACGGTCTGAATATGCCTCTTCGTAAAATGCTTTTGGGTATAATTTGGTTCTAATTTATTTAGAACGAACACAAAATACCCCGTAAAAAGCAGGAAATACCGGCTGATTCGTCGTTTTTTGGGTTAGTATCATTCAGGAATTGTTGGGAATTGTTTACTGAAACGAGAAAATAACCAGAATTGTTCAGGAAATGAGTAAGAAAAAAGGCCTAAATCTTACGATTTAGACCTTAAACTGGGCTACAAGGATTCGAACCTTGAAATGACGGAGTCAGAGTCCGTTGCCTTACCATTTGGCGATAGCCCAATATCTGCAACAGATTGAATTATAGTACAGGCCGCTGTAAAAAGCAAGCACTTTTTTTAATTTCATCTCGCGTTTTTCGCCTGATACCTATCCAGGCATTTCATTTTTGGGTTTCGTCTGCCTGGCCGGCAGTATGAATCATGAATTGTCTCTTTTGAACTGTCTGCCCTGCTTATGGTCGGCAGTTCATATCTGGCTTTTTGGTTTTTCGACTGCCAGATCAGCAGTGTATATCATGAATTGTCTCTTTTGAACTGTCTGCCCTGCTTTTGGCCAGCAGTTCATATCTGGCTTTTTTGGTATTTGACTATTGAGCTAACATAAAATGGCAGTACAATAATCAAAAGAGTTTTCCCATACTGTCGTTTCAAAACATGTTTATCCTGAACTGACAGTAGGATGAGCAAAAAGCTTTCGAAAACACTGCAACTTTTATTGCTTTTCAAAGTCTGATGACAGTAGAATCCAACATAACCACCTCAAGCGACTGCAAATTAAGATGAAAAGTACTCAAAAACGGCAGTAGCAAACACCATTTCAAGATCCTGTACTGTCGCACCTGGTAAATCAAACAAAAACGACAGTAAGAATTCTTCTTTTCGGATCCTCGACTGTCGTAGTCAATTCAACAAGCGGCAGTTGAAATATTTCCCCCGTGTCCTTGACAAGGGGAGGGGCTCACCAGTAACCGACATTAGAATTAATCCATCTTTCAATCTCTGTGATCATATCACAAAAACAGCCCGGCAGACGACTCATACGTTCACCCACCGGACCGTTCATTATTGCCACCCTATCGAATGATTTGTTCTGATCTGTATAAAACCGCCCTTATTTCAGCTGCTCCATACTCATCTGCTCAAGAAGATCGCTCTTGATCTTGAACAGCTTGTCGGAAAGGTCGACGTACATCTGATGAGGGTTCACAAGACGACGGGTCTCATCCCACATCGTATCCTGCTCGCGCAGGCATCTCTCACGGATCTCCATCGTCGACGCCGTATCATTGTAGATGCATTCACCCTTGCTGAATACCTGTACCATGATCTCACGCAGCGTGAAAGTTCCGGCGTGAAGCTTTGTCTTCTTCCATGTCTCGATCGGATCGAAGATGATCATATCTTCGTCCTCGGAGAAGTTCTCCTCTTCGAGGCAGATAAGATCCGCCCTGATCTTTCCCGTCTCCTTGTCATAGATACGGACGATCTTCTTGTTGCCCGGGTTCGTGACCTTTTCCGTATTCTCGGAGACCTTGATCTTCGGAATGAATTCGCCGGTCTCGTTGTCCTTGATTGCTGCCAGCTTGTAGACGCCGCCAAATGCCGGGTTATCCTTAGCGGTAATCAGGTTCGTGCCGACGCCCCAGGAATTGATCTTGGCTCCCTGAGCCTTAAGGTCCGTGATCAGATACTCATCAAGATCTGAAGATGCGGAAATGATCGCATCCGGGAATCCGGCTTCGCTGAGCATCTTGTAAGCCTTCTTGGACAGATACGCAAGGTCGCCGGAGTCGATTCGGATACCGTACTTGGTGAGTTTAATGCCCTCTTCACGCATCTCCTTGAAAACACGAATCGCATTCGGTACGCCGGATTCGAGCACGTCATACGTGTCGACGAGCAGCGTGCAGGCATTAGGATATATCTTCGAGTATGCCTTGAATGCTTCATACTCACTTGGGAAACTCATGATCCAGCTGTGCGCATGTGTACCGAGAATCGGAACGTCGAACATCTTGCCCGTCAGGACGTTGGATGTTCCGGCGCAGCCGGCGATGACAGCCGCGCGGGCACCGTAAATACCGGCATCCGGACCCTGAGCACGGCGGAGTCCGAATTCCATGACTCCGTCGCCTTTAGCCGCATAGCATACGCGAGCCGCTTTCGTGGCGATCAGGGACTGGTGATTCAGCATATTGAGGACAGCTGTCTCGATGAGCTGTGCCTGCTCAATCGGCGCGATGACTTTGAGCATCGGCTCACGCGGGAAGATAACAGTTCCTTCCGGGATTCCCCAGATATCACCCGTGAAGTGAAAGCCCGCGAGATAATCCAGGAAGTCTTCCTCAAATATATTGAGACCTTTCAGATACTGAATATCATCATAGGAAAAATGCAGGTTCTTGATGTAGTCGATTACATCTGAAAGTCCGCAGCATATCGCGTAACCTCCGTCGCAGGGATTTTTCCTGTAGAATGCATCGAATACGACGATCTGATCTGTAGGATTCTTGAAGTAACCCTGCATCATGGTCAGCTCATATAAGTCAGTAAGTAACGTAAGGTTTGTCGCTCTCATTTTTTCATTTTCCTTCCCGTCCGTCAGCGGACGTCCCTTCTCCGGGTGTCATTACACCTATATATACACCCTTTTGACAGGATGTGCAAGCAGGGATTGTCTCTTGACGCCTTTTACTCCAATCCCATCTGTCTTCTGCGCTTGGCAAGTGTCGCTTCTACCGTGAGCGGAGCCGCAGGTGCGCGCTTCCTTCTCGGTTTTGTCGGTGCCTTCTCATCCTCTGTCTTTGCGGGAGCCTTTCTGGACCTTCTTCTGGGGACAGGTTTTTCTTCCGGCGCCTGCTTTTCGTCTGGTTCCGGTTCTTCTTTTGCTGCCGGCTTCTCTTCTGACACTGGCTTTTCTTCTACTATGGAAATGATTTCCTCTGCCGGCTTCTCTTCCGGCTCCGACTTTTCTTCTACTACAGAAATTACTTCCGCTGCCGGTTTCTCCTCTGCTATTGAATTTTCTTCTATTGCAGGGATTTCTTCTGCCGTAACAGGGCTCTCCGCAACCTGCTTTACATCTTCTGACTTGGGTTCTGCGATTACATTCTCAGAATCCTCCGCTCCGATATCTGCTGAAAATGCCGGCTCATCCGACACCATCTCCACCTTCTCAGATGTCTCCTCCTGTATTATTCCAACATCTGTGTCTTCGACTGGCTCTTCAATTTCAAGCTCAACCTCTACTCGTTCAATTTGCTCTTCCAAATCATTTATCGATTCCTCAGCCCCCTTTGATTCGAGTTCTGACTCCTCTTGTGGCTCAGCCGTCTCTGGCTCAATCGATTCTTCGACCATCGTCTCAGGTTCGACCTCATCCTCAGCCGGAGCCTTCTCCGGCGCCGGCTTCTCCAGCACGCGCATGAGCTCGCCCGCCACAAGATGAAGCACCGCCTTTTTGTCAATTTTCTCTGTCCCGGCCAGGTCAAGCCACAGGGTACGGTAGCCCCGCCTCTCACACGCGTCCATGAGCCGGCTCATCTCCTCCGCGGGCATGCCGGAAGCCCCGTCCGTGAGTGCCCTCACATAGAACGGGATGACCTTGTCGAGCTTTTTAAATATGTATCGGCCAAGCCGTCTGTCTTCTGACTTCAGTAGGACAAGCAGGCCGATTCCGGCTTTGCTGTCAGCAGCCGCAAGCCGGGCAAGGGCTCTCTTGCGGGCTTTTCTTTCATTTGAATATTGCTTTGCAGCCGCCTTACCCGCCTTGCCGGCCGGAATTTTGCAAATTCCCTGCAGCGAAAGCTTCTCCGGTGTCCTGTGTATCTCTGACATATGTGCATCCTCCCTGTTATTTTCCCGCAAATTGCGCTATACTTATGCAAACGCATATCAGAAGTCTAATTCTATGATTTCTTCCCGTTTCGGGAGCATCTCCCCGAGATTAAATACCATTATTCGGTCAAGCCGAAGCAGCGGCTGCGATCTGTAGGCATAGGCCGCGGATTCGAAGAGGCAGTAGAGCATGTCGTCGCAGACACATATCTGTTCCATCTTCTGTGGGAACAGATAGATGCGGTCCGCATTGCGCTCCTCAAAGCTCGCCAGAAAAGCTCTGTTATCATACATCTGCAGCTGTGAGTCGAACGGCCCGTAGGATTTTGCCAGCATGACGAACCCGTCTGTCTCCAGAGCCGACTGGATTTGATTCGAGGTCGTGGCCGTAAAGTCCGCTATCACGCTCTCATGGATTTCGTAGTCCTCCACGATGATCTGCGACGCCAGCCCGCCATCCTCCGTGATTCTGAATTTCTGCAGAGTGGACGGCCCCTGCGGAGTAAAGTATCCGATGATCAGGTATCCGTCCGAATAGGACATGTAGGAATTGCGTGTGATTGTCGCCAACGTGTAGCTGAATTTTGATTTGATCGACTTTTTTTCTCGGCTCAGATCGTAATTCTCAAGGCTTTCGATCGTGTAGGCTATGGCCTTCGCCGCACCCGCGGATCCTCCGGATACCCATAAATTTCTATGCACCGGGTCGTAGGCCAGCCCGCCGACATGGGCTCTGGATCTCAAGGGTATCTCTTTTATAAGATCTCCCGTCCTGCGGTCAAGCATGTAGATGACCGAATTGTGCATGTGGGTGTGGCAATAAGCGCTGATAAATATGTAGTCCTCGGATATTGCCATTCCCTGGGGCGTCATCGAAGTGCAGTAGACGACTCCGTGGAAAGAGCCCTTCGTCGTCCGGGTCGACATGAGCCCGGGAATGACGATTGATGACGTCATCTGATCATCGAGCCGGGCAAACCTGCTGCGGACCGCGTCCCTCATTTCCTGCTCAGTCTCATAAATCACAGGATATGTATTCGTCTCTCGGACTTTCAGAGGAATTTCTTCCTTGGTCGGCAGATAAATATTTATAACCAAATACGCTCCGATTGCATATATAGCCAGCGCCGCACTTATAAAAATAAGGAGCTTTTTTCGTAAGCTCCATTTTTTTCGCGGTCTGCCAATATTTTGATCTTTCTTACGAGGTATTACAAACTTACGCATAACATTATTTTATTCTTTAAGAATAACGAACGCAAGTCTCAAGGAGGTTTTTATGGACAATATGCACAAAGTACTGAAGTCTGTCTACGGCTACGACGAGTTTCGCCCCGGCCAGGAAAAGCTGATTTCTCACATCCTGTCCGGCCGCGACGTCCTCGGCATCATGCCGACCGGAGCCGGAAAATCTCTGTGTTTTCAGATCCCGGCCCTGCTCTTTCCGGGACTGACCATTGTTATCTCCCCGCTCATTTCCCTCATGCAGGATCAGGTTGAAACCCTGAAAAAACGCGGCATAGGAGCTGAAACGATTACCTCGACTATGCCCCGGGGGGAGAAGGCGGCGCTGCTTTCTGAAGTTCGTCGGCAATACTCGGAAAACAGACTGCTTAGGAACAGTTTTCCCGCAGGCAATCGCCGCTGTCGTCTCCTTTACGTCTCGCCTGAGAGACTGCTTTCTGAGGAGTTTTGCACATTTGCAAAATCTATACCCATCTCATTCATCTGCGTCGACGAAGCCCACTGCGTCTCCCAGTGGGGGCGAGACTTTAGGCCTGCCTACCGAAAAATCGTCGATTTTGTCTCTGCACTCCCAAAGCGGCCTGTCATCGCGGCCTTCACCGCAACTGCCACAGCCGATGTCCGAAGCGACATTATTGACTCTCTTATGCTCGATAATCCCGTCTGCCTTACTACGGGTTTTAACCGCGAGAATCTTTTCTACGAGGTCCGCCGCCCGAAGGACAAGTGGACCGAACTTCGGACTCTTCTCAAAAAATACCGCGGAGAGTGCGGTATCATTTACTGCCTGACCAGGAGGTCCGTCGACGCGCTGCACGCAAAGCTTGCCTATGTCGGCATCCGGGCAGCAAAATACCACGGCGGTATGACCCAGGAAGATCGGAATGATAATCAGGCGGAGTGGCTTCAGAGCCGCACCGGCCTCATAGTTGCGACCAACGCCTTCGGCATGGGCATCGACAAGCCCGACGTGCGCTTTGTGATTCACTACAACATGCCGGCCAACATGGAGAACTATTATCAGGAATCCGGTCGGGCCGGCAGGGATGGTCTGCCGGCCGACTGCATCCTGCTCTATTCTGACTGGGATATCGCAATCTGCCGCTTCTTTATCAGCCGCGCCGGCTTCATTCCGGACGATAAGCAGACGATCGCTTTTCTCTCCGACAGCGAGAGGGTTGAGCTCCGCCGGATCGAGCGGGAGCGGCTCCGGCAGATGCAGCTCTACGCCGGCCATCGCTCCTGCCTTCGCGGTTTTATGCTCGAATATTTCGGTGAGCATGCGCCGAAGTTCTGTGGGAAGTGCTCCTATTGTCTCTCGCTGGAGCCATTTGCCAATCGCACAACCTCTCTCGTTCCCGGCAGGGTCGATGAAAATCTCTACAGGGAGCTGCGTGCTCTCAGGAAGGAGCTGGCAGACAAGAATCATGTCTCCGCCCACAAAATTGTGTCTACTAAGGCGCTGCGGGATATAGCGCTTGTTCGGCCGACGACATTTGCGGAGTTGCTGCTCGTCAGGGATATTTCGCTTGTGGCGGCGTTGCGCTATGGGAAGTACTTCCTTCGGGATGTACGGACGTGGGTGGATTCGCATTGAAATATGGTTCTTGTGCAGGGACTTTCACGGAAAAGATCCTTTTCATCATCCGCATGCTTTTTCATGTGCAAATGGCCGCCCTTCACCAGCGAATTTTCAGTTATCTGTATATATTGTCTTTATTTCATGTCAATTATGTACTATAATTGACTTAGAACACAACAGGGACACCCTGATTTCTGAAAACTTCAGACATATATCTCAGTGTGAGATGACCCCCGCCTCTTTAGGCGGTGGGTAACAAACCCGTCTCAACGGCGGGTGTCAATCTCCCACTGAGATATACGCTCCGCGAGGATGCGCAGGGATTCGGTTTGGAATATGTCAGCTGACGCTGACCCGAATCCCGCGCCAAGTCTCGCGAGCGAGACTTGAATATGTGTCCGCGAAAGGAGGCCACTATGAAACTCAAAAAGAAAGTTCTCATTACCATCGGCCGTGAATACGGCAGCGGCGGCAAAAAGATTGCCGAAGCTCTCGGAAAAGACCTTGGAATCCCGGTCTATGACAAAAACCTTCTGAAGATCATCGCTGAAAAACACGACATCGATGCTGACCTCTTGGAAAATGACGATGAGAATCTGTCCAACCCGTTCTTCGAGCCGTACTTCACCTACGGCATCGACACTGCCTCCCGCTCCTCCAGGCTCTTCTCTCTCCAGTCAAGAATCATTCGCGAGAAGGCCGACAAGGAATCCGCGATTTTCGTAGGACGCTGCGCGGACGATGTTCTCTCAGACTATGACGACGTCGTGAGCATTTTCATTTACGCCCCCAAAGATGTCCGCATCAAGCGCATCATGCGGACGGAGGACATCGCGGACAGCCTGGCTGCCGAAAAGATCCTGAAGCGCGTCGATAAGGCCAGAAAGTCCTACTATCAGTTCTACACTGACCGCAAGTGGGGCACAACGGACGGCCACGACCTTATCATCAACAGCGCCTGCCTCGGTCTCAAGGGAACCCTCGAATTTATTGAGGACTTCCTTGTCCGCCTCGGATATGTAGAGCCGTAAACCCGGCCCGAATCTCTGCGCACCTTGTTGCGGTCGGTACATGTCGAGCCGCAGCCGAATTTTCTTCTGAGAGCGTTTTGGCGAATCGCCGTTCAACACAAGCAGGCTAAAGCAAATGCTTATAACCCCAAAAAAGGAGCCTTCACACCATCAATGGTGTGAGGGCTCCTCCTCTTTTAACAGGGCACTGTATACGTCGCGCTTCGAGATTCCCCTCTCAGCGGCGACCGCTTTCATAGCCTCCTTATGGTTCATTCCCTTATTCTCGAACATTGCCACGTGTTCCGTGATTGTCAGCGACTCGAACGAGGCCGCCTTCTCCGCCTCGATCTCATCGGAAGACTTTCCGGCAATGACAAGCACATACTCGCCGCGCGGCTCTTTTTGCCGGGCATCCTCGATGGCCTCACCGATCGTTGTGGCCGTGACGGTCTCAAACTTTTTTGTGAGCTCCCGGCAGAGTGTTATCTCCCGGCCTTCGCCCAGAACGCCCGATAAAGCTTCCAGGGTCCGAATGAGCCGATGAGGCGCTTCGTAGAGGACGATCGTTCGCCGCTCGTCCTTAAGCTCCGAGAGAATTTCTTTCATTTCCTTCTTGTCGGACGGCAGAAAGCCCTCGAACGCGAACCGCCTGGTCGATTTGCCGGAGAGGCTGAGGGCGGTGATGCAGGCATTTGCACCCGGCAGCGAAGTCACCGGCACATGATACTGTCCGCAGAGTCTCACCAGAGTCTCGCCCGGGTCTGAGATTGCGGGAGTGCCGGCATCGCTGATGAGGGCGACATTTGCACCGTTCAGCATCATATCCACCAGCTCCTGCGCTTTTGTGTGCTCGTTGAACTTGTGGTAGCTTGTAGTTTTCGTGTGGATATCGAACCGCGACAAAAGGTGCGCGCTGGTCCTCGTGTCCTCGCATGCTATGAGGTCAACCTCCGACAGCACGCGGAGCACCCGGGACGTGATATCTTCAAGGTTCCCGATCGGGGTCGCGCATATGTAAAGCGTTCCGGCCATACAGCCCTCCTCAGATTTTTCCGTAAATTCGAAGGACCTCATCCGTGTAGGTCCCGTCAGCATTGTACACAGTGAGCGGCGGATCGATGTTCAGCTGGGCGCCGCCTCCCCGGACGGCCTCAATGAGGACCATGTTCGGGGACTTGTCCGCATAGGGGTGGACCAGCCGCATCCGTTTCGGCTCGAGGCGGTATTTATGGAGCAAATGAAATATCTCCGCCAGCCTCCCCGGCCTGTGCACCATTGCAAATCGCCCTTTTTCCTTCAGTATCCCCGCCGCTGCCGATATGACGTCCTCCAGTGTGCATGCAATCTCATGTCTCGCAATCTTCCTCATGTCCGCATCCGCGGTAAGCCCGCTGCCGGATGCTATGTAGGGCGGATTGCAGGTGACAAGAGAAAAGGAAGCAGGGCCGAAAAGCGCGCGAGCTTCCTTCACATCTCCACAGACTGTGGTGATGGTATCTTCAAGATGATTGTATGTGACGGACCTTGCAAAAAGGTCCGCCATCGGCTGCTGAAGTTCCAGCCCTGTGATACGCACATTTCTCCCTGTTTTCTTAGCTGTGTTGTCTATGAGGAGCGGAATAATGCCGTTCCCGCTGCACAGATCGCAGACTCTGTCCCCCTCCCGCAGCGCGGGATAGTGAGAAAGAAGCACAGCGTCTATTCCGAAACAGAAAGCCTCCGTATCCTGATATATAAAATACCCGTTCTCCAGGTCATCCAGTCGTATCATATTTCTCACGGCGTGTTTTCACCTGTGGGTGCTCCCTGTCCGCCGTTCTTTTTCTGATGTCCGCGTCTTCTTCTCTTGCGGGATTTTGAGGAGTGTTCAGACTTGCCCTCAAAGGAAGCATTTTCGGCAAGCGATGTCTCGGCTTCGGATACTTCCTCTTTGGAAGCCAGAACATCATTTGCCTGCTTCTTCGGCTTTATCGCGGGCCTGTCCTTCCGAGGCTGCTTATCTTTTCGCTCCGGGCGTTCATTTTTTCTGGCTTTCGCGATCTCGACCTCAATCTTCGCGGCGATCTCCTCCTCGTAAGCAGCAGTCTCGGCAGTGTCAGCCTCAGGGCCTTTCTTTTTCTTCTTTTCCGCTTTGGGCTGCTGAGCTGCCTGACCCTTCGGGCGCTTGCTGTGCGGGATGAACGTGATCTCGCTGATATGGTACTCCTGCAGCTCCTTCTCGTCGTTATCCATATCGACAACGCACTTGATACGCTGGCGCAGGATATCGATGGACTGTACCTCGCCGTGGCGGCCTTCGGGTGTTGTCATCTGGTCGCCCTTGTTCGGCAGGTTCTTATTAAGGTAAGCGTAGGTCTCCGCCTCATTCTTCAGGCAGCACATGAGTCTGCCGCAGCAGCCGGAGATTTTGGTCGGATTCAGTGACAGATTCTGCTCCTTTGCCATCTTGATAGACACCGGCGCAAACTCTGTCAGGTAAGTGTGGCAGCACAGCGGTCTGCCGCAGATGCCCATTCCGCCCAGGATCTTGGTCTCATCGCGCACGCCGATCTGGCGAAGCTCGATTCTTGTGCGGAAAATGCCCGCAAGGTCCTTGACCAGGTCACGGAAGTCGATTCGACCGTCGGCCGTGAAGTAAAAGAGCACCTTGCTGTTGTCAAATGTGTACTCGGCCTGGATGAGCTTCATCTCAAGTCCGCGCTCAGCGATCTTTTCCTTGCATATCTTGTATGCTTCCTTCTCTTTCCTGCGGTTCTCCGCCTCCCGCTCGTTATCTTCCGGCGTGGCCATGCGGATCATGTCCTTCAGCGGCTGCGGGACTTTCTCGTCCTCAAGCTGCATCGGGCTGAGGACGACCGTGCCGTACTCGATGCCGCGCGCGGTCTCTACGATGACGTGGTCATTGTAGTGAACGTCGAAATCGCCCGGATTAAAATAATATATTTTACTTACGTTTCTGAATTTTACTCCGATAATTGTTGTCATTTGTTAAATCCCTTATATGAATTACTTATCAAAGACCCCGAAGGTCTTTTACTCCTTTAAGTTGTCCGCGAATGTCAGGAAGAGGAGTTCGATGGTGAGGTCGAAATTGACATTTGCACGAATCCTTACACCTGCCTTGTTGACGGCTTCGATCATGTCCTCAAGTCCCTCGTAGGAGCAAATGGTCGCTTCTCTCTTTATCTCCGCAAGCTCCCTCCGAAAGACCAGATTGTCCGTATCCCGCGTCGCCTTGTAGAGCAGGACGTCGCGGAACCACAGCGTGAGAATATCGAAAAACTGCTGAATATTCTTCTTGTCCTCCGACAGCTCCTTAACAGCCGCCACGATCTCATGTGTCTGCATATTGCCTGCCCGCTTCACGAGCCGGATGGCTTTTTCGGTCATTTCCGCAAATGCGTCCCCCGTCACACTCATTCTCGCTCTCCCTATGTTTCCCTGTGCAAATGCCGCCGCTACCTCAGCCTCATAATCCGGCAGCATCATTTCCCTCATAAGATATTGTCTTACCTCCTCGCTCGGGACCGCTTTCAGATTCAGCCGCACACAGCGTGACAGAATGGTCGAAAGCAGCGAGTCGGGGTTATTGGCCAGAAGGAGCATGACTGCATATGGCGGCGGCTCCTCGATTGTTTTAAGGATCGCGTTCTGGCTCTGGGCGTTCATTTTTTCAACTTCATCGACGATGTAAACTTTGTAACGGCTCTCATACGGCTTGATATCCACCGTATTCACAAGCTGTTCCCGGATTTCATTCACTCTGATGACGTCCGGCCTTTCATGGATGACCCTGATGATATCAGGATGGTTGCCGGTGAGCGCTTTATGGCAGGACGCGCATTTGAAGCAGGGCTCTCCGCTGTGGGTCTCACAACAAAGCGCAGCGGCAAATATTGAAGCCAGCAGCTTCTTCCCGGACCCCTTTTCCCCCGTCAGGAGATAGGCGTGGGATACTTTGTCATTGGCCGCCGCGTTCACAAGGTGCCTTATTATGTCCTTGTGCCCGACGACACCTTTATAGCCCCGTTCATCCATGGCAGATTCTCCAATTCCGGTCATTTATTCGAGAGAATATAGTCCCGGATTTCGCTTATGCAGTCGCCGCTTCCGGTCATTTATTCGCGAGAATATAGTCCCGGATCTCGCTTATGCAGTCGCCAAGTTCACCATCATTTGCAAATCTTCTGGTAATACCCGCACCGATGATCTTCTCCTCGGAGAAGTCCTCGCTGTCAGCGAGGAAGCGCCGGCACATTTCCTGATAGCGCGGAATCTCCTGCTTTTTCTCTCGCTTCATCGCGCGGAGCAGAAGATTCTCGTCGCTCACGCTGATATAGACCGGAAGGACTCTGTCCGCTCCATAGTAGCTCCGAAGCTTCCCGTAGGACACCAGCGTTCCGATGGCCAGATAGTCCGTGTGCTCAAGGTCGAGTCCCTCGTCCACGGTGCAGTAGGTCCACGGACCCGCGATTGTCTGGTAAGTGCGCTCCTCTATCACCTTACCTGCCGCACGGAACTTGTCGAGAACGTTCTCATCGACAAAGTGGTACTGCTGCCCGTCGGTCTCGCCGCTGCGGATCGGGCGCGTCGTATAAAGTATAAGATCAGCGAGCTCCAGCTCCCTGTCCTGTAGCAGGATTCCGTGGATCTTATCCTTGCCGGAGGCGGATTTTCCCATGATATAAAAAATCTTTCCCATAATTAATCTATTCTATCGGGAATATTGATAAAAATCAAGAGCTATGCTGATTGCCCGCGTATTTCGAGTCCACCCGCCGGCAGTAGTTCGGACGGCCAGCTACGGCAGTAGTTCAGACGACCGACACTTTCGCTCGAGGCAGGCGCAAGCACCATCTTCATCGAAAAACGTCGGTCCTTCCATCGAACTAGTAAAAGGCTTCGCCTTTTCCGATTTCTCCGGTCGGACCGACAATGTTTTTCTCTCGAAGATGGATGTCTTGCGCCTGTTCCCCACTGCAACTACGGCCGTCTGAACTGCTGCCTCAGATTGAAGTCTGATGAATCTCACCGGATAAACGGCAGGAGCAACATATTCTTGATTTCGAGGCGAGATTGCTGCCTTTAATCTTGATGAGTTTCATCGGGTCAACGGCAGAGGCAACAAATTCTTGCTTCTGAGACGAGTTTGCTGCCTTTGGACTTGGCAGGTTTCATTGGGTCTTTGGCAGAGGCAGCAAAATCCTGCTTCTGAGGAGCGTTTGCTGCCTTTGGTCCTGGCGAGTTTCATCGGGTCTTCGGAGGAAGCAGCAAATTCTTAATTCCAGGGAAAAATCGCTGCCTCTTGGCATACACAGCGCAGAATTCTCATGAAAATTTGCGGGAACCACCCCCACTGTGGTATACTTGCACCTATGGATATAGCAAAAACACTTTCTAATGAACTGAATATCACTGCCGCACAGGCAACCGCAGTCATCGAACTTATTGACGAGGGCAATACCATCCCGTTTATTGCAAGGTACAGAAAGGACAAAACGGGCGGCCTTGACGATGAGATCCTCCGACAGTTCGATGAACGGCTGAAGTATCTCCGGAACCTCGACGAGCGCAGAGAGACAATTCTCAAATCCATCGAAGAACAGGGCAAGCTCACGAAAGAGCTGGCTGCCCAGATCTCTGCCGCCGAGACCATGGTCGCTCTCGAGGACCTCTATCGGCCTTACAAGCAGAAGAGACGCACCCGCGCGATGGTCGCCCGCGAAAAGGGTCTCGCCCCGCTCGCGGAGTTTCTGCGTGAGATGAATCCGTCCATGAGCCCGGAGGAATATGCGGCTTCCTTCATAAACGCCGAGCTCGGCATCGAGACCGCTGCCGACGCAATCCAGATGGCGGAAGACATCATTGCCGAGGAGATCTCGGACAATGCCCAGTACCGCTCGTTCATAAGGCGCAAGACACTCTCTGACGGCGTACTGGTGTCCTCAGCCAAGGATGCGCAGGCAGAATCCGTCTATGAAAATTACTACGATTACAATGAGAATCTGAAGACTCTCCCCGGCCACAGGGTCCTCGCCCTGAACCGCGGCGAGAAGGAGAAGATCCTCACGCTCAAGGTCGCTGCTCCGACAGAGGATATCCTTACCTATCTGGACCTCAAGATCGGCGTCCGCAAGCATCCGGTCACCGGCAAGTATCTCGAGGAAGCTGCCGCCGACGCCTACAAGCGCCTGATTGCGCCGTCCATCGAGTCCGAGCTCCGCAGCGACGCGACAGAGAAAGCCCAGGAAGCGGCGATCGCCGTCTTCGGCAAGAATCTCTCTCAGCTGCTCATGCAGCCCCCGATTGCGGGCAAGGTAGTGCTGGGCTGGGATCCGGGATTTGCAAATGGCTGCAAGCTCGCCGTCGTTGACGCCACCGGCAAACTGCTCGACTCCTGTATCATCTTCCCGACCGCCCCGCGGAACAAGGTCGAGGATGCAAAAAGAGTCGTGAAGCAGCTCGTTGACAAATACAACGTCGACCTGTTCTCTGTAGGCAACGGAACCGCCTCCCGCGAGTCCGAAGCCCTGATTGTCGACTTCATCAAAGAATTCCGCCAGGGTAAACCGCCGAAGGGCTGCCGCCCGGACCTCTACGAGAAGCTCTCCTACGTCATCGTCAATGAAGCCGGTGCATCCGTCTACTCAGCCAGCAAGCTGGCCGCAGAAGAGTTCCCGGACCACGATGTCGCTGCCCGCGGTGCTGCCTCCATCGCGCGAAGGCTTCAGGATCCGCTGGCAGAGCTGGTCAAAATCGACCCGAAGTCGATTGGAGTCGGCCAGTATCAGCATGACATGAACCAGACAAAGCTGAACGAAGCCCTGACCGGTGTCGTTGAGGACTGCGTGAACCGCGTCGGCGTTGACGTAAATACCGCCTCCGCCGCTCTTCTCTCCTACATCTCCGGCATCAATAAGACAATCGCGAAGAACATCGTGACCTACCGCGAGGAGAACGGCACCTTCAGGAACAGAAGAGCTCTGCTTAAGGTTCCGAAGCTGGGGCCGAAAGCATTTGAACAGAGCGCAGGCTTCCTGAGGATCAGCGGCGGCGAGGAGCCGCTCGACATGACCGGCGTCCACCCGGAGAGCTACGATGCGGCAAGAAAGCTGCTCGAAGGTCTCGGCTACAGCGAGAAGGATATCGCTTCCGGGAAGACCCGCGAGATCCGCACAAGGCTGAAGACCATCGATGAGAAGTCTCTGGCGGGTATTCTCGGCATCGGCGAGTACACGCTCCACGATATCATCGGCGAGCTTGAGAAGCCCGGCCGCGACCCGCGCGAGAAGCTGGACGGCCCGATCCTCCGCAGTGATGTCATGGATATTGCGGACCTGAAACCTGGCATGATTCTCACCGGCACCGTCCGAAATGTCATCGACTTCGGCGCTTTCGTGGACATCGGCGTTCATCAGGACGGTCTGGTCCACATCTCACAGCTCTCCGATTCGTTCGTCAAGCATCCGCTCGACGTGGTGAGCGTCGGCGACGTCGTTCAGGTCAAGGTCCTCAAGGCTGACGCGGACAAGAAGCGCATATCGCTGACGATGAAGGGGCTGAAAAAGAAGCATTAGGATAGCTCTTTTCGAGTTTCATTTTTGTCAAAACAATAGGATACCTGGGGTTCCCTGATACAAGAAGTTCCCCTTTAGAACTGTCGGTCGTGATTTTGACCGACTGTTCTTTTTCATTTTGGGAGCCTCTACTTCCTGAGCTGAATTGGTGAATTGGCTGCGACAGTAGAGAATCAAGTATGCTTTGCTTCTACTGTCGTTTTTTGTTTGCTGATTTTGCAGCGACAGTAGAGAATCAAGTATGCTTTGCTTCTACTGTCGTTTTCTGTTCGCAGATTTTGCTGTGACAGTAGAAATTTGAGAAAGGATTTTTACTACTGCCGTTTTTGAGTACTTTCTTACTCAAATTACAGTCGCACGAGCTAATTTTGCCGGATACGACTGCCATCAAGCTATGAAGAATGGGTCAAAGTAGCAGTATTATCGAAGGCTTTTTCCTTTCCTACTGTCAATTCAGAAAAATCATCTGCGAGCATTACACGCTCTGCCGTGTTCGTGCTGAAAACTTAAGAGAGGGCTGCCGCAATACGGCAGCCCTCGCGCTTTATTACTCACAGATTAATTTGTCTCCTCAGGAAGCTCCGTCCCCGCCAGGGCTTTTTCGAGCTCGTCCTTCAGCGAACTTCCGACGCGCTGGCGCACGTCCGTGTCATCCGCGACATACGTCGCCTTCATCTCCCGCTCCGCAGCTCTGACCTCCTCGTAGAAATTCATCGCGGAGAGCCGCACGGCTCCCGCCCCGTAAATGATCACCTGCTCGACAACATCTGAGGTCGCGACCTTGACTGCGTACTGCTTTGTGAGCTCGTGGGCTGCCTTCTCGATATAGAGATCGGCAGTCTCCGCTTCCTTCGTGAAAATGACGTCAATATTGTGATAGCGGTAGACCTGCTCCGTCCCGCCCGCGACCTTGTAGGCATCGAAGACACAGATCACGTTGGCCTTCATATAACCTGCGTAGTTTGAAAGGTCATCAAGCAGCGCGTCCCTGGCTGCCTTGATGTCCTTCTGCGCGAGAGCTCTAAGATTCTCCCACGAGAAAATAATATTGTACCCATCTACCAGAAGATATTCCTTCTGCGGCTTTGGCTTCGGCTTTCTGTATTTTTCAGGGATCTCCGCCGCCACTGTACGACTTGGCTTATAAGACTCGCTCTGTCCGACCCTGGACTTCACCGGGCCGTAAGTGCGCTCGAATATTTCTTTAAGTTCATCCTCCGCTGCAAGAATATCCCTCTCCTGCTGCTTAAAGGATCTTGTGTCGGTCCGGCCTTCCGCGACCTTAAAGGCAGCCCTGCGGCTCTCCGCTCCGGCATAGCCTGCCTGACCGTAATCGGTGTCTCCGTCAGAGGAGCTTGTATCCTCATCCGAAGACGAAAAATCTCCTGCAGCACGTGAAGTTCCGCCCGCAAATGTTTTCTCTGCAGCCGATGAGTCTCCGGCACCTTTTTGTGTACCGTCCCAACGAACATCGCCAATCTCTGCGCCGGTTTCAGATGTCTGCTGTCCGGAACCGCGCGTGCCGCCAGCTTCGGCACTGCCTCCCACAGCATAGTCCGCTTCCACAAATGCCGCTCCTGCCCGCGAAGCCCCCGACTGGCCCGTCTGTGCCGCAAATGGCGTTCCCTCACGCCATCCGCTGTCCACATGCATGTAATTTCTGACTTCATACCATGGCACGATCATACCTGCTCCGTGAGAGCAGAAAACCGAAGCTGACGGATTTCTCTTATCCGCGTCCGGATCATACTGCATCTCCGCAAGGACTTCATCCGTGTTGCGACACGGCTGATAGCCGCCCATCTCATATGCGACGCGGCCCTCCCCCTTCGTGTAGGAGGCCAGAGTCTCCGCGTAGTCGCCAAATACTGCGACCGGAGCGCTTCCTGTCATGATTGCTGTGTCCCCGTCGAAATCCAGTTTCACGGATGTGACTCCCATCTTGGCCAGATCGGTCTGAGCCCTGCCTACCTTTCCCGACGGCAGATACATACGGAAATTGTAGACCGGCTCAAGCAGAACACACGGCGCCATCATAAGACCCTGGCGCACAGCCCTGTAAGTAGCCTGACGGAAATCGCCGCCCTCTGTGTGCTTCTCATGAGCCCGCCCCCCGATGAGGGTAATCTTCATATCGGTGATCTCAGAGCCTGTCAGAACACCGCGGTGCCGTCTCTCCCGCAAATGTGTAAGTATCAGCCGCTGCCAATTCCTGGCCAGCGTGTCGACAGAACACTTTGTATCGAAAACAAGGCCGCTCCCAGGCTCGCCCGGCTCAAGCAGAAGGTGCACTTCCGCATAATGGCGGAGCGGCTCAAAGTGGCCGACACCCTCCATCGGAGCCGCGATCGTCTCCTTGTAAATGACAGACGGCCGGCCGAACATGATCTCCATGCCAAACCGCTGCATGCACTGATTCTTCAGGATTTCCCGCTGGATCTCGCCCATGAGCTGCGCGGTGATCTCCTTCTTTCGCTCATTGTAGCTGACCAGCAGCTCCGGCTCTTCCTCCTCGAGGATGCACAGATTTCGATATGCCTTAAAGGGATCCTCTCCTTGCGGCAGAAGAATCTGCCACGTAAGGACCGGTACCAGAAGGCTCTCGCCGCCCTTATCCTCCATGCCGAGTCCCTGACCGGCATAGGTCTTCGTGAGACCGCACACAGCGCACACGACGCCTGCCTCTGCAGTCTGCAGCGGGGTGAACTTCTCTCCGGAGTAAAAGCGAATCTGTGTGATTTTATCCTGGGTCATTCCGTCGTCCGTCTCATCGTCGGACGCTGCCCCGTACGACCTTCCGGCATAACTCAGCACCTGGCGGACAGACAGCTCACCACCCGTGATCTTCATCCATGTGAGCCTCTCCCGACCGTCCCTCGTGATCTTGAACACCCGCGCGCCGAATTCTTCCGGGTATGCTCTCACAGGTGCAAATGCATCCAGCCCCAACATAAGCTCCGGCACCCCGGACTCATTCTGCCTGTCTTTCTGTGCCATGCGGAGGGCCGCTCCGAAGAACACCGGAAAGACATTACGTCCGGCGATCAAGTGGCGCACGTCTATATTGGTAAGCGGCTCACCCTCCAGGAACTTATTCAGCAGCGATTCGTCGCAGAGGGCGATGGCTTCGGAGATCGCATCATCGGCAAGAATACGCTCAGCAAATGCGGCGGCTTCCGCTCCGTCCGCATCTCCGGGGGCCGCGAATTCCAGGGCATTCCCGCTCAGCTTCTCCCGAATCTCATTAAGAAGCTCCTCCCGCTTCTCACTGTAGAGACCGATGCCCTCCATCTGATCCATCTTGTTTACAAAAATCATGACCGGAACATTATAGTGCTCAAGCAGCTTCCACAGCGTCCGCACCTGGGCGTTCACACCGTCCGCCGCGCTGATGACCAGCACCGCGAGGTCGAGGACCTGCAGCGTGCGCTCCATCTCCGGCGAGAAATCCGCGTGGCCCGGCGTGTCGAGAAGCATATATGTGCGCTCATTTCCCTCCGCCGACTGCGAAGTGAACTGGGCCTGCTTTGAGAAGATCGTGATGCCTCGCGCCCTCTCCATCTCATCTGTATCAAGGAAAGCGTCCCTGTCATCGACCCGGCCGATCTTGCGAATGCTGCCGCCAAGGTAGAGAAGACCTTCCGAAAGCGTGGTCTTTCCCGCGTCAACGTGGGCACAGATGCCGATGACAAGATGTTCTTTCTTCATAAAATAACCCTCACTCTCTGTTGCATATCGCTGCGCGTCCGGGTTTCATCTGTCTTCTGTCTGAACTCTTCGACACCCGGCACATTCCCTGCTCATTCGGGCTGCAGGCTCTGTACGCCCCTGCCCAAATTCATAACAAAGCCGGTTCCTGCGCAGTGAGAAACCGGCCATCTTTTATTGCAGTACAAATTTTTCGATGATTTCCGCGACGCCGCCCTCGTCACAGTCTGCCTCGGCGACATAGTCGCTGTTCTTCTTGACCGCTTCCGTAGCGTTGCTTACACAGCAGCCAAGGCCTGCCGCCTGAATCATTGTGAGATCATTGTCATTGTCGCCGATTGCAATCGTATCTTTGGGATCCACTCCGAGGATCTCTGCGAGGCTGAGAAGCCCCTGACCCTTATTGACTCCCTGCTGATTGAACTCGAGATAGCGGTTCGACGAATAGCTGACGAACGTGTCGCCGGTGATCGGTTCCAGATCTTTAGCAATCTTCTCAAGATACTTAACATCTGTATTCTGGAAGAGGATTTTGGCCAGCGGCTTGTCAGCAAGCATTTGTATCTCCTCTTTCCTGATCAGAATGTAATCCATACGGTGCCACAGGAACTTTTCCTCGCCCTCATTGATGTTATAAATGTAGACCGTGTCATCCGTGTAGATGTGAGTACATACATCATAGCTCTGGCCGGCGTCAAAGATCATCTTCATTTTCTCATATGTGATTCCCTTGAAGTAGAGCCGTCTGTTATTCTTATTTTCCGTGATTGCTCCGCCGTTGAAAGAGATGATGTACTCATTCTCCTTATCTCTGAGCCCGAGTTCCTCCAGAGTCTTCTGAATTGTCGCGTAACCGCGGCCGCTCGCCGGCACGAACTTGACACCCAATTCCGATGCCCTGCGAATAGCTTCGAGGTTCCTCTCATCTATCCGGCGAGTTTTTGTGTTAAGTAAAGTATCATCCAGATCACTTGCAATAATTTTGTACATACTATTTTCCCTGTCTTCACGCTGTGTTCCTGCGGTGGTCTGATGCACCCGGGTCCGCCTGTGTGCTCCTCGGTTTTTCACGCTGTCCTGATCGTGTCTTTTTAATTTTACATATCTTTAAGTAAAAATGCTACTGAATTTCCGTGAATCAGAAGCCATATTCTGCATTTATAATTTCGCTGCCGTGACTCTGCTCTACGCATATAAGTTCGCGGTACGAATTATATTTACTTTTTAATGTAATTGTGCTAATCTTAATATATATAAAGAGACATTAACATCACAATTGTTCCCCTTTAGTGGAGCCGCCGGACTACCGACGGCTCTTCTTTATCATGCTCCGACGAGATGTCCCGCTCCTGAAAATCATACGACCTTATGGCAGGAATCGATATGTCCAACAATCTTGAAACTAAATTAACAGAATACGCAAAAACCCCGGCATACCCCTTTCATATGCCGGGCCACAAACGAATCATGAATCCGATGGAGTCTTCTTCCGTTACCACTGTTCTTGCCGGCACAGCGGAAGATTCCGCGGACAGCTCCGCAACAGACCCCTTAGAAAATCATTTTCCGGAAAACGATGAATCATCTTCTGCAAAGGACCCTGCCTCGGGCATCTATGCCCTTGACATCACAGAAATCGACGACTTCGACAACCTCCATGACCCGCAGGAAATCCTGAAAACGGAGATGGAGCGCGCGGCAAATCTCTGGTGCGCTCGAAAGACCTGGTTCTCCGTGAACGGCTCCACCTGCGCGATTCTTGTAGCAATTTCTGCCGCAGCAGCCAAGGGAGGCCACATTCACATTGAGCGGGGCTGCCACATGTCCGTCTACCATGCCGCTTACCTCCGGGAGCTTTCCTTGTCCTACATTGACCCCAATATGGAGGAAGCACAGGCGGTCTCAGAGATTCCCAATGGGACGGATGCGGTCGTCATCACAAGCCCGAGCTACGAGGGAGCTGTCCGGGACATTCAGCTCTGGGCAAATGCCGCTCACGAAAAGGGTGCCCTTCTCATCGTCGACGAAGCCCACGGCGCTCACCTTGGCTTCCATCCATATTTTCCGGAGTCAGCCGTGCGTCTCGGCGCAGACCTCGTCGCGCAGAGCACCCACAAAACGCTGCCCGCCATGACGCAGACCGCGCTGCTGCACGCTGCTTCCGACCTGGTCGATACGAGAAAAGTGGACTTCTTTTTCGATATATACGAGACCTCAAGTCCCTCCTATGTCCTTATGGCTTCTATTACGGCAGCTGTGCATGTACTGGAAAATCAGCGGCAGAAGCTCTTCGACGATTACGTAAAACGGCTTGTCAAAGTGAGAGCCCGGCTCTCTTCTCTGACACACTTCAGTCTGGACGGCGGAAGCATGCCGGAAAATTCCGGGGAAGGCCGAAAGCGTTTCGATCCCGGCAAGCTTGTGATACGAGTAAAATATCCGGACAGGTGTCATCTCTATAAGGGACGTGAAGTCTATCCGGATGGTTCCTGGTTATATGAGCTGCTGAGGCTCAACTATCATTTACAGATGGAGATGCGCGCGCCGGACTACGTTCTCGCTATGACATCTATTGCGGACACGGATGAAGGGTTCGACCGGCTTGCCTGTGCTATGGAGGAGATTGACCGGGCACTGGCGTTGACCGGTGACAAGGGCGAGCTGGCTGAGGAAGCTGCCGAGGCAGGAGCTTCCGCAGCGTCCGCGAAAAAAACGCAGTGCAGAGAGGCTCCGGTGACGAATGAGGGTATAAAAAAAGGACTTGCATTGCCCAGATGCATTCTGCCGATGTTCGAAGCCTGCGAGATGAAGGGCGAGCTCGTCCCGCTGGAGCAGGCTGCCGGGCGGATCGCGACGGATTTCGTCATTCTCTACCCGCCGGATGCTCCGCTGATCGTTCCGGGCGAAGAGTTCAATATGGATCTCATTCAGGCAATTCTATCTTACAGAGAGAGAGGCTTTCAGATTATCGGCGCCGATGAAAATAGAGTGCTTTGCGCCGAAACATGAAATAGGAAAGTGAATAGGGGACGGTTCGTTTCAAGTGGAAAATCCCATGTGAAACGAACCGTCCCCTATTTTCTTAAAGCTCTTCGCCTGTGAGAAGCTTGTATGCTTCCAGATATTTCTCGATTGTCTTGTCGATCACGTCCTGCGGCAGGTTGTAGTCGCTGTCCGGGTTGGCCTTCAGCCAGTCGCGAACGAACTGCTTGTCAAATGAAGGCTGGCCCTTGCCCGGCTCATAGCCCTCAAGCGGCCAGAAGCGGCTTGAATCCGGTGTCAGCATCTCGTCGCCGAGGATCACATTGCCATCCTCATCGAGACCGAACTCGAACTTGGTATCCGCAATGATGATGCCGCGGGAGAGAGCGTAATCAGCGCACTTCTTGTACAGAGCGATCGTGCAGTCGCGAAGCTTTGCGGCGTACTCCTCACCTCTGCCAGGGAACTGCTTCTCAAGGACCTCAATACTTCTCTCATAAGAAATATTCTCATCGTGGTCCCCGATCTCAGCCTTTGTGGACGGTGTGTAGATCGGCTCCGGCAGCTTGTCGCACTCGACAAGGCCTTCCGGCAGCTTAATGCCGCAGACTGTGCCGTCCTTCTTGTAGCTTGCCCAGCCGCTGCCCGTGATATAACCGCGGACGATGCACTCGACCGGGAGCATTGTGAGCTTCCTGCACAGCATGCTGTTGCCTGTGAACTCCTCCTTGCGGAAAAATTCCGGCATATCCGCCGTGTCCACGCTGATCATGTGGTTCGGCAGAATATCCTTCGTGTAATCGAACCAGAACTTAGACATCTGGGTCAGGACTGTGCCCTTCTTAGTGACCTTATTCTTCAGGATAACATCGAACGCTGAAATTCTGTCTGTCGCGACCATGATCAGTTCATCGCCGATATCATAAATCTCACGAACCTTGCCTTCTTTAACCGGAGTGTATTCTTTCATCGTGCCTTCCTTTCATAAAAAGCATCAAAAACTTTTAGGCTCTTATCATAAATGTATTTTTGAAGTATTGCAATAGTTATTTTAAACCGCATCCTCCTTCAGGGCTTCAATGATATTGTCATTTTTGATCCTGCCGGTACTCAGCAGCATCGTAAGCCCGACCACCGCGAAGACCGCGGCGATCACTGCAGCGTATATCAGCCAGTTGATCCGGAAGGAATAGAGATTCCCGTCAAACGCACTGTACATGAGATAAGTGATGAGCAGCGACACAGGTATGCCGATGACAAGGGCACGCAATCCGTAGAGAAATGATTCGAGCCGGATCATCTTTTTGAACCCGCCGCTCGTCATGCCGACGGACCGGTACATTGCAAATTCTTTCCGGCGCAGAAGAATACCCGTTGAGATCGTATTGACGATATTTGCCACCGCTATAAGTGTGAGCAGAGTTGCAAATCCGTACATAGCCGTATTCATCATCATAGTGATCGTATTCATGATCCGGATCGTCCCGGTCATGTCCGCGCAGCTGTAATTGTGATACCCATCCTCCTCGAACACTTTATATAAAGCATCGCAAAGCTCCTTCGGCTGCTCTGTCACAACGGCAAGGTCCACGCTGAGTGTATCCTCCGGTATAGTCATGACAGCTTTCTCATAATAGACGGAAGCCGGCGCATACACAGTGAGCGTGCCTTTGGGCGTCATCCGGAAAATGTAACTATTCTCATCATACTTTACAAAATCCCCGATCTCCACAGCAGGAGGAAATCCCTCCGTCTCATCGTAATGCAGACTCTGGCCAAGAATTCCCTCATTGAAAACCGCATCGGAATTCTTATCGTGGAAAAAGCTGTTCAGAAGGACGCCGCGCAGTGTTCCGCCGAAATATCGCTCTTCGGGCAGATCATTTGCAGCAAGCAGCTCCTTGAAGTCCGCATCATCGATCAGGACTAGGACCATTTCAGCCACATGCAGCTTTTCATATTCCGGGGTGAGAAAGGCAGGGTTGGCGATGTCGGCATTTGCAGTCGTATACTTCTGGTCCGCCTTCTTCTCAAAGCGGAACTCGATCATTCCTCCTGAAAAGACCCGCTCCACTCCGTCCATCTGAGTCAGGGTCTCTCTCAGCTTCTCACTTTCTTTAAGCGAGCAGGAGGCCTCGACCTGGAACGGAAGATCAAAGTCGAACTGGTTCACCCTCTTTATGGAATCACAGAAAAAGTTGACAGTGAGGAACATGATGACGCTCACGGCAATCGTTGCCGTAATTACAGCGCCCTTAGCTCCGTTCCTCTTGATATTCTTGTAGGCAAGTTCTCCCTCGTAGCCGAAAATTCGGCGCACGAGCGGATTGATTCGAAGTTTCCTGGCCTTATATTTTACGGCATAGGTCTGGCGCAGCGCATCGATCGGCATGATCTTAGCAGCCTTCCTTGCCGGGACCCATGTCGAGATCAGGATTGTTGCGACGGAAAAAACTACGATAGCGAGAATGACCCACGGTGAGCAGACGATGGGTATGCTTCCCCGCATTCCCTCCGCTCCCTGGATAATATCCGCCTCAAGGATCCGGCTGCCGAGAATAGTCAGTGTTATTTTGGTGCCGATCAGCCCCATGAGAAGCCCCAGAGGAATGCCGATGCTGCCAAGGATAAGACCCTCCGAATAGATGGAAAAGCGCTTTTGTCTGCCGGTAGCACCAACGCTTGCCAGCATCCCGAGATAACGCATTTTCTCTGTGAGGGACATGCCGAGCGCATTCACGATCAAAATGACAGAGGTAGCAATGACGACTGCTAGCGCAATCGCCATCAGCACGAACAGCGCGCGATATGAGCCGCCGCTGCCCTCGAAGGCAAAAACACTGAGCAGATACTCGGAATTGAGTTCGCCTTTGGAAATTCCGTATTCCGCAGCGATCTCCTTGATCTGCTTTATAGCTGTGTGGTCACATTTCCTGAGACAGATCCTGACTTCCGTGTCCTTCCCGGCAGGAAAATATCCTTCGTCGATGCCCCGGAGAATGTCATATCCCGTTGTCGGTCGATTATCGTGCAGGATAGCTGTTATCTTACAGGTTTCTATACTTTGAACGGCAAATTTCTCTTCGGACCGATAATTCCCCGCCCAGTAAGTTATTTCTCCGTCCTCGTCATATGAATAACGGCTGCCCTGTTCAAAGGTCAAGGCGTCACCGATCTTAAGCGTCAGCCCATTGTCTCTGAGGAACTGCTCTTCCACCGCGATCTCAGAGGCATCTGCAGGAAGCGTCCCATCATATTTCGATACGACCACCTGGGTGAGATAATCCAGATCGCCATGAACAATATTGCCGACGCGCAGTCTGTCTTCCATCCCGCTGTCAAGCTTCACTCCGCTGATTTCCGGATTCTTGTCCGTGACACCCGCTGTCTCGATCCGGCTGTCGGCTTTCAGAGCATGGAACTGTTCTTCCGTGATCTCTTTGAACGAAGCATGGCCGTAGCCGTCCGTCTGGACCGATATAGTTCCGAAGAATTTGAAAAACGAAAAGACACCCAGAAGAATCGCGCTGATCAGGGCTGTGGAAGCAGCGATGCCAAGGATCGTGACGATCGTTCTCTTCCGGTTTTCCATGAGGTGTCGTATCGTCAGCTTTGTCACAATACTCATCGCACAGTCACCTCCGCTCCCTTTGTATCGCGTGTGATCCTGCCGTCCTCGATTGTAATCACTCTGTCTGCTGCGAGGGCGATACGCTCATCGTGCGTGATGATAATGACTGTCTGGTTATTCTCCCTGTTAAACTTTCGAAGGAGCGCTATGATCTCCTTACTGTTTTCCGTGTCGAGGTTACCGGTGGGCTCATCCGCCAGGAGCAGCGCGGGATGGTTCATGAGCGCCCGTCCGATGGAGACTCTCTGCTGTTGGCCGCCCGACAGCTGGTTTGGCAAATGACTGCGTCTCTCGCTGAGCCCCAGCTTTTCTACCAGATCCTCAAGGAGCTTCTGATCCGGCTTTTTCCCGTCCAGCAAAATCGGAAGAGTGAGGTTCTCTTCCACATTAAGAATCGGGATCAGATTATAAAACTGATAGATGAGGCCGATCTGCCTTCTTCTGAAGATGGCAAGTTTGTTCTCATCCAGTTTTCCTATATCCGTTCCGGCGATCCTGACGACCCCTGAAGTGGGGACGTCCACGCCGCCGAGGATGTGGAGAAGCGTAGATTTGCCAGATCCGGATGGACCTACGACAGCTACAAATTCTCCCTGGTCCACATCAAACGAAATATTCTTTAAGGCGTCGACCCGGGTCTCTCCCTCGCCGTACACCTTACACAGGTTTTTTATTTCAAGTATTTTCATAAGTAAGGTTCCTTTCTCATCGATATCACCTGTCTGTGAAAATGCGCCGATGCATGTCAGCATGCTCTGTGTTGTCACATCCAGAATTATTGCGAAACATATCCCTCTCGAGAATACCTGGCGCTTCGCATTTAAGTATCATCATGAGTAAAGAATACAGTTGCCTCCTTACAATCAAGTGACTATTAAGTGACAGTTTTGTCATAATTGCGTATATCGCAGTATTTCGGCTCGGAATTATGTCAGCTATCGCTGACCTTTCGCCCCGCGCTTTCGTCTATCGAGACTTGATTTTCTTTCTAAATAATGGTCTTGTAGAAGCGCACATCAAACTGCGTACCGACACCCTCCTGACTCTCCACAAGAATATCGCCGCGCTGGCTCTCCATAACCGCCTTCGACAGGGCCAGCCCGATCCCCACGCTGTCCTTGCCGGCGTTTTTCCCTTTGTAGAACCGCTCAAATATATGCGGCAGATCGTCTTCCGGAATCCCGCACCCGCTGTCGATAATTTTGATCCGTGAGAAGAGATTTGTATCTTCGATCTCAATCTTCAAAGCGCCGCCTGCACTCATGTGCTCATAGCAGTTCTTGATGATATTCTGCAGGGCTTCGATCGTCCAATTAATGTCGCACCTAAGGGGCAAATCGTCACCGGCTACAGATGTCTTCATTTCCATGAGTTCCATCTGAATTTCAAATGGTTTTACAGCCGCCGCGATCAGCTTCTTGGCAGATATTTCTTCCTGCTTCATTGTCACAACACCCGCGTCGATCTTGGACAGCTTGAGCAGCGTCTGGATCAGCCAATTCATTCTGTCAAGCTGGTCAGACTGGGTCTTTAAAAAATCCTTCCGCCTGTCCGGATCCTCCTCGCCGAGAAGAAGATCGTTCATCACCATCATGGATGTCAGCGGGGTCTTTAACTGGTGGCTGATATCCGCGATCGCCGCCGCAAGCCTCTTTTTATCCCCGGCAAGAAGGTCTTTCTGGTGGGTGAGGGTGCCGGCAGCCTTATAGATATTTGACCTCAGAATGGACAGTTCTCCTTCTTCCTGGTCGTCCGGGTGCGGACTCTCCCTGCCTGCAAGGACAGCCGTCAGATAATCATTCAGCGTTTCAATCGCCGCATACCTCTCTTTTGTATAATGAGAAAAAAGAGCGATAAGAATCGCCCCTGTCACTAAGATCAGCGCTCCCGCTGCCGCTTTGGCAAATATAAATCCGCACACAGCAAAAATCACAGTGACGGCTGACCCGAGCACTAACACTCTTCGAAAATCTTTGTTTTTCAGCATATCCGAAAACCTCTCAGCGGCTCTGTTTTTCCATGATGTAACCGAGACCCCTAACAGTCTTTATCAGTTTAGGCTCAGACGGATCTTCCTCGATCTTATCGCGCAGTCTCTTGATATAGACTGTGAGCGTATTGTCATTTACAAAATCACCGCTCACATCCCACATGTCCTGCAGCAAATTCCCCCTCGACAGGACGATTCCCCGGTTCATGCAGAAGGTGAGAAGCAGCCTGTACTCCAGCGCCGTGAGTTCAATCGTCTCTTCTCCCTTGTCCGCATGCAGCCTCGCAACTTTGGCTTCCTTCGTATAAATGCGAATATTCTGCACCTCTATCACACCGTCAGATGAGGTCCCTGCCGCGTCGTTCCCTCGCCTGCTCCGCCTTAGAACTGTCTTAATCCTTGCCATCAGCTCATTGATTCTGAAGGGTTTGCATATATAATCATCCGCACCGATTTCTAACCCCATCACGACGTTGACTTCGGCATCTGCTGCCGTGAGGAAAATGATCGGCATATCTTCATTTGCCTTTATGAACCGGCAGACGTCATATCCGTTCCCGTCAGGCAGGTTGATATCAAGGATCCCGATATCGTACTTGCCCGCTGCCCACGTCCGTTTCGCCTCCTCGTATGTCCGGACCAGGCTTACCGCATATCCTTCTTTTTCCAGGGAATACTTTAGTCCCATGCCTATGGCATCATCGTCTTCCAGCAGAAAAATATTCATGTTACTATTACGCCCTCTCTTTATTTGTCTATCTTTGCCATTTGCTCCTCAAGAAATTTCCTGAGTTGCTCCTTGTTTGGCAGCTGCAACATATATGTCGAAACGAACAATTGATTATCCATTCCTGAAAGAGCATATTCTACCATCTGCGGACCCTTTTTTGTACACAACAGGATTCCGCACGGTGGATTGTCGCCATCTGCCATCTCATTCATTTTATAATATCCGACATAAGCGTTCAACTGGCCAAAATCCTCATACCGGAATTCATGGACCTTCAGATCTACAATAACATTGCATCGCAGATAGCGATTATAAAAAACCAGATCCGGATAATAATAATCATCGTCTATCAGCAATCGCTTTTGACGCGCTTCCAGACAAAACCCTTTTCCGAGCTCCAGAAAGAAATCCTGCAGATGATCCAACAGGGCATCTTCCAGATCAGATTCCGTTACCGCAAGCTTATCATTCAGTCCAAGGAACTCAAAAGTATACGGGTCTTTGATGGAAAGGGCTGTAGACGGATCATTGTTCTGAATATGCTCAAGGAGCAGCTCCGGTTTTTTGCTAATTCCGGCACGGAAATACAGTTTGGATGCAATCTGCCTCCTCAACTCGCGAACACTCCACACGCCTCTTATACACTCAACCTCGTAAAAATAGCGTTCAAACGGATCGTCAATTTGAAGAATTTCTCTAATATGAGAAAAGGATAATCTGTTGATCAGTAATTCGGGATCTGTTTCAAATTTGTGCGACGCTGTCGCACAAATCTCTTCGTCAGCTCGCACTGAAGCTTTCCACCTGTTCTCATCTTCGCTCATATACACCTGTGTCCCCTGCAAGTATCCCAACCTTTTTGATACGGTAGCACGAATCTGTGGGTATTTTAAATAAAAGGATCTGCATAAAACCAACATTGGACGATTTAATCCTTTTATATTGAGCTTCTTCGCAAGATTAACAAGCAGGCTTGCACCATACGTTGCCCTATCTGCACCACTTTGCTCGTATTCTACAATGTAATAACCAATTGCCCAGTTTCGAACAGTCAACATTTGGTTTACTGCATTTTTAGCCTTTCCACTTGTCAGTTCATGAATCTGAGACACGTTAACCGCGAGATTTTCGAATGATAATTCTTTACCCATAAGACATCTTCCTTTCGTTCGAGATACCACTACTTTATGATTTTTTCGACGTTGTCGAAAATTATCACTTACTCCCTTCTCTGCTCCCATAATACTGACTTTGTCGAGGATATCTAATGATAAAGATTTTTCCCGCATCATTAATCATTTCCCACTTGAAGTAAGCCCATATCATGATATAATATAACCGTCGGTTACTTGATTATATTATATCCGTTGGTTACCGTCAAGTATTGTGAGGTCTCTTTATGAATACAGTTTTAATACCTGAAAGACTAATTAAATCACGCAAGCTTCTGGGACTGAATAAGGCAGAGGCTGCTCGTCTCCTGAATCTGTCAAAAATGGGATATGGCCGTTATGAAAGCGGTGAACGGTCCCCGTCATTTCAAACAATTGTTTATATAGCTCAAAAGTTTGGAACCACCGCAGAATACCTGACGGGAAAGACAGATATCCCCGATACGCAGGTCATAACGATAGAAAGAGAAGAAGAGCCGGATCTGTTTGCGCTTGCAAATGCTTTTCGCCGGGGAGATTCCTCTTTTCAGAAACGCATCATTAAATACTACCAGGAATTGCAGGATCTCACGCAAAAGAACACGAGCTCCATATGATAATACGAAAGCGTCCGGCTTCATCTGCCGGACGCTTAAAAATTATTTGCAAATTTATTTCAAGTTTCACTCGCCAAAAATCATTTCCCCACCTGCAGCCTGCTATACACACCCCTCCCGATCAGCATCGCCGCTAAGGCGATTATTATATAAATGGCCGGTGCCGCCTGATAATTCAGAAATAGCCTGCCCGCCACACGGATCAGCCGATAATTCACGAACCCCGTATTCATCAAAATTGCATTCGGTCTGAGCGACCAGATCCCCTGAAGGAGCCTCAGCCGGTCAGGAACCGCTGCAAAAAGATCGACGATCAGATACCCAAGTAGTCCGCATGTCACGGCGATGGCGTTCTGTGTGATCACAGACAAAAGCATTGTCAGCGATGCAAATAGCACTGCCGCCAGCAAAAAGATCACCACGGAGACACCCAGCATCTTTCCGATGGAGTAAGGCATCATGGACAGCGGTTTCACGAGCTGCAGCATCTCTCCTGCTCCTTCCATGCCGTAAATAAGGCTGTACGGAATCAGAAGGGCAAGAATCACAAGCACCGCTGCTATTAGGATCCATGTGATTCCGGCGGCATATTTAATCAGGTACAGCTCTTTCTTCCCGTAACGGCTGCAGAGCAGCAGCTGGTTCATGTTGTCCGCCGTCTCTCTTGCATACACGCCGGAGAGGCCGACAGCGGACAGAAGAAGGATAAAAAAGCCGAGCGCCTGAAATGATTTGAGCAGCTCCCTTGGCCCGCTGTGATAGTGATAAATAAACGGTTTTGCTACCTTTGCATCCAGCTCCTCCCAGTACGCAATTTCTGCGTCTGTCAGTCCCTGCTTTTCAAAACGCTGCTGTATTCTCTGCCTGCGCAGCTCATAAAATCCCATTCCCTGAAACCGTGAGAAATCAAATTCATCGCCTGTGAGTGGCATGATCATATTCAGGATCGGCACATACTGCTCATAGCCTTCGGTGATTTTTAATACAGTCATTCCGTTCTCATACTGCAGTACCGGTTCTATCTCCTCAAAGAGCTGCCCATCGATTACCCTGCCGTCGAGCACCCTTTCAGCTTCTCTGGATGCCGGTATGTTCTCAGACAGGGAGGAAATGACAAGGAACACAAGCATGATCACAGAGCCTGCCATCGCAATCATATTCACCCTGGCAAAGAACAGTTTTTTCAGCTCGTACTTATATATAGTCTTAAGCATAGTCTCCTTCCGGCTCCTTTCTTTATACGGCAGACCTGTGATTCTGCCTCTCGTTAACGCTACTGCCCGCCATGAGTGCGACAATTGTCTCCGCTGATTATCGATATATAAAAGTCCTCCAAATCCTCTTCGCCGGTCCATCTGCCCTGCCACAGCAGCTGCCCGTCCCGCATGATCATCAGCCTGTCCGCAATGTGTTCCAGATCAGACACGATGTGCGTGGAGAGCAGCACGATCCTACTCTTCCCGATGTCTGCAATGAGATCCCGGAACCGGATCCGCTCCTGCGGATCAAGGCCTGCAGTCGGTTCGTCCATGATGAGAATCTCCGGATCATTTAGCAGCGCCTGGGCAATCCCGAGCCTCTGTCTCATTCCGCCGGAGTAGGTGCGGACCTTTTTTCCGGCAGCATCTCCCAGCCCGACCAGTTTTATCAGCTCCTCCGTCTTTTTGAGCGCTTCTCTTTTTGGGATTCCCTTTACCGCGGACATATAGAGCAGAAAGTCTTTTCCGGAAAATTCCGGATAGCAGCCGAACTCCTGAGGCAGATACCCCAGAATATCTCGGTACTCCTCTGATTCCACACTCATCCCGTCACAGGAAACAGTCCCGCTGGTAGGCACAAGTATACCGCTGAGAAGACGCATGAGTGTGGTCTTGCCGGCGCCATTTGCACCCAGAAGTCCCGTTACCCCTTTTGTCAGAGTAAAAGACATCCGGTCAACTGCGATCTTATTCTTATACTGTTTGGTGATTCTGTCCGCGGTCAGTTCCATACCGGTCCCTCCATTTCATGCATTTGCTCCCTCACGCTGACAGCGATGCCGCAGATAAGCAGGATAAACGCAGCTGCCCATATAATTGTCAGGCTCTCCTCATACAAGCTGCTCATGAAAATGGGTGCTGCCGCAAAGACTGCCGATGACAAGAGGCAGATCACAATGCTTCCAAGCCCCGCATCCGTCCTCTTTTTTCTCTCATACAAAGATCCGAGAAAAGCTGCTGTCAGATACGGCACCATCATGTATAAAAATACCCTAAAGAGGGAGTATGTCAGGTACGACCGGACTACAGCGGTGACGATCAGAATGCCTGCCGTATCGATAAGGCCCACAAGAAACATTCTCGCGAGCACTATGCTTCTAAGTGAAAATCTGGCGGCATATTCCAGCTCAGCCATTTTCCACCGGTAGGATCTTCCGGTTTCCGCGAGAATTCCGACAGCAAGTAGCGGTGTCAGTGCAAATGGATAATTCCCCGAATTCCTCGAGCACACCCATATAATAAAAAGCATAAGCATACCTGACAGCACCCATACCCATTTTTCTATATAGAAAAGCTGCCCCGCAAGAAATTCTGCGTGGCTCATGACCACCGGCCGGCGGTGCAGCAGCCCCTGCGCCTGCAGCCTGCTAAAGAATTCTCTTTTGGTTTCCGGCCCTTTGGATCTGCAGAGTTCCTTCATCTGCGCGATTATCATCTCATTATTCATTCGAATCCTCCTCTTCTGAGGTCCTGTGCTCATTATTCATTTGGATTCACCTCCACTGAGGCCCTGAGCTTTTTCAGGATGCTATTCAGCTTTCTGTACACTGCAAATCTTGAGATGTTGTACAGCCCGCTCATCACTGACACCGGAACCTCATTTATGTACCTGAGGAACAGCATCTCCCGCTCTTCGGGCGAAAGCTGATCCAGCGCATCCCGAAGACTCATCCGCCAAAGCAGAGACTGTTCAAAGCTTTCCGACTCCGGAAGATTCCCGGTCTCTTCCAGGCTGTAGGTGATCTCCCGGTCCCTGTAATGCTGGTTGCAGAGGTTGCGAGCGATTGTATAGAGATACTGTATCTGCCGGTTCTCATCCCTGTATGTCCTGCTTGCCAGAAAGCGAAGGAAGGCTTCCTGCGTAAGATCCTCCGCTATGTGTCTGTCGTGAAGTCGAAAATACAGATACTTGAAAATCCGGTCATATTGATTCTCCAGATTCAATGGGTGCCCTCCTTTCTCATATCATTTCAATATGTATAACGGAATCAGGCGCTGTTTGTGCGCCTGGTTTCAAAAAAAGCGGCCAGGTCTTTTTGACCCAGCCACTTTTTCTGCGCTTTTCTAAAACCTCCGCGATGTACGGCCATTCGCATTCCCGGCCTTCGGCCTCCATGCTTATGTCCGTTAACCCACGACAGCTCTTCGCGATATACGGATTGCTCCGTGCTCCGCACTCCCGCAATCCTACGGCCATTCGCATTCCCGGCCTTCGGCCTCCATGCTCATGTCCGTTAACCCGTTCTGTGAAAAAGCGCCGCTGCATGCAAGCATGCGCTTCGCTTTTCACATCCGGGTCATATCGCTCAGATCTTGAACCGATAGCCCACTCCCCAAATCGTCTCTATATACTGGGGCTTTGAAGAATCATACTCAATCTTCTCGCGGATCTTCTTGATATGGACTGTTACGGTCGCGATGTCGCCGATCGACTCCATATTCCAGATTTCACGGAACAGCTCCTCCTTGGAGAACACGCGGTTCGGATTCTCGACAAAGAACGTCAGAAGGTCGAACTCCTTCGATGTAAACTGGACCTCCTCGCCGTTGACCCACGCGCGGCGAGCCGTCTTGTCAATCTTGATTCCGCGGATCTCGACGACGTCATTCTTTCTGAAATCCGTCTTAATCAGCCTCTCATATCTGGCCAGATGGGCCTTAACGCGCGCGACCAGCTCGCTCGGTGAGAACGGCTTTGTGATGTAGTCATCCGCGCCCAGGCCAAGCCCGCGGATTTTGTCGATATCATCCTTCTTGGCGGATACCAGCAGGATCGGCGTATCCTTTCTCTCGCGAATCTCTCTGCAAATGTCAAATCCGTCCATACCCGGAAGCATCAGATCCAGAATATAAAGGTCATATTCCTTTGTAAGCGCGGCCGCAAGTCCGGCTCTTCCGTCAGTCTCAATATCCACTTCAAATCCTGAAATCTCCAGATAATCTTTCTCGAGATTGGCAATAGACTCTTCATCCTCAATAATCAATATCTTGCTCATTTATACTCTCCTACTATATTATTAATTAAGCTTTACTATGCTAATTGTTGAAATCACGCCACATGCTTCCGCAGCGAGAAGTACATCGTCGTCCCCTCTCCCTCAGTACTGGAAGCCCACACGCGCCCGCCATGATCCTCCATGATCTTTTTCACGATGGACAGGCCGATGCCTGATCCACCCTGGGTCGAATTTCGCGACGAATCCGCTCTGTAAAATCTGTTAAATATATTCCCCATATCCCTGGAAGAGATTCCTTTTCCGTTGTCAGTGATCTGTGCTTCAATCTCCTCACCGGCGTCTCTCACCCTGAGAGATATCTTCTTGTCCGGCTTATCCATGTATTTGACCGAATTTCCGATGATATTGTTGATAACTCTCCGCATCTGCTCGACGTCCGCGATAACCTGCACGTCCCGGCCGACCGTATTCTGATAATCGAATGCTATATTCTTGCTGGTGAGATCATAGCGAATCTCTTCAGCCGCATCCTCGAAAAAGCTTTGAACATTGACCTTGCTGAACGTGTAGGGAATCCTGTTGGTATTGATCTTCGTGTAGAAGGTCAACTCGTTGATCAGATGATCCATCTCAATCGACTTATTGTAAATTGTCCGGATATAGCGGTCCATCTTTTCGGGCGTGTCCGCGATGCCGTCCATGATTCCTTCCACATAGCCCTTTACCGCAGTGATCGGGGTCTTCAGATCGTGCGAAATATTGGAGATGAGTTCGCGGTTCTGGCGGTCTGCTTCGAGCTTTTCTTCATTTGCAGTCTTAAGCCTCACCCGCATCTCCTCAAAGCCCTCGCAGAGCTCCTTCACTTCTTTCGCGCCCTCCGCCTTCACTTCATAATCCAGGTTGCCGTCCCGGATCTCGCGGGTCGCCTTGGTCAGATGTGAGAGCGGCGTGCTGATACCGCTGTACAGCCAGATGGACAGAATGATGGCCGTGATGACCAGTATCACAATCATGCTGAAAATGACGTCCGCTATGATCGCCTGCAGCTCCGGCGACAGATTATTCACGTCAATGCCGTACTGCACGCGGAGCTGCTGTCCGCGGAAAATGGCCACGCCGATCAGCAGCATGATCATGAGGAAAATCGGGATCAGAACGATCAGAAAAAACGACATGAAAATTCGTGTTTTCAGCTTCATAAAATAAAGACACCTCCCGGTCCGTGCTCATTTAAGTATAACACAACCGGAAAGTGTCTGTTCTAAACTTTTTGTTAATTAGGGCTATTACCGGAAACGGACCGAAAGATAGGCCTGTCTGAACTGTAACTATTAACGACCGGCTACAAATGCCCACATTATGCGAGGTACTTAGCCAGAGCTTCCGCCTTGTCTGTGCGCTCCCACGGAAGATCGATGTCTGTGCGTCCGAAGTGACCGTAGGCCGCTGTCTTCTTGTAGATCGGACGGCGAAGGTCGAGCATTCTGATGATGCCGGCCGGACGGATGTCGAAATTCTCGCGGATAATCTCTGCGATCTTCGCGTTGGACAGCTTGCCAGTGCCGCGTGTGTCGACCGTGATGGACATCGGCTGCGCTACGCCGATCGCGTAGGAGAGCTCGATCTGGATCTCATCGGCGATACCTGCTGCCACGATGTTCTTTGCGATATAGCGGGCAGCGTATGCAGCGGAGCGGTCGACCTTTGTCGGATCCTTGCCGGAGAAAGCGCCGCCGCCATGGCTTGCGTATCCGCCGTATGTGTCGACGATGATCTTGCGGCCTGTGAGACCGGAATCGCCGTGCGGTCCGCCGATAACAAAGCGGCCTGTCGGGTTGATGAAAATCTTGGTATTCTCGTCGATCATGCCTTCCGGAACAATCGGATCAATGACGTACTGTCTGATGTCCTTGTGGATCTGCTTCTGGCTCACATCCGGGTCATGCTGTGTGGATACGACAATGGCCTCGAGTCTTGCCGGCTTGCCATCTTCGTCATACTCGACGGAGACCTGTGTCTTTCCGTCCGGGCGAAGGTAGGTAAGTGTGCCGTTCTTTCTGACTGTGGAAAGCTGCAGCGCAAGCTTCTGGGCAAGTGCGATCGGGTACGGCATGAGCTCCGGTGTCTGGTTGGAGGCATAGCCGAACATCATACCCTGGTCACCGGCGCCGATCGCGTCGATCTGTTCCTCAGACATCTCATTCTCTCTTGCTTCAAAAGCTTTGTCGACACCCATGGCGATGTCTGCGGACTGCTTGTCCATGGCAACGATGACTGCGCATGTATTTGCATCAAATCCCATAGCAGCGTCAGTGTAGCCGATCTCGCGGATCGCGTCGCGTGCGATCGTCTGGAAATCGATGTTTGCATTCGTTGTAATCTCACCCATGATAAGAACAAGACCTGTTGTCACTGCAGTCTCGCAGGCAACGCGGCTCATCGGATCCTGTGCAAGGCAGGCGTCGAGTACGGCGTCGGAAATTGCGTCGCAGATCTTATCCGGATGTCCCTCTGTTACTGATTCAGATGTAAAAAATCTTCTTTCTCCCATTGTATCCCTTTCTGTGATTTTCGCCCTTAGGCGGTGTGTTGCTTACCTGAATCAATCGGCCTTTAGCAACCCGGCAGTCGTCCCTGACTTGCCTTTGGCTGCCAGACCTCTTATAGCATGAAAAAAGGTCCGCAGGAAGCGGACCTATAAACGTCACCGTTTCCCTTATTGTTCGATTGCTCGCTTGAGGAAGGCACCTTCCCGGTAGGGGGGTTGTCACGGCTTCACAGATCCTCTAATCTCCGCCGTTCTTAATAAAGGTAAGCAAATATATGTAATTGACTGACACATAGACTAACACGTTGCCCCTCTACATGCAAGCACTAAATTGTAAAAATTTCATAAATTATTGAGAATTAGTCTCAGTGCGTGCACTGTTTGAGGATTTCCTTCATCTCATCTACAGTGAAAACATAGTCCGTATTGCAGAAAGCGCAGTTCAGAGTCTCCGGCTTTCCGTCCGCGATGATATTGGAAAGCTCCTTGCGGCCGAGAGCGATCAGGGCAGCGGTGACACGTTCGCGGCTGCAGTTGCATCGGAACGCTACCGGCATGCTCTCAAAGATATGAAGGTCCATGTCTCCCAGGATCCTCTTAAGAATCGACTCAGGGGTCTCACCATTTCTCAAAAGATCTGTAACTGACGGGATGTCCTTCAGCTTCTCCTCGAGCTTTGCAATCGTCTCCTCCGGGCAGTCCGGCATGAGCTGGATGATATAACCGCCGGACTCGCGGACCGTATTGTCCTTGTTCATGAGGACTCCAAGTGCGCAGACCGTCGGGACCTGCTCGCTCAGCGCGTAGTAATATGCAATGTCCTGAGCGATCTCACCGGTCTGAATATCGACCTGACCCGCATAGGGCTCCTTTAAACCGATATCTCTTAAAATGTGGAGGTATCCCCTGCCGACAGCCCCGCCGACGTCAAAGTGGCCGAACTGATTCGGAGGAAGCACAACGCCGGGGTTCCCGACATAGCCCTTGACTGTCCCGTCAGGGCCTGCAGTCACAGTGATCCCGCCGATCGGGCCGTCGCCCTTGAACTGGATCGTGAGGACGTCCTTCTCGCCCTTCATCATCGATCCCATCATAAGTCCCGCCGCCATCGTGCGGCCAAGTGCCGCCGAGCAGACCGGGCTCAGGTTGTGGGCCGCTCTCGCCGCCTCCGTCACTCCCTTCGATGTCACTGCAAATGCCCTTATAAAATTCCCCGCTGCCGATGCGCGGACCATATAATCCTTCATCTCATACTCCTCTCAAATATCCAACGAAACTTCTCACATGCAGATAAATATCCGTCTCATCGTAAAATATACTTTCTCAGGGACGCTCCCGCCGGGCGACGCCATTTGAAAGTATTTTTTCGATTTCGACTGTCCTAATATCGATAAGTGGGAAGTTTATCATATGATCAATCCAGTCCCATCAAATTTTGGAATAAAGCTCTCCGCGGCGGTCGGACCTTCCTGAATGAACACGTTCTCCATGCCAAGCCGAATGGCATAGTCTACAACGCGCCCGTACTCCCGCTTCGTGACACGGCGGGCAAGCTCCGGGAACTCGTCACCGATACCCGGCATCGGCGTGTACTGATTCATGATGCTGACGTAAATCTTCTCACCGTAGGTCTCATGCAGGAAGCTTACGATCCGCTTCGAGTCCTTCGTATGGCCCGGCAGGACCATGTGCCTCACGATCACACCCCTCTTCATCATGCCCCGCTCATCAAATGTCGGCTGACCCGCAATTTCCACCATCTCCCGAATCGCTCTCTCCGCCACCTCGAAGTAATCCGGAGCCTTCGCGTATCTGCCGGAGATATCCGAATCCATAAATTTCAGATCGGGAAGGAATATATCCACCGTGCCTTCAAGGCTCCTTACCGTCTCTTCGGTCTCGTATGAACCCGTATTATATACGATCGGGACCGCAAGTCCCCTCTCCCTGGCTATCCGCACCGCGCGGATGATCTGAGGTACGAAGTGGGTGGGCGTGACCAGGTTGATATTATTTGCATGCTGCCTCTCCAGATCAAAAAAGGTCTCCGCCAGCTGCTCCTCCGTTACCGGAACGCCGATGGTCTCCTCATGAAATCCGAGGCGCTCCGGATCCCCGGAAGCCGAAGTCCTGTGACTTTGCGGTACCTGTCGTCTCCCGAGAGCGATCTCACGATTCTGGCAGAACACACATCCAAGCGGACAGCCTGTAAAAAACACGGTCCCCGATCCCTCTTTCCCGGAGATGCATGGCTCCTCCCACATATGAAGAGCAGCCCGGGCAGCATAAACTCTTTCAGTCATGCCGCAGCGGCCTGCTCTTAATGTTCTGTTTATACCGCAGCGCCGACCGCAGAGGCGGCACTGCTCCATTTCATTACAGCTCACTTTTCATCTATAAGTCGTTTTACTTACAGGGACCTATCCGCCCTGATTATATTATTGCGAACGTAAATTTCTCTATCTCACGCTCGCTCTCCACTTTTTTGATTTCCGCTCCGAGACTTCTGAGCTTACCGTCGAAATTCTCATAGCCTCTCAGGATATAAGCTATGTCCTCAATGACAGTAACACCCTCTGCCTGAAGACCTGCGATGACAAGGGCTGCGCCTGCACGGAGATCCGGGGAAGAAATCCTTGCGCCGGTGAAGCCCTGAATACCGTCGATAATCGCAGTATTGCCTTCGACTTTGATCGATGCACCCATGCGGGCGAGCTCATCTACATACTTGAAGCGGTTCTCGAAGATGCTCTCTGTGACAATACTTGTGCCGTTCGAGAGCGCGAGAAGCGTAGTCATCTGCGGCTGCATATCCGTCGGGAATCCGGGATAAGGCTGTGTCTTCACATGCGTACGGCTGAGCCTTCTGGCAGCGACAACGCGGATCGAATCATCAAACTCATCGACCTCACAGCCGATCTCAGTCAGCTTTGCGGAGACAGCCTCCATATGCTTCGGGATAACATTCTTGACAACAATGTCACCCTTGGTGGCCGCTGCAGCGATCATGAATGTGCCTGCCTCGATCATATCGGGCACGATCGCATAGCTGCAGCCGTGGAAGCTGCGGACACCGTTGATACGGATCACGTCCGTTCCGGCTCCCTTGATATCAGCGCCCATGCTGTTCAGGAAGTTGGCCACGTCAACAACGTGCGGCTCCTTAGCCGCATTCTCAATGATTGTCTTTCCGACTGCGCGGGAAGCTGCCATCATAATGTTGATCGTTGCGCCGACAGAAACTACGTCCATGAAAATATGAGCACCTCTCATATGATCGCACTTGGCGAAAATAGTTCCGTGCTCTATTGAGACGTTCACACCGATCGCCTTGAATCCTTTCAGGTGCTGGTCGATCGGTCTGCTGCCGATATTACATCCGCCCGGAAGCGGAACAGCTGCATTATTATATTTTCCAAGAAGCGCGCCGAGAAGATAATACGATGCGCGGATCTTCTTGATCAAATCATATTCAACACAACAGTCCTGAATTGTGGATCCGTTGATCTTTACAGTATGGCGGTCAATCCGTTCTACATGTGCGCCGATACCGGCAACTGCGTCGAGAAGTACATTTATATCATTAACGTCCGGAAGATTTTCCAGCGTTACACTTTCATCAGACATGATCGCAGCGGATATAATCGGGAGCGCAGCGTTCTTCGCTCCTGCGATCTCAACCTCACCAGCCAGAGGGTTTCCGCCTTTGATCACATAACATTCCATTCCCATATTATATTAACCTGCCCCTTTATATTTGCGCGATCCCTTCCCCAAAGAATCATGCAATTAAATCTTAACGTAAAATCAAACTTTTGTAAACATTTGAGTGGATTTCTGAGCCGACCTTATAAAAATTTTAGATTTGCCCGTCAGTTTATTATCTGATCTCCAAAAGAGTTTTCTGCAAAGTCTCTTCAAGCGTCAGATTTGACTCATCAATTACAATATCGGCATATTTTTCATACAGGACGCAGCGATCCTCATACATCTCCCTCGGAGACTGTCCCCCACGCAATGCAACGCCGCGGGTACGGTAGTCGGAAAAGACCCTCTTTACCATTTCGTCATAGGAAATCTTGAGGTAGATCACAATCCCGTTCTCTTTCAGATGAACCATCGCCTCCTCGCCGTAGACAGCGCTCCCGCCTGTAGCAATAATGCACCGGTCCACACAGAGACAGCTCAGGACATCATTTTCTATCTCAATGAATTTCTCCACTCCCTCAGATTCAATAATCTCAGAGAGAAGCTTTTTCTCCCGGCTCTGGATCATAAGGTCGCAGTCCACAAAGCCGTAGCCGATATATTTGGCAAGCAGAACTCCCATAGTACTCTTGCCCGACCCGGGCATTCCGATCAACACATAATTCATTCGCTACCTCTTCTTTCCCGCCGAACGCTTTTCCGATGTGCCTCTCCCTGCAGATCTGCCCTTTTTCTTTCTCACACTGAAGCCAAAATTTCCGAGATATCTGCCTATGCCTCGGTACTCACCGTGGCTGTATACGATCGGGTCAGCCTTTGACAGATCAAATTTTTTCTTCTCATCCATGCAGGATTCATCCGCATGAACAGCCAGTACATCCGCCAGGAACATCGTGTGGGACCCGAGGGCTATAGTCTCTCTGACCCGGCACTCGATATTTACAGGCGATTCCGCGACCATCGGGCAATTGATTTCATCCGCCTCCTCGCGCGTAAGCCGGGCGGTCTCGAACTTATCCTCGTCTCTGCCGCTTATGACACCGCAGTAATCGGTTGCGCGCGAGAGCGCTTCCGTCGTAAGATTCACAGTGAAGACTCCGGTCTCCATTATATATTCATAGGATAATCTGGAAGGTCTGAGTGATATGCTCAGCATCGGCGGGTTCGTACATACAGTCCCTGTCCATGCCACCGTGCAGATATTATCCTTCCCCTCAGCATTCCTCGATGCGACGAGGACCGCCGGCAGCGGGTAGAGCATGTTTCCGCCTTTCCATTTCGCTTTGCCCATAGTTTCCTCCGTTTAGCACATTCGTGCTTATATTATAAACGAGGACCGCCGGAAATTCTATAGCAGGTGGGGTAAGAGACGGTTCAGGGAGGCTGCTTCTCAGATTCGTTTGCAGCCTGTCTGATCTGATAAGGACGTTGGCAGCAGTTCAGGGAGGCTGCTCATGAAAATTCGTGTCCGGCAGCAAAGCATTCATCTTCGTGAGAAAAACATTGCAGGTCTTTCCCTGTGAGATCAAAAAGGCTTTAGCCTTTTTAAGCTCGCAGAAAAGACCTGCGTTTTTCGATGAAGATGATGTTTGCGGCCGGGCTTGGGACCTTGACTGCAGCCTTACTGAACTGAATATATCAGCCGTTCTGAAGAGCGCCCATGAAGGACGGGATCAGCTGCTTCTTGCGGGATACGACCTTGGGCAGATACGCGATATCGCTTGCATCGACCTTCGCGCCGAAGCCTTCCATGACCAGCTCCGGAGCATCCTTGCCGTAGCACAGAAGGCGTGTATCCTCGTCGAGGATATTGGTCAGCATGAAGAATACCATGCTCATGCCGCTCTTCGAAGCTTCGATCTCAAGCTGCGGACGCAGCTTGTCTGCGATCTCCAGAAGCTCGTCTGTATCCATGGAGCTGATCTGACCGACACCGAATGTAGTATCGCCAAAGACGAACTTCTTGAAATCCTGATGAAGGATCTCGTCCGGAGTCTTGTTTCCGAGAGCGCTGCCCGCACGGAACATAGCCTTCGCATAGTCATTGATATTGACACCGGCGATCTTTGCCAGAGCAAGACCTGCCACCTGATCTCTCGGCGTACATGTCGGAGATCTGAAGAGCAGTGTGTCGGAGACGATCGCTGACATCATGAGGCCTGCGATATGCGGCGGGATTTCAATGCCGAGTTCATGGAACATTGAATACAGGATCGTGCATGTGCAGCCGACCGGTTCTCCGCGGAAATAAATCGGGTTGATCGTCTCGACCGTACCGACTCTGTGGTGATCGACGATTTCAAGGATCTCAGCCTCATCAAGGTTATCCACAGCCTGAGACTTCTCGGTGTGGTCTACAAGGATGATTTTCTTCTTCTTGGCATCGAGAAGATTTGCGGAGCCGATCATGCCGAGATACTGGCCTTTTCTGTTGAGGACCGGATAGGAGCGATGACGAAGCTTGCCCATTGTCTCTCTGATATCATCCAGGAAGTCATCAATATGGAATGTAACAAGGCTGTCCTTGCGCATGAGGAACTTGGCCGGAACTGCCTGATTGATCAGTCGGGAGACTGTGTAAGTATCAAATCTTGTGACGATGACCACACATCCCTTCTCCTCGGCAGCTTTTTTGACTTCATCCGTAACACTGTCGCAGAGGCACAGAACGATACAGCTTGCCCCGTTCTCGATTGCACAGAGCTGAGTGTCCGCGCGGTCGCTCAGGATGACAAGATCCTTCGGTTCCATATACTTAGCGAAATTCTCAGGTGTAGCAGCACCAACAATTACACGGCCTTCCGTAAAGAAGCTCTGCTCATCGCCGACGATAACATGCCCATTTACGGTCTCGGCAATATCGAAATACTTGCTCTTTGCCTCCGACATCAGAGTCTTTGTGTAAGCGTCCATGAAGAAATTCGTGATATCGCTGACAGCGAGCATACCTTCGAGCTCATTGTCCGCATTCATGATCGGCAGTGAAGAAACACCGCTCTCCTGCATGTACTCCCAGGCAATACGGATCGTAATATCATCCGGAGCGCCCTCAGTCTCGTCAATGACCAGGTCTCTGACCTGCTGTCCGACATTCGGCATGTACTTCGGTGCCTCAACGCCGAAATACTTCAGTACGAATTCAGTCTCTTCGTTGAGCTGTCCCGCGCGTCTTGCCTCGTAGCGGGTCGTCTTCTCAGACTGATTTCTCAGATATGCGAGCGACAGTGCCGAGCATATTGAGTCCGTGTCGGGGTTTTTGTGACCAACAATAAAAATATTATCTTCGCCTGACATAACTCCTCCTTATTATTTATTTCGGAAAGCCTTCCTTCCCATTCTTAACTTTTTATATGTGACTCACTTGAAGTGCCGAGAATCAGTTTTTCCTTCTCAGCCCTTGCCAGATGCTTCACTGCGAATTCTCTGGACATTGCCTCCTCTTTGGTTGCAAATGTCTCAACATGCACACATCTCACCGGACTCCTGCCCTTTGTGTACTTTGCCCCTCTGCCGGTATTGTGCGCTTTCAGTCTCTCCTGCAAATGATTCGTCCATCCCGTATAGAGACTCCCATCACTGCACTGCAGTATATACATGCAGCACACACCGTCATCCGGACCACTCGTTATTTCTTTAAACTGTACCATAGCCGCAGACTGCTGCCCTTATATATTTTCGTTCCAACTTTTCCACTCACTGTTGATCGGAATGCCCGACTGTCTGCCACGGGCAAAATCTGAATGTCAGAGAATGATCTCCATCTCTTTCTTCAGCATCTGCATCCCCTGCTTTTCATAAAACTTCATGGCAGACGGATTGCACGCCCAGACATTCAGGGTGAGATGATAACATCCGATTTCCTTAGCGTAATCTTTTATGAAATCATAAATGATCTGACCTGTCCCCATTCGTCTTACGGTCTGGTCAACACATAGATCATCAATATACAATGTCTTGATCGGCTGGAGGTTAGAACCGTCCTTCACCTCTGTCACGATACAAAAGCCATATCCGTATACATACTCATCATCATCAACAGCCACGAAAATCGGTCTGGTCTCATCTTCAATGAGAATAGAGAGCTGTCCGTCAGTATACTTCCTCCTGTCGGCTATAAAAATATCCGGTCTTCCATCCGCATGTACATTATTGACCTGCAGCAGAAGGTCGAGTATCCTTGATTCATCCCTGTGCTCAGCTCTGCGGACTTTTAATTTCATGTCGTGCTCCCATCAAAAGATTGTCAATAATTCCCATAAATATCAGAAAAAATACCAATCCTTTGTACATTATAATCCAAACCGCGTCGCATTACTATATCGGATTATAGCTTTATAATCAATTTTTATTGAATATATCCATCATTTCGGGGCAAATGCGAAAAATATCCGTTTTCCTTTTTCCAGTAAAAAAAGGTCAAAACATGTGTCAATAGCGCAAATTCACCAAAAACTCATTTCAAAATTTGACAAATCGAATATTTGGATTTATAATTGCCACCGTTGAGAAAAGCGCAGATACAATCAGATCTTTGCTTAGTACAACGAAAAAATATGACAATTACGCACATCGAATGTGCATCAATTTCGAGGAGGAAAAATTATTATGGCAAGAAAAGCTGCTGCTACAACAACAAAGAAAGCTGCTGAGACAGCAACAAAGAAAGTAACTGAGACAAAGGCCGCTGCCGCTAAGAAAGCTGCCGAAACAAAGGCTGCCGCTGAGAAGGCTGTCGCTGAAGTTGAGAAGGAAGTAGAGAAGGTCGCTGCCGAGACAAAGGCCGCCGCCGAGAAAGTCGCCAAGAAGGCAACAACAAGAAAGACAGCTCCAAAGGCTACTGTTACTGTAGAAGCCGCCGGCAAGCAGTTCGATATCACAACGATCGCTGACAAGGCTGTTGCAGCTTACAAGGCAATGAACGAGAAGGCTGCTGTCAAGACGATCGACGTATATGTCAAGCCGGAAGAAGGCGTTGCATACTACGTTATCAATGGCGAAGGCTCCGCAGACTTCAAGGTAGAGCTTTAATTTCACGAATTCGGGACGATTCTTTTTAGGCGATTTTTTTCACGTAAAAAAGAACCATTCCCAACAATCCATCTCCCAGATATTGTATTCAAGCGCAGACGAGGCTGCCGCACAATGGTTGCGGCGACCTCGTCTTTTTAACGCGCGTATAGCATTGTTATCCCCGCCTGCAATTCCTTCCTTTTCAAGCGGGCATGACTCCCCTGCCCATGAAAAAAGGAGCGCTTTCGCGCTCCTTCTCAAGTAATTCATATCAGACTCTTTAGAAGAGATATCCGTTCCAGTATACCCAGTTCCTTGTGTCTGTATAACCGTAGTTGCCGGTATAAGCAGGATCTGTCGGATCAATGCTGTTATAAGCCCTCGGCTGCGGCACATGAGTGAGCGGCCGTGCCAGATTTGCTCCGACATATACTGTCGTTCCCGAATCAACATACGTATATGTCCACCATGCATAACGGACACACATACGTACGCAGCCGTGCGACTGACGTGTTCCGAGCAGATTGTAGACTGCAGGATTCAGGTTGGAGGTATTCGCAGCTCCGCAGGCGACTGAATGGAAATACTCACCGTTGTTTGTCCAGTCAATATAGCTGGATCCCGCAACGACTGTGTAAGCGAGAAGCTCTGTTGCATACTGTCCGTAGGACGGTCCCATAAGCTCTTTCCAGCGATATTTCGTTCTTGTCTTGCGATTGCCGAAGTCAGTCGGCGTAGATGTTGTTCCGGGTGATACAAGGAAAGAGAATACCGGAAGGTTCCAGCTGTTCGTTCCCTTATACTTTGTATAGACCGTCGCAAGGCACGGGGACGCGTTATCGATCGTCATATAATATGAACAATTCGGCGCTGTGTATCCGTTCCATGTCTTCTTGGTTCCAAACAGTTTTGTAAGATACGGACGAGTATCCGTAGTTTCCTTGCCGTCCAGACCCTTATAGTAGAAGTAATATGAACCGTATTTCTTCCAGCCTGTCAGCGGAAGACCCTTTGCATCTACATAATACTTTCCGTTGTCAATGAACGAATTCGTTTTATGTGTTGCGTCGGTATTATAATAACGCTTCGTTGTGCCATACTTCTGCCAGCCCGCTGTGACCTGACCATCTCTGAAATAGAACTTCTGAGAATTATCACCCTTGAAAGAAGCCTGCTCAATATTCGTACCGGAAGAATACTTGCCACCCTTAACGGTCAGGTACTTGCCTGTGAGCTTATTAATGAAATAGCAGCTGCCGTCATTGCCGGCCTGTTCGATCTTCCAGATCTGTGAATTCCAGCTCTTGTACGGACGGGCACAGATATTTGCACCATCAGCTTTGCTGCCGGACTTGACACTCACTGAGTTTCTGGATGCGACGTTGGCCATCTTATAATAGCCGCCGCCTAACGGAACCATAGACCAAAGCTGATCTGTCTTCTTGCTCTGACTCTCAACGTCAATGTTCGTATTGTCAGCTTCGCTGCCGCCTTTTACTGTGAGGTAAAGACCCTTGTTGCCCTTGCTCACGATTCTGATCATCGGGCCTACAGGAACCTTCAGAGTTACATTGGCTTCAACGAACTGCCACTTATGTGCTGCACTTGCCTTATTGATCTCGATGTTTGTTCCTGCTGCTGTCTTGCCGCCGGCTACAGTCAGGTAAAGGTTGCTTCCGACACCCTTGACAAAGTAAGCGGCAGATCCATCCTTAGCGGATGTTTTTACCAGATGCCATCTCTGGCTTTCCGCATCTCCATTGCCCCACTGTAAGACATCCGATCCCGGTGTCTTCTGAGCACCGTAGACGCAGACTGCCTTGTCGGAATCAAAATTGATGAACTTATAGATATTGCCGTAGCCTACTTTCTTAAGATAAAATCTCTGACCGGATTTTCCGACGGCCTGAAGCTTATAGCTTGTTCTGAGATTCTTATCTGCGACCGTAGCAGCCATATCTGTCTTTACTGCACTTACAATGTTATAAAGGTTCTCACTGTCAAATGTAATCGTCGGATCGCTGATAGCCTCAAATTTCCAGAGCTGGTTAGCGTCTTCGGTCAACTCCTGAACTGTAAGGTTTCCACCCTGAAGGTTGCTCGGAGCTGTGACTACGACTTTCGGGTTCGCGCAGTTAATAATGAGAATAGATTCAGGTTCTTTATCAGACTTTCTGATATACCACTGCTGGTTGTTGTAATACTTGATATCTCTCTGAGTGACGCCCTCACCGGCTTCCGGGACAGATACATTTACGCCAAGTCTCTTATTGGACCAGAAGCAGAGAATACGGTATTTGCCGTTGCCGTCCTGAGTGACCTTGAAAATAACAGCATCTTTTGGTGCACTCTTAGTGTGCTTATTGATCTCTACCTTTGTCTGATTTGCCATACCGTCATTCTTGACATGCATAGCATAATCAGTATTAGCAGCATATTTGATCACATAATAGCCATTCTCAATTTTTGCATCCTCGCCGGGAATGCTGCTTGCGCCAACAACTTCTTCCCTGACATCAGCTACCGGTTTCTCGACAGCAATGCCCTTAGCTTCAAGAATCGCAGCGATTTCCTTCGGCAGCTCACCGGTCTTAAAATCAACCACACCTGTCGTATCACTGAGCTTCTCACCGCCTTCGGGATCGTAGAAGAACGGGCTTTCAACAAAATCTGCAGTCTTTGACTTGATTGTCTCAAGAACATCAGCTGTAGTGAAATAGAACACATTGCCGATGACCTTGTCGAAAACAAATGCCTTAGATGCAACTTCCGGAGCTTCCTTCATATTAAATACGACTATCAGCGGATTTTCGAAAGAAACAAATGCATTCGTCTCAATTTTCTTAACATCCTTGCCGATGATGACTGTCTTCAGATTAGCTGCATTTGCAAATGCGCCTTCTGCAATCTCACCTACATTCTCACCGATCACAAATACTTCACCCTTGGCTGCTGCCGGATAAAGAGCGATTCGGCTGGTGGATTCCCTGATTTCATAGAGAACATTCTCCTGAACAAAGAAATTTCCGCTGGCTTCATCGACTTTGATCGTCTCCAGTGCGGGGAGATTCTGGATACCGAACTCTTTTACTGTCGCCGGGATTGCCAGTGACTTTGCATTCCCGTCCAGAGCGTTATCCGCGATTCCGGTGACTGTGTAGATTGTTTCACCGAAAGTGACAATATCCGGTATAACAAGTTCTTCAGCGTCAGCCGCCTTGAGACCTGTTACGACAGCTTCCTTGTTTTCATTTACTGTGTAATTAAATACGTCATCACTGATAGCTTCAACTGATGCGGCTTCCTCCGCATCTGCCGGTGCTTCCTCAGGTACGGATGCATCGAGGTCTGCGGTTTCCTCTGTCTCAGACTCTTCCGCTTCTTCGGATGCCACTACTTCTTCGGATGTCTCTGCCTCATCAGCAGCTTCACCCACAAGTTCATCCTCTTCCAGGATTTCTTCTGCTACTGCAGAAGCAGCATAATCAATATCTGACGCAAAGACTGTGGTCTCCGGCGCAGCCGTGACCATCATTGCTGCAGACAAGATCATAGCTAAAAATTTTTTCTTCATAGGCTACTCCTCTTTTCCTTTTTTCTGGCTACACTTCATCAACAGCTTACCGCATAAAAGATGAAATCTCCCCAAAGCTATACGCCAGTTACTATGTTGAACATAAGTAAATATAAGATACCTCATTTTATTCTTTTTTTCAAGGGCACATCCCGTTTTACACCTATACAGAAAATTAGGAATATTTGTCGCAAATTCACGTGATTTCGGAAAACGTGGCCCCATAATGAAGTATTATACTTTTACAGTATGATCTGCCGATTTTATTTAATATTCTTATCAACAATTATGCAAATTAGAGATATCCGAAATGTTAAACTCCCGGGAACTGACGCATTTTTGCTATTTCGGGTTTGTGATAAAAAAAGCGGAAGTCATAAATGACTTCCGCTCGTGCCCAGTTCCGGAATCGAACCAGAGACACGTAGATTTTCAGTCTACTGCTCTACCAACTGAGCTAACTGGGCATAAAATAAAGAGTAGCGGGGATAGGATTTGAACCTATGACCTTCGGGTTATGAGCCCGACGAGCTTCCAGACTGCTCCACCCCGCGATATTAAATTAAAATGGATGGGGAAGGATTCGAACCTTCGAAAGCATCGCTAACAGATTTACAGTCTGCCCCCTTTGGCCACTCGGGAACCCATCCAAATATAAAAGCCGATGAACGGACTCGAACCGTTAACCTGCTGATTACAAATCAGCTGCTCTGCCAATTGAGCCACATCGGCATGATACTGGGACCAAGAGGGCTCGAACCTCTGACCCCCTGCTTGTAAGGCAGATGCTCTCCCAGCTGAGCTATGATCCCAAAGCGACTCTGAAGGGACTCGAACCCTCGACCTCCGCCGTGACAGGGCGGCGTACTAACCAACTGTACCACAGAGCCGTATTCTTTACGCACCCTCAAAACCGCACATACAAATCTAAATAAGTAAGTCTACAAGTCAGCGGGTCACTCGTTGATGCTTCGCATCAACTTCGTGTATTTGCTACGCAAATGTTTCCCTCAGGCTCCTCCGGCCCTGGCATGCAAGCATGCCGGTCCGCTCCGCCTGCGGTTCCCGCTTCCTCCGCTTTTGGTCAAGCCTTCGTCCGATTAGTAGCAGTCAGCTCCATACATTACTGCACTTCCACCTCTGCCCTATCAACCTCGTCGTCTTCAA
>JBGUWZ010000007.1:0-3056 GCA_045221675.1 Lachnospiraceae bacterium | reverse complement strand
CTGCAGATCTGCCATTCTCTTTAAAACGCTCTCCTGGCGGCTTTCCTTCAGTTCTGCCGTAAGGGTTTCGTTTGCCAGTTCAAGCGCTGTGGTTTCAGCCTTCATGGAGCAGAAAGCTTTGCTGTACTTCCGGACCTGGGTGCTCATCTTTTCGACGCTCGGGATATACTTATCCAGCACTTTAGCAATCTCGGCAGCCTTAGCCTTCGCATTGAAGGCATTGACCCCAGAGAGCAGACTCTCCAGCTTCTCCCTTTGTTTATTGAGCCGTGTCATCTCTTTGAAGACCCGGGGAGGGATATAGTCCCTTCCGGTCTCACTGGCGCTTACGCCGCGCTCCAGTTCCGGGAACCTTTTGACCATATGTTCCCAGTAGGCATCCTGCTTCTCTAATCTGCCGTTCGGCCTCTGCACGGTACCGCCCCCGAGGTTCGACCAGATGGAAATTCAGATGTGTCCGGCTTGGATCGATATCCGGGTTACTGGCATAGCTCTCTTTTGTTCTTTCATCATGGGCCTCGATCTTCCCAATTTCCGGCCCCTTATATTTCATAAATCGCATGATTGCATACTGCGGTGCCGCCATAGTATCTGCTCCTCCTTCAAACTCTGCAGTGGTAAAGACTTCCTGATTCTTGTGTTCGTACGTACATGCGTACAGACAGCATCTGTAACAGGCACCGTACGCTTGTACGCACGTACGCATGATATGACAACTTTACTTAAGAAATGGATTATCATGATCGACGACCTCGACGCCGCGATATCCCCGGCAGCGTTTCCCCTTCCCTCGATAGATGTTGTTATCCGGGATCAGGTGATACGTTTCCGCATACTGGGAAAGGAAATTGGCGAAGCTCTTCATGGAAAGCGCATTGTCCGCATTGTCATCACACCATTCCTTATAAGCCGCATACAGATCGCAGGTCGCAGCCTTACTGTCTTCATGGAAAGTGAGGTACCCCTCGGATGCCAGAAATTCCAGGATGTTGTTCGCGTCCTTCACAATGGCATCGATGTTGTCCTTTGACCGGCCACTGATGGTAAATCGGTAATCATTGGCGACAAGCCGCTTGAGTCCCTCCAGGCACCAAAGAAAGATACTCTCTTTTTCCGTGATCAGCTTTTCGACAAGATAGGGGTCGTCAACACGGCCTTCCGGCTTGTCCTTCGTGGTGATTACGATCTGCCGTCTAAAGAACCCGTCAGACCGATCGTGAAGTGCGGTAAGGGCTCCGTTCCCAAAGCAAAGGAATCGGACATACAGGAGGCTCTGATAGCTCTGGATGCCTTTCCGTTCGACATCCATCTGGCACTCGGAGGTGACAATGGATTTGATATAATTTGTTTTAGTCAGCGCGCTCATATCCATATCGTCATCCACCATGAGCAGCTTATCCTCCAGGTCTGCCCTGGCAAAGCGGTTTGTCTCAACTTTCTGAATGCTGGTGGTGTTCATATTGATCCCGAGGATCGACCGCATCACCAGTCCGATCCGGGATTTGCCTTCGCCGCCTTTTCCAATCATCAAGAGCATTTTCTGGGCCTTCGTAGTAGGAAGCAGGCAATATCCCAGGTATTCCTGCAGTGTTGGAATATCCTCCTGGATCAAAAGCTCCGAAAGGAAGTTCAGCCAGACATTCGGCATGCCTGCCGCCGAGTTGTATGCGACCTCCAGCCGGTTCCGGCAGTATTCCTTTTCTTCACTGAAATGACCGTCCAGATACCAGGTGCCGTTTGAAACATGGATGCGGTCCTGATGCAATGGGAGCTCATCAGCGAAGGCCATCATCCTGACTGCCTTTAAGAGATCTTCTACCTTCCTTGCAGTTCCGGATTTGACCCAGTCACAGATCTCCATAAAGATCTCGCGCTTTAAGGCGGCCTCATCGGAGATAAGACCATCGACGGTATACAGCTTCCCATGGACACATTTCATAGGATGCGCCTCGAGAAACGAACAGCAGAATGTCATCTCATCGATCCTGCGGTCTTCCGTGAGCCATACCGGGGCATCAGGAGGCAGCGTTGATTTTCTCGGCATTATCCGACCTCCTTTCCTTCTCATGGGCTCTGTTCACGCGGTCCTCAAGTCCGGTGATTTTGCCATCCTTCATCAGTTCCATGACCACAGCCTTCCGCTGTTCGAGGTCGCCGACCGTTAAAAGGTCTGCCAAATATTCGATATAGGCGAACATCTGGCAGGCTTCCACAAAGCGGTCATCCGGCTCTTCTTCCATCGAAGTGAGTGCATACTGCACCTTCCAGTTCTCCAGAAGGTGCAGATATTCACAAAGCACCCGCTGACAGTAGCGTTCATCATCACGGAACGCACTGATCATCGGGTGCCTAGGTTTTGCAAGTGCAGCGACCTTCGGCGGATTATCCGGGTCGATTCCAAAATTCTCCGCGATCTTCCTGGCCGCCTCATAAGGGCTAAGATTAAAAAGCCTGGCAACCAGGTCGATCACATCACCCTTCGCTCCGCATCCGAAGCAGTAATAGAAGTCCGGATTGAGCTTAAGGCTTGGATGGCGGTCATCGTGGAAGGGACACCGGGCCATGTTATGGCGGGTCACGGTAAGCCCGTATGCCCTGGCAGCCTCTGGCACGCTGACACTTGCTTTAACAGTTTCAAAAAGGTTCATAGTGCATTTCCTCCTTCAGAATTATTTGGATTTATCATCCTGGTTTCTTATACGGAGAAAATGCCGGGGAGCTTAAAAATGAGGCGGTTCTGGGATTTGAAAGAAGCAGAGAGGGTGAAAATTGCAAAAATGCAATTGAGACCGGATTATGGGACAGTTATATGCGTAAGATAAACTCGTAGAAACAATGGCAACGAATCCTACTGGACAATTTTTCGGTTTAGAAGAAAAGTGTCCAGTAGGACCACAAAACAGCAAAATCAATGAGGATCCCCTCCCGCAACAATTGTAATCATATGATTGCATTTGTATTCTTTCTGTGGTATGCTATAGGTGGTTAAGGTATGACCATAAACCATTATCAAGTCAGGAGGATAATACGATGGCAAGCACGTTAGTTCAATTCAG
>JBGUWZ010000006.1:0-87174 GCA_045221675.1 Lachnospiraceae bacterium | reverse complement strand
GTAAGCGGTAATGTCTCTAAGCTCCTGAATATCGAACGGGGCAAGCCTCGCCCCGCACGAAATCAAAATACTTTTAGCTGTCTTTCCCGCCGCCAGTTTGTATTTTTTATATTGGCGTACTGCAAAGTGCCTCGGGTTCTTTTTTTCTAATGCTTCAAACATTAAATCCACCGGATTTTGGTAATCCTCATCATCCTCACGCACTTCCGAAGCGTTAAGCAGCTCGATCAAAGTAGCGAAGTTCTGCTCTTCTTCGGGAGCTTCATAGTGGATATAACCAATCAAGGCAGTATAAAGGAGCGTTTCGGCTTTCTGCCAGAAATCATCATTGGCTTTACCATCTCCTTTTGTATTTGCAATCAATGTCGTGACCAGCTTTAGTATATCCTTTTCCGAATGTATGTACGCCATCGGGTTATAATGCATGCTTTTATGAAAGTTGATCGTATTGAAGTTTTTTATCTTGTACCCGAAGTGCAGGAGTGCTTTTCCACACTCACAAACAACTGTGCCTTTTGGATCTGTGACAACAAATGAAACAGGGAATTTTTTTGAGCAGCATTGCAGAAGATTGGGCTTAATGAAAAACCTGGTCTTACCTGATCCGGATCCACCGACAACCAAAACATTCTTATTCCTTGCATTTGCAGGATTTTTGGGCCGGTTGCTCATCATAAGCATCTCAGTCTTTGTCAGGATGATATTGTCCTCAAAACTCGGTGCGACAAACGGTGAAATGTCTTTTTTTGTTCCCCAACGTGCTGATCCATACTCAACATTGTGTCTGTATTTCTTTGCATCCTTACTCTTCAAATATACAGCAATGCGCAGTATTGCTCCAGAGCAAATGCCAAACAGCAGATCCAAGATATGCAAACTCGGAAGAGGACGCTGCAGAATTAACGGAAGATATCGAATAAAAGATGTAATCTTCTCAGAAGAATTACTGCCGGGGGATAACCTCCACGCTTTTCCGATCACTGTCATACATAGTCCTGTGCAAATATAAGGAATCGACATTATCAGATATTTCTTCATATCGTCCCACTGAAGGTTCAGATCAAATTTGAATTTCATAGCGATAAATCCTGATGAAGGTTCTTAACGTGATCAACAGCTTTCTGAGGAAGCGAAGCCGCGATAGCAACTGCCTTATGAAGTTCGGCAAGGACACTTTTCCGTGTTTGCTGCTTCTTTAGAACTTTTGCTGAATACTCTTTAAAGGCTGCCGTCATAGCATCCGCGTCCTTGGCTTTAAAAAAGACAATGTATCTTGGCGGAACTTCTGAAGCATCCTTCCGTATTGCATAATCAATGCCGTACTTACCTGCTACTCGTTGGAAATCCTTTAAATCAGTCTTTGCTATATCAATTGATGAAACGCCCTGATTTTGCCTAAGCAGCTGCTTAACGCTCTGCTTGCCTGTAGACTTGTTTTCTTCCCAGGCATGTTTCCTGTTTTTCAAATAATTCAGCGCAAGACCAACGACTACTCTTCCCGTAAGTTTCGTTGTGCTGACTGCCAGATTAAATGTTTTATTCTCGATTTCCTCTTGCAATAGTTATTTGTCCGGTTCAACAAATCACTCGCCGGGCATCCTCCTTCCTTATAGATTAAGGGGCTGCTCACTATGCAGCCCCCAGTTCTGTTCCCGGTCACTCGTAATCAGGATAAATATCTGACAGTCTCCCCATTTTAAGCGCTGGGATTTTCACCTGGTACGTCGAATACATGACTGTGTTCTCTTCGATCATCTGCTTAATGCCGGCAATTTCATTTTCAGCAAATTCCGTATAATCCCCCTCATGATCAGTCATATAAAAAAGCACCGGACCAAAGATGTAAAAATCTTCATCCAGTGCAAATGTCTGACTCTGATGGAACTGAACGACCAATCCTTCGCCCGCATCATATTCAATTATTCCATACTTCTCACAGCAGTAATCCAGCACGGTCGGAAAATACTCCGCACAGGCTCTGCAGTTTCTGATATGGAACCCACGCCCGGGAAGGTACAAGCCATACCGATGGCCTTTTATTGAAAGGCGGCTGTTACCTGTACATTCTTCATCCCCTAATGTTTCAGATTGATCACCCATATAAGGGTGAATAGTGATTGCAATTCCATTATCACCTGCCATTTCAATGATAGCATCCATCAGATCGTTAGCGTCTATCTTCATATTTTTGCTTTCATGTTCTGACATATCTTTAATCTCCTATTCCCTGGTTGCGATTCTTTTTTTGATACCACTGATCCAACAGTTTTATGATCTGAGTTTCCATTTGTTTCGGTGTGTAAGACTTCGGGAAATATTTACGAAGAACATCATGGCTGATAATGACCTTGCTTAAGTCATCTTTTTTTTTTTCGTTCATTATCTCCGACATTGATTCCAAGGTGCACATATCTGCTTGGCTCAGTTTTTTAATACGCTGCGCTTGTGAAAGTGAAGGTGCATTTTGAGTGATGTCCATGGCTTCAACGAAATCGTGCTGTTCTTCTGGCTTTAAGTAGGACAATTCGACAGCAGGTCTAAATGCCAACTGTTTGCTATCTACCAGATCTAAAAGTTCAGGCTGTAATTCTGTAAGTCTAATAAATCGTTGGATTTGCCTTCCACTTTCTCCGGTTTCTTTTCCTATAATCTCCGCTATATTTAACTTGTCGACCACTGGTCGAGAAGTTAAATCATTTCTTTGACCTTGGTGCTTAAGCGCATCCAACTTCATTTTATAAGCCCACGCCCGCTCACTCGGCAGTATCTTCTCCCTCTGCAGATTTGAGTCCACCATAAAAATGATAGCCTCATCATCGTCCATGTTTCTGACAATCACAGGTAAGGTCTCAAGCCCTGCAAGCTCCGAAGCTCGTAATCTCCTGTGTCCTGATATGATCTCATAACCTCCGTTAGGATCCGGTCTAGCAATTGCCGGGGTCAATACGCCATACTTCTTAACACTCTCTACGACCTTCTGCATCTCCTCGTCATCAACAACTCTGAACGGATGTCCCTCGAACTCATGGAGCTCAGATAATGGTATCTGCTGAACATGTTCCTGCTGGCCAGTCTGGCGGCTTTCCTCCGTGGAAAAAATGTCATCGAAGCTCTTCAAGCTGATGTTTTCGCCTCTTTTCGGCATTGTCCAGCACCTCCCTCGTCAGATTTCGGTAAGCTTCAGCGGCTTTGCATTTGCCATCATACGCAAAGATGCTCTTGCCGACTTTGGAAGTCTCAGACATACGGACCGATCTGGGGATCTCTGTTGCAAATACTTTAATCGACTTTCCATATGCCTCCCGCACCAGGTCCGCTATCTCTCTGGCGTCTTTGGTTCTGGAATCGACCATGGTTAGAAGTATCCCTTCGATCCTTAACTTCGGATTGATCTGCCGTTTTACCCGCCGCACAGTACCCAGCAATTGTTCCAGACCTTTAGCGGATAAATACTGCGGTTGGAGCGGAATAATCAAGCTGTCTGCGGCAGCCATCGCATTGATCGTCAGCATACCGAGACTCGGTGAGCAGTCAATAAAAACGTAGTCATAATTCTTCCGAACACTCTGGATATACTCCCTGAGTACTGTCTCCCTGCTGATCGTATTTACAAGTCCGACCTCCATGCCGGATAACTCAATGTTGGCAGGAAGCAGGTCCACGCCTTCCGGATTATGCAGGATTCCTTCACCCTCACTGATTGGTTTTTCCGTAACGATCTTGTTCATGATATCTGTTACTGTTGTAGCTATCTCGTCCGGCTGTGGATATCCCAGACTGATCGTAAGAGACCCCTGAGGATCAAGGTCAATGAGAAGGATCTTCTTTCCTTCATTTGCCAATCCTATGCCAAGGTTCTCGGCTGTAGCCGACTTGCCTGTTCCTCCTTTCTGATTGATGCATGCGATTACATTAGATTTGCCCATTATCTTGTTCTCCTATTCTTCACTCAATAATCTCCTTCAGTCTTCTCATTTTTGCTTCTGCCTTTGATTCTCTTTTATCGTCACCACCGACAAAGACAGGGACGCACATCTCGCGTATCCGGCTGAAGATTCGTGCGTCCCCTACACTCTTAGGATTTTTAATTTCGTCCCAGGTCTTATTTGTCGTTATGATGAGCGGCAGTTCTGTCTTGTAACGTTCATCGATCAGTTGATATACCATTTCCTGCGTGTACTCGGTGCTTCGTTCTACACCCAGATCATCGATAATCAGCAAATGATATTTCTGAAATGAACTCAGGTATTTCTGTCGGTCTGCAGAGAAGATACTCCCCATGCTGTTCATGATTTTCGGGAAACTGGTCATGAGCACTGGAACGCTCTTCTCGATCAGAGCATTTGCGATACATGCAGCTATGAATGATTTGCCGGTCCCGACGGGTCCCCAGAAAAGAAGACCTGCATTATCCGCAGCACGAGAGTTCCAATTCTCGGCATACTTCCTGGCTATTGAGAGAGCTCTGGAGTATTCAGCGTCATCAAATCGGCACTTTTGAAGGAGCCTGTCCTGAAGACCGTTCGTCCTGAGCCTCTTGATATAAATCATCTGCTCTTCCTGCTCTAATCTAGCCCTCGTCTCTTCGTCCTCCTTTATTTCGCATTCACACATGCAATGGACTGTCTTGTCTATCCCGAATATCTTGATGCGCAGCTCTTTCGGCTTACCGCAGTCACCGCATCGAAGGAGACCATCACTGCCGTAATAATCGCCGGCATTAGGGACTACCTGCATCGGAATGCTTTCGATCATGGTTTTTACATCTTCCCTGATCGTATTCATAAGCTCTCACCGTCACATGCCTGATAGGCAGACCTGTCATAGTGTGGTTGCGGCACACTGGCTGCAGCCCTTGCCTTCAGCCTGTCTTTTCTCGCCCATGCACGCATGGTTGCAAGATGATTTGGATAGGATCGCTTGTGCAAATACATATACGCAGACAGATTCTCAATCATATCCTGATAGCCATCGGGGAAATCAAATGTGAGCTCATCGTATTCTTCCTGTGTGAGGAGCACATTTTGATATCTCCCATACCGCTGCGATGCATTTGCACTCACTCTTTTATTATTTTCTTCTTTTCTTTGTATTTCTTTACTTGTTATATAAGTATTTATTTGTGACCGATTTTCCGGTGACGGTATTTCGGTATCCGGAAAATCCGTATCCCGCATATCCGTATGCGGCTTCTCCGTATCCCGTTTTTCGGGCTGCGGGTTTCCGGGATACGGTTTTTCCGGACACGGTTTTTCCGGACACGGTTTTTCCGGATACGGTTTTCCCAGATACGGTTTTCCCGGATACGGTTTTTCCGGATACGGCTTTTCCGGACACGGCTTTTCCGAAGATCCAAAAGCCTCATCCGGGATAACATAATCGACAGCTTCATACTGCTCCGCAGGTCCTAGCATCTTCCGTGGCACTTCATAGATGATGTACATCATTTTACCGAGCTTCCCTTTTTCGTCCCTCATCTGGGTCGTCTCCAGATATCCGGCAGCCTTCAGTTCCTTCATCGCACTTTGAACGGATGCTTTTCCATCCTTCACGATCGCTGCTGTTCCCCGGACACTGAACTCCCAGTCATCCGGAAGGGTGAGAAAAACCGTCAGAAGGCCAATAGCCTTCAGACTAATGTTCTTGTCTCGTACATGATAATTGCACATCGTCGTATAGTTCTTATTTTTTATCACACGGTAAACGCTCATTGTTTCACCTGCTCCTGTCCTTTCTCTTTCTGCGTATTTTATAAGGACATGTCCCGTAGAAACATGTCCCATCAAGCATCAGATACCTGCACGAACGGCACTCCTCATCGGTGCCGTCGATACCTCTGTCAATATGCTGTGTGTTCGGGCTTTCCCTCATCAGTTGTTCAAAAGCCGCTTCCGCCCCGTCCAAGAATCCCATCGATCGCCACCATTATCCGAGAGCAAATTCATTCCTGGGTCTTGGGGAATCCAATTTCATCGGCTTATTTCTGGCCTCCTCTGTCTTCTTCGCGAGCTGTTCCGTCAGGCTGGGGCGCTTTCCACTGTGTTCCATTTCTTTGGCGGCCTCGCGCTGCATTGCATTTTCAAGTACTCTCGTATCACTGTCGTAGAACTGGACCTTATCCGAGAGGAAGTCATCTGTACTGACTACAGAGCTGTTGATCTCATGTACCATCTGTGACAGCTCCGCCGCCGTCATAGGATTGTTCTCCGGCACGATCAGTACTTCATGCACGGATGACGGAAGGACAAAGAAACTCCCGCCGAGTGCAGTAGCGGCCTGCGCGAGAATATCATCCCTGACCATGAGCGACGCACCGAACGCTTTGTCCTTTGTCGTAAGGCAGAAAAGATTCATCTGGTTCTCTTCATTGATGATAGGAAATGCATTGCCGAGGAGGTTTCTTGGCTCACCTCCGGACATCATATGATCCATCATGTCAGGAAGATGGTAGAGAGCCGGTTTACGGCTGTCTTCAGCGGCAAGGGCATCCGCATTCAGCTTCTCAGCTGAGATACCCCAGCTGTTCATAAGGCTGGGCGTAACGGCGATCGTCCCATAAGAATCTGCAGACATATCACCGACACAGACATGGAAGGTCTTGGCGAAGTCCCCGACAGGCAGACTTACAAGTCCTTTCAGGCGTTCCCTGTTCTGTTCCGCGTCACAAAGCCTGATCTGCAGGCGGTCCTTTACGCTGTCATAATTGAGAAGCCCATCTACGTCGATCGTTTTGCCGCTTATATCTGCATCGATTCGCACGTCGGCAATATCACCCACAATCTTGTCAATAGGCTCTCCGTCTCTGTAACGGTCGAAAAACTGCTCCAGATAAATGTTGGGCACGATCTGCTCATCCTCCCTGCGGATGGTGAATCCTGTCAGAACGACGTCATTTGCCTTTGTAACTTCCTGAATCGTGATCTGTGCCCCGTCGAACGAAGGGGGCAGATATTCCTGGATATGGTCCTTTATATATTCACAGAACTGTTCTTTCGTAAGCTTTGCCATTATTTTCTCCCTTCATTAGATGCCGTGACCGGTCTCTTTTCCTTCTGAGCAACGCGCTCTTCAAATGCCTGCTGGTACTGCGCAAGTCTTGCCGACGGATCACTTCTCTTAAAACGTTCATACTGTTCTACATCTCTATTCATTATTTTTCCTTTCCTGAGTAGACACTCTGCTTTTCACAGAGAAGAGTTCTGACAGAGATCCATCCTGTCCAGGACCCTTTTCTGCAAATGAAAAAAGAGCAGCTTCATCTGCTACTCCCAGTTAACTGTTACTATATGATTCTTTCAGTGCTTCCGTTTCTTAACGGTGAGCATGATTCCGCCAAGTACGCATGCGGCTCCAAGTAACATAAGTACCGGAACGACTACATTCTGCGTATCACCTGTTTTTACGACTGATGCTCTCGATGGTGTCTTAGGTGTTGATGGGACCGGCGTCACGGATCTCGGCGTCGGTGTGGGTGCCTTTTGTGTCGGAGTCGGCGTCTCGCCCGGCTTATGGAATCCAACCGTCTGTGCCTTATCGTAAATATCCGCGTGATATGCTATTAACTGCTTATCCTTATACAGATATTCAAATGCAACAACTTCCTTTCCTGCAAGGGATGTACAGTCGAACTCAAATGCAAGCTCGACATTGCCATCTGATTCCTCAGGCCGGAAGAGCTTTGCTGCAGTTACCTCCTTCCCGCCAATCAGGAGTTTGTCACCTGTTGCCTTATCCATAAGAACGCCGCTAATCGTGTATTCCACTCCTGCGTCCAGATTCTTATATAATACAGTGTCAGTGAAGTTCCTCGGATTTAAAGCTTCAGCGGTATGGCTGTTGGACTCATTATTGACGAACTCAGTCGAAATTCCAGGAATAACGATAGCCTGGGCCTCATCATTTATGTCAGCGTGTATCGCAAGTTCTATACTGTCATCGTAAAGCGTCTCAAACGCAACGACCGTCTTGCCGGCAAGGGATAACCCGTTGACGCTGAAAGTCAGTTCAACAGTGCCACTCTCATCCTTCGGAGTAAACTCAGTAACTGCAGTCACAGTCTCGTTATTGATCTTAAGAGGTTCACCGGTCTCCTTATCCATTATGATGCCTTTGACGGAGTATTTTCTCCCTGCCTCAAGGTTCGTGTACGTAACCGTGTCAGTAAGCTCAATCTTCTCAGCTGCCAATGCCGTATGGGAATCCGATGCATTGTCCTTCAGTTCTGTAAAAATCTTTGGATACCAAATTGTCTGAGCCATATCACTCAGACTTGAGTGGGATGTAATCAATCTTTCTTCCTTATACAGATCCTCGAAGGCGACCACCGATTTTCCCTCCAGGGCAGACGCATCAAACTCGAAAGTAAGGTCAACGACTCCATCTGTTTTTTCTGCCTTGAAAGCAAGCTGCGCAGCCACTTCTTTACCGCCATCCAGGATCTTTTCGCCGCTCGCCTTGTCAACAAGGACACCTTTTACTGTGTACTCGTTGCCGACAATCAGACCGGTGTATTTTACATGGTCAATATGCTTCACCTTCTTGGCTGCAAGTGCCCTGTGATTACCTGTCTGCTCATCAATCAGCTCCGTTGCTATAGAAGGGAACGTGACTGCCTGGCTGATGTCATTCAGATCTTCGTGATTCGCTAAAGAGTCCCCCACCGGCTCGCCGTTCTCATCAGCCTGATACACTTTTTCGAATACGACGACAGTCTTCCCAGACAGCTCATCTGCATGAACAGTGAAATTCATGTCAACATATCCGCCATTTGCATCAGCCTTGAACGTCTGCGAAGAAGTAATTTCCTTGCCGTCCGCATCCATTACCGGCTTTCCTGAAGCCTTATCCATAAGGATGCCCTGCATAACATAGTCACCTTCCGGCAGGCACTCATACAATACATGGTCGGTCAGTTCCTTCGTACCTGAAGCTTCCATCTCTTTAGCGCCGGTATCCTTTTCTGATGCAGTCGTTAATATCCTAGGCGTGTACAGAGTCTGATCCAAATCGTTTATATCCGCATGGGCAATAATCTCGATTCCCTGGATAGAGACTTTTTCAAATGCTACCATGACCGTTCCCTGAAGTTTCACGCCGGGGAACTCGAAAATGATATCCAGGCTTCCATCAGAAGTCTCCGCTGTGAACCGCTTCATTGTCGTGACTTCCTTTCCATCATCATCGAGGATCGGCTTTTCCGTCTTTTTATCCATGAGGGTCGCCGTTACAAGATACTCTTTCCCAACAAGGAGATTCTCATAGTACAGGATATCCTTCACTTTGATATTCTTTGCCGGATTGACGATATTCGTCTTCGTGACTTCATCTGAAGCCTTGGTCCTTGCCTTCGGGAATACGATCGTCTGACCTTCATCATCGATGTCGGTATGCTTTGCAATTTCTTTCATATCTTCGTCGTAAAGATACTCAAAAACGACGACACTGTGGCCTTCCAGTGCTGACGCATCAAATGTGATTGGCACATCTTTTGTCCCGGATTTATTCCAGAAGTGGATCTTCATTTCTGTCTCAACTAAGACTTCGTTCCCATCCGGTGTCTTTACGGTCTCACCAGTCACTTTATCCATCAGGACTGTCTTTAATGTATAAGTCTTACCTGCTGTCAAGCCTGCATATGAAACTGTATCTGTAATGCTGCAGTTCTCAGCTGCCAGAGCGATATGCTCGCCATCCGGAGTCTTGGCTTCATTGTTCTTTGCCTGCGTTGACAGCTCGATCTTTGGGGTCTCCTCATCATCGACAGTTCCGCTGTCCACCGTGTATCCATCCCGATATACGGTGATTTCGTAAGAAACAAGCTCATAGTCCTCATTGGCCTTGCAGCGAAGCTCTTTGACAGTATAGGTATCGTAGGGAAGCGCGCCTTTTGCATTATCCGGCTCCACTGTCACATCAGATTCACCGCTGAACCAGACACCATAGGTATAGGACAGCTTTGCGTCATCCACTTTCCCGTCTTTGTAGGCTTCATCGTTCTTATTTGTATCGGCAGTATGGTCGGCATATTTCGTACCTGTCCCAGCCTGGCCGTTCGGGTCGGTCACGATGATATGTTCTTCACCGGTCGTCTTTGACGTAATGAGAAAGGGGACATTTGCAAGACGCTCTTTATTGCTCTGTCCCGCTTTGACAAGCTCCAGATCTCCTCTGAATACCTGATTCTCGAACTGTCCCTGGTCGAAGTCGATGACCTCGCCGTCATTCCTGATCTCGAAATTCTTTACAGTTCCGGTAAGCGTATGGCCTTCCGGAGCCTTGGTCTCGATAGCCGCATAGCTGCCATAGGGAAGCCACTTCTCCTTGGACTCCCAGTATCCGTCTTTATCTGTCTTGATTGTTGCGATCGTCGCACCGGGCTCATATGTCTTTCCATCTACAAGAACGGAATCATTGGACTTGTTCACGATTGCAAATGTTGTCTCATTCAGCGATGAGCCACCCTGCGGATCACGCCTCCTGGTCTCGGCTTCCCATTTACCAATCTTCACACCACCACGGATGACCTGGTCGGAAGAGCCTTTTCCGGAGAAATCTTTGATCGTTGCAGCATCCTTTTCGGTCAGCGTGAATTTCCCTGATACTGTTCCTTCGAGCAGATATCCTGCCGGTACTTTGGCCTCTTTCCAGGAGTAGGAACCAAGCGGAAGCATGTCGACCGGGGTGGAAACTGTCCCGCCTTTGCCGGTCCTTAAGATAAGTACGACGTCGCCTTTCTTATACTCTTTTCCAGCGACTACGACCGGATTCTCATTCTCGGATGCCACTTCGATCTCAGCGCCTTCAAGCGAAGCATCGCCCTGCGGCGTCGCTGCCTTCATCTCAAGATCCTGCTTATCGAACCGGATGCCTGCCCGGAGCACTGCATCGGAAGGACCATTACCTGTCAGGTCTTTGACTTTGCCTGCATCTTCAACTGTAATAGCGAAGCTTCCTTTCGTGACACTGTTGTCGTTGCCCCCGATGCTGTATCCTTCAGGTGCTTTCGTTTCTTCCCAGGTATAAGATCCCACCGGGAATACATTTGCATCTGTCTTCATGACACCATCGCTGTCAGAAGAGAGCCTTACGACTGTCTCGCCTTTCTTGATGGTCTTTCCATTGATCACAATATCGTAATCATTGTCACTGAAGATCTCGATCGTGGCACCTTTGAGAGTGCCCGATCCCTGAGCCTCATTCCTTCCAAGGTCTGCATCGGACTTTGTGAACATGACACCCGCCCTGACGACCTTGTCGCTCAGCCTGATCTCGACTTCTTTTGAATCCTTGCACTCTACAACATGGACCTCTGTATCGAGGGCATAGCCTTCAGCGGCTTTTGTCTCTTTCACGTAGTAGGTGCCGTACAGGACGCTGAGAGTATTCGATTTCCCATCAGCTCCGACGGTCAGCGTTCCCACTGAAGTAGTGCAGTCTTTATCTGAATAAACAGTGTAGACTGTGCCGGTAACAGGCATTGCTCCCCCGTCTTCTGATACCTTAAGGATATGGAACGGGGTCTTTTCCGGTGTATCCGTTACAGTGACAGTTGCGGTTTTCCCAGACTCCACCTTGACTGTATGAACGGTATCATCCTTCTTGTAGTTCTTGGGGGCTGTGATCTCTTTCACATAATATGTCGCTGCGCTGAGCTTAACAGTATTGGAAGTACCATCGGCTCCTGTTGTCAGCTCCTTGACCTTCTTCGAGCAGGCCTTGTCGGAATACACCCCATAGACTGCACCTTTGAGGCTATAGTTGCTGTTTCCGGATGTCGCTCCGTCTGAAGACTTTTTGACAAGCTTTGCGGATCCTTCATCCGGTTTCTCTGAAACACTGAGATACACGAGTTTCTGGGAGCTTCCCTGGACAAGGGCATAGCATTCACCGAGCTCGAATTTTGATGCATTTGATGACGCGTACGACTTGCCGGCATTATAGACGTCAAGAAGTCCGGCCTGGGTCAGCCACGTAGTATTACTAACACCGCCAGCTTCATCACCGACTGCCATAGCCCATACAGCTCTCTGCGTAAGGCCCCGTGCCTTATTGCTGTCTACACCGGCCTTGTTCCAGAAATAGTACTGCATGATGCCGACACGCAGGGCATCCGCTGCTGTCACTGTGTGCCCTTCGAGTGAAGTACCCACCAGATTCTGCCTTGTATGTGTTCCTTCCGAGAAATGCATATCGACTTCTCCGCAGTAGAGGATCACGTCACCGCCGGAGTTACCGGATGTCTGATATGCGTGGTCGACGAAGACGGAACTGAACGAAGTTGACGTGACATAGACCGATGCATCTACCGCAGCCCCGGAGGCTCCGACAAGGGCTTCATCAATCAGTTCATCCTCAGGAATAGTAATCTCATCCGACTTAAAAAGATTTGCAATGCCGCTGAGGATTGTGGTAAGCAGAGATGTCTTTTCTTCGGTCTCCTCTTTCTTATCCTCGGCTGTGTCCGTATCGATACCTCTGACTGATGACTCGTCATCTGTCTTCATCGTAGAATCTGTGTCCGGGATCAGGCTGCTGTCGGTCATAGATTCTGTTTCATTATCTGACTCGGCAGGGTTGCTCTCTGTCGTTGCGGCGGAGGAGTCTGTTCCTGTGGTGGCAGTATCTCCTGACGTATCATCCGCCTTATCAGATTCAGAATCATCCCCCGATGAAGCAGGTTCAGAATCATTCACTGAGGAACCAGACCCAGAATCAGTCCCTGATGAAGCGGATTCTTCTGAAGATGCAGAAGCTGATCCATTCCCTGATTCATCAGCATTTACTGAATCTGTACCGGAATCATGCTCTCCTGCGGCACTGCTATTACTTTGCGAGTCATCTCCTGAAGAATCGTCCTCCGCCTCATTTTCTGCGCCGCCGCTTGCCGAAGGTGTTCCGCCGCCATTGCTGCTTGATGATACCGAAGAGTTTTCTGTCGTATTTTCCTTCGGCTTTTCCGTCTCTTTGACACGGACATTGCGGCTGATCTGATAGATCGGGTGGCCGCTGACCGGCTCAACATAGTAGACCGCACGGTAGCTGTCCGCATGATCTGTCGTGAAGAACTCACCATTTGCATTGTATGCATCATCGAAATAGATGTTCACCTTCGACCAGTCCGGCACATCAAGATTTGAAAAATCTACCTTGATATTGAAGTCGCTGCCGACGGGTACAATATAATCACTTGGGCGAACGATCTCATCTTCATCCAGCTGCTCAATGACTTCCTGAAGTGTGGGATATCCTGTTTCCGTTTCCTCGGATGCTGCCATGACGGGGCCTGCTGTGCAGGATGAGATAACGGTCACGGCGGCAAGGATCCCGGAAAAAACTCTTTTCCATGATTTAAATTTCATTATGGTCTCCTGATTTTCATAATTATTTGTCCTTAAACGATCGGATGGGCGGGCTAACACCGCCCACCCGCTCCTGCGCGATGCGCACATCTCACGGCACAGCCGTTTCGATGTACGTTAGCCTCACACGCATGCTCATGCGAGCATGGCATGCGGTTCGGCCTTATCGCGCAAAAAGGCGCCTATCGAATATAAGAATCCAATAGGCGCCGTGTCTGTAGAATTTATGTGGTTTATGGAATACGTGTGGGCATTCGAGGGAGTGGGTAATACTTCATGCTATTCCTTCTTTCTCTTATAAAAGAAAAAGACCTTTACTTCAAGTAAAGATCTCTCATGTATTACATCATAAATCGGTATCATCATCTTAATGGACAACTTGATCTTGATATATTTCTTATTTCCTTTTTCTAATACAACAATTCTCTTAATAATCATGCCTCCTCAATTACGCATTTGTGATGCTTAAACTCAGGGCTGGTATTCGGGAGTTCCTTATCATAGTTAATCGCCACAAGCAAAATGTTTCCCTTATAGTGTATGAGTCTCTCAGGATATTTCTGTCTCCTGATCTGTGACATCGCTGTATCTGCACTCTGATTATATTTCAGCTCAACAACCAGTGCCGGAATAGCAGGATATTTCGGTGCGGGCAAGTACGCAATATCCACGTATCCCTTTCCGCTGTCCAGTTCAAGAATCGTCGTATAATACATCTGCGCGGCATAATAAGCAAGCTGGACTGCATAGCTTAATGCCGATTCATCATTATATGTCTTATTCCCGGCACGGTTATGGGCTTCTTCCAGAAGTTCCGCAACCGTTTCCTCATCTTTCTCCCATGTAGCTTTCAGAATTTCCTGTGACAGATGAAGCGTCCGGAAAGCCGGTTTCCACGCTGTCCCCCTTGTGGATGACTTAAACTCATCCAGAATTTCCCGATTGGGGATGAACACCTCGCTTTTCTTATCATCATATCCGAGATATCCCAAATGAATCAGGAGCGAAAGCACGTCATCCCTTCCATGGAAAGTTGTCATGTCATTTTGATAAGTGGATGTGTCAATTACAAGCCTTCCGCCATTCATCAGAAAGGCTACAGCTTCCTTCAGGCCATCGTAATCCATTTCGATGAACTCCGACAAAGCTTCATAAGTCTCAGTTTTGTTCCAGTAATCCTTAATGATGCCTGTAGTTATCGCCTCAACAACAGACAATGGACTGTAAAGAGAATACCTGACTGCTTCCGGGGATTTACCAGTGGCGCGTAATTCTTCGTAATCAGGATCAGGAGGCATAATGTCACTTACCTCATATCCGTCATACCAGTCACTCACAGCCCGATAGTCTCTGCCGTACCTGTTGCACAGATTGCGTACCTCTTCTTCAGTGAATCCGGTGAACCTGGCCATTTGCCTGGGGAACATCATGGAATATTCAGTAAACATATTCAGAGCGGAGTGTTTCCCATACTTTTTAATCGGAAGAATTCCTGTCATATAGGCCAGGGCTATATACCTGTTGTCCTTCAACAAATCTCTGAGGAAATCCAGATACTCCTTTTGCCCTTCCTTATCATTTTTGCGCTCCCTGAACACTGCATCCCATTCATCTATAACGATAACAAGCTGTCTGCCATTGGCGGAATATACATCTTCTATCGTCTGGATAAGATCGTCTTCATCAAAATAATCAATATTCGGGTATTCTTCCTTTATGTCTCTGACTACAAGCTTCTGCATCTTTGCCAATGCTTTTGAAACAGTCGTCTTATCATTGAAGAACTTCGTCATTACCAAGCGGATAACATCATATTCCCCAAGATACTCATCCCAGGAGATTTCCTTATCTTCTATAAGAACTGATTGACATTCAGCAAGTTTTCGTTTGGAAAAGAGTTCCCTGCTGTCAGCTCCCCGATCATAATATGCACAAATCATATCTGCCGCCATCGTTTTTCCAAACCGCCTGGGACGAGAAACACTGACAAACCTTTGCTGCGTGTTCAGCACTGTGTTGAGATATTGAATCATCTCACTTTTATCTACATATATCTTAGAGTTAACCGCTATCTGGAAACTCTTATTTCCCGGATTTAAATACGCTCCCACTTCTTTCCCCTTTACACGCTATTCTATGTCCGAGTTTGCGACATCACACACTTAAACACTGCAAATGTGTGAACCATTTTCAGTTTTCATTATATATAGAAAACGGCTACCACACAAGTGATAGCCGTTTCGTTGTCTCAAATATAAATGTTTACTTTAATGTCCCTCCATCCTTGAATCCGCCGCCGATTATCGATAGAATATAGATAATCTATAGCATCATCTCTGGAAAAACCCATCTCATAAACCTTTAAATATCCACTAACTTTCCTTATTTTGCCTGTTTTATGGCTGCCTGTGCCGCTGCCAATCTCGCAATCGGTACACGGAACGGTGAGCAGGATACATAGTCAAGGCCAATGCTGTTGCAGAACTCGATGGAAGCCGGATCGCCGCCATGCTCGCCGCAGATACCGCAGTGCAGATACGGATTGGTCTTGCGGCCGCCCTCAACTGCGATCTTCATGATCTTGCCAACGCCTGCCTGATCCAGCTTAGCGAACGGATCGTTGTCGAGGATCTTAGCATTCATGTAAGCATCCAGGAACTTGCCGGAGTCGTCACGGGAGTAACCGAACATCATCTGTGTAAGGTCGTTTGTACCGAAGCAGAAGAAGTCAGCTTCCTTAGCAATGTTGTCAGCCATAAGAGCAGCTCTCGGGATCTCGATCATTGTACCGATCGTGTACTGAAGCTTGATGTTTGCTCTTCTGATTTCTTCATCAGCTGTATCCTTGACGATCTTGCGGACATAGCGAAGCTCGCGCTTAGCGCCGATGAGCGGGATCATGATTTCCGGAATCAGTGCCCAATCCGGATGCTCGGAGCGGACCTTGATAGCTGCACGGATAACAGCCTTTGTCTGCATGATGGCGATTTCCGGATAAAGGACTGCCAGACGGCATCCGCGGAGACCCATCATCGGGTTGAACTCATGAAGACCAGCGATGATATCCTTGATATCCTGTACGCTCTTGCCCTTGCGAGCTGCAAGTGCTGCAATGTCTTCCTCTGTTGTCGGAACGAACTCATGGAGAGGCGGATCCAGGAAGCGGATGGTAACCGGTCTGCCTTCAAGAGTCTCATACAGCTTCTCGAAGTCGCCCTGCTGCAGCGGGAGGATCTTGGAAAGAGCTTCTTCTCTCTCTTCTACTGTATCGGAGCAGATCATGTCACGGAAAGCGTCAATTCTGTCGCCCTCGAAGAACATATGCTCTGTACGGCAAAGGCCGATGCCTTCAGCGCCGAGCTCAACAGCCTTGGCTGCGTCTGCCGGTGTGTCAGCATTTGTACGAACTTTCAGTGTACGGATCTCGTCTGCCCAATCCATGATGTTCTTGAAATCATCATCGTCGATGGAGCCGGCGATGACCGGAAGCTCACCGTCATAGATGTTGCCAGTGGAGCCGTCGAAGGAAATGATGTCGCCTTCTTTGTACTCATGGCCGCCGAGCTTGATGGTCTTGTTCTCTTCGTCAACGATAAGTTCCTGGCATCCGGATACGCAGCAGCTGCCCATACCACGGGCAACAACGGCTGCATGAGATGTCATACCGCCGCGGGCTGTAAGGATACCCTGAGCAGCCTTCATGCCTTCGATGTCTTCCGGAGATGTCTCAAGACGTACAAGGACGACCTTCTCGCCTCTGTCTGCCCACTCCTTAGCCTCGTCAGCTGTGAAGACGATCTTGCCGGAAGCAGCGCCCGGAGCTGCCGGGAGACCCTTGCCGATCTGCTCTGCCTTCTTGACAGCATCCTTGTCGAAGGAGCCGTGAAGCAGTGTGTCAAGGTTACGCGGATCGATTGCGAGGATAGCTGTCTTCTTGTCGATCTTGCCTTCCTTTACGAGGTCATTTGCGATCTTAAGAGCAGCGCGTGCTGTTCTCTTGCCGTTACGTGTCTGCAGCATGTAAAGCTTGCCATGCTCGATGGTGAACTCCATATCCTGCATGTCACGATAGTGGTCTTCAAGTTTATTGGCAATACCGATGAGCTGATCATAGATGTCCGGAAGAGTCTTCTTGATCTCGTCGATTTCCATCGGTGTGCGGACGCCGGCAACAACGTCTTCGCCCTGAGCGTTCATAAGAACTTCTGCGAAGAACTTGTTCTCGCCTGTAGCCGGGTTACGTGTGAAGGCAACGCCTGAACCGGAATCGTCGCCCATGTTGCCGAATGCCATCATCTGTACGTTAACTGCGGTACCCCAGCTGTACGGGATATCGTTGTCACGACGATAGACGTTCGCGCGCGGGTTGTCCCATGAACGGAAGACAGCCTTGACTGCCTCGATGAGCTGTACCTTCGGGTCTGTCGGGAATTCTTCGCCGATCTTTGCCTTGTACTCAGCCTTGAACTGGCCTGCAAGTTCTTTAAGGTCATCAGCTGTAAGCTCGACGTCCATCTTGACGCCCTTAGCTTCTTTCATTCTGTCGATCAGGACTTCGAAATATTTCTTTCCGACTTCCATAACGACGTCTGAGAACATCTGGATGAATCTTCTGTAGCAGTCCCATGCCCAGCGCGGATTGCCGGACTGTGCTGCCATTGTCTCAACAACTTCTTCATTCAGACCAAGGTTAAGGATCGTGTCCATCATACCCGGCATGGAAGCTCTTGCACCGGAACGTACGGAAACAAGGAGCGGATTCTGCTTGTCGCCGAACTTCTTGCCTGTGATTTCCTCAAGTTTCACGATAGCTTCCTGGATCTGCTGTGTGATTTCGGAATTGATTCTCTTGCCGTCATCATAGTATGCTGTGCAGGCTTCTGTCGAGATTGTAAAGCCCTGCGGAACCGGAAGACCGAGCTTGGTCATTTCCGCAAGGTTTGCGCCTTTACCGCCGAGAAGATTGCGCATGCTGGCATCGCCTTCACTGAACATATACACATATTTTGCCATAGAGTTCTTTCCTCCTGAATGATGTAGGATTAGTGTTTACCTAATATGGTATTGTAACATATTACCGAATTCTTTTAAAGAAGTATCTAATTAATTAATAAGACTTATTTGTTTTTTGGCAGTTTTACCCACCTGCAGTATACATAATGCAAATGATTGGTAAATCTCCGCATCATTTTTATGACAACATAACGAAACGCTCAGGCAGCATCGTCGGTCGCATGTCCGTCAAAGCGAAAACCAAAAAGACCGCGCACTCTCGTACGCGGTCTCATTGTTATTGAAAATGAATATTTACTGCTTATCCTCGAAATACTTTCCGGAGATAATGTCCTCATATCCCTTTCTGTAAAGGTGACGCGGAATACCGTCGACCATGATGGGCGGAACATCGCCGCGGATCAGCGGACGTACATATGTGATGAAGTCATCTGTTACATATGTGCCTTCCTCATTGACCCATGATCTCGGAACAAGGCGCTCTTCGTTAGCGATCTTATGAACGTCCTTGACCTCTGTGTTGGCCTGATACGGATCATCGGATGTACGTACGAATACGACCATCTTGCCTGTATCACCTTCGTCAGCTGCTGCAAGAGCTGCGCCGCCAACTTCGGAAGCCTCGAGGATGTCGATACGGGATGCGCAGTGGGAAGCTGCTCTCTGAAGTGTGGAGAGCTCGATTGCGCGGGTCTTGCATCCAAGGCGGTTGGAAAGGATATTTGCAAGAACACGTGCTGTACCGGAAAGCTGCTTGTGGCCGAATGCGTCGACGTAATCAATGCCTTCGCCAAGCTCCATGACGAACTTGCCGTCCGCTGTCTTGATACCTTCAGATACGCAGACAACTACAGAGTTCTTTTCCTTGAGCAGGCTCTCGCATTTTGCGACGAACTTGTCAACATCAAATGCGATCTCCGGAAGATAGATGGCATCCGGTCCCTGGCAGTCTTCGCCTTCAGCGAGGCATGCAGCGCCAGTAAGCCAGCCTGCGTTGCGGCCCATGATCTCAACGACTGTTACTGTGCCGTGAGCTGTCATGATGGACATACCGTCGCGAATGATTTCCTTGATAGATGTGCCGATGTACTTGGCAGCTGAGCCGTAGCCCGGTGTATGGTCTGTCAGAGCGAGGTCGTTGTCGATTGTCTTCGGGCAGCCGACGAAACGAACCTTGGAACCTGTGAGCATGCCATAGTCGGAAAGCTTCTTGATTGTATCCATGGAATCATTGCCGCCGATGTAGATGAAGCAGTCGATTTCAAGTTCGTCAAGGATACCGAAGATCTTGTCGAAGACTTCTCTGTCTTCATGAATTTCCGGAAGCTGGAAACGGCAGGAGCCGAGGTATGCAGCCGGTGTTCTCTTCAGAAGCTCTTCGTCAAGTCCGCTCTGGATATGCTCGGAAAGATCAATGTAATGACCCTTCATGAGACCCTGAACGCCATGTACCATGCCGTAAACTTTCTTGTAGCCGCGCTCTTTCGCTGAACGGTATACGCCTGCCAGTGAAGAATTGATTGCAGCTGTCGGGCCGCCGGACTGACCGACAATGATGTTTCTCTTCTCTGAGTTCATAATATCCTCCTCAAGATGAATAACGCATGCGCGTCATTTTCAGGTATTCTGCGCCCCGGTTCTATTGTAGTAAACCTGCACAGTCTTAGTCATTTTAGTCTATTCAGAATAAATATTCAAGGGGATTCATAAAAAAAGCAAGTAAAGTACATCTTTCTTACCGAATGCTTCATGACCGGACATGAGGGATAGTCCCTTGTCAGCGCAAAAGCCCGGCCGCGTAAAACGACCGGGCTTTGTAAATCATTATGCTGTTCTTTCAGCACATGAAGCTGCTGTTATCGTCCTTATCCAATCCGGAGACTGTCATCCGAAAAAGCACATTTCCTTATCCGATCTTTGTTCCGCAGTTCGGGCAGAATTTCGGCGGATTTGCCGGATCCGGGAACGGCTGGCCGCAGTTCGTGCAGAAAGCCGCTGCCGCCGGTGCCGGCTTCGGGCTGCCGCAGTTCGGGCAGAACTTGCCTGTGTTCACGCTGCCGCAGGAGCATGTCCATGTATCTCCGCTCTGGATGGCCGGCTTAGCCGCCTGCTGAGCCTGCTGAGCACCCTGCTGCATGAGACCTGCAATGTTCGCGCCTGCGTTGTTCTGACCCATCATGCCCATGGCAGCGAAGCCTGTGATGGCGCCGGCTGTATTTGCAGCCGCTGCCTGAGCCGCCTGTGTCTGACCGATGCCCATGTAAGCGCCGAGCATGGACGGATCTGTGTAGCCTCTGGTCTCCTGGAACTTTGTGATCTGAGCTTTTGATTTCTCATCGGCGTCGAGCATGTTGATGGCGATCTTGAAGACAGAAATGCCGCGGGCTTCATGCCACTCTTCGTCGAGAAGCTTGTCGACGTCTTTGGTGAGCTGATACTCGTTGGCAGCGATGTCCTGATAGCCGATGCGCAGCTTGTTAAGGCCGGCAACACCCTGGCGGATTGCTGCGATTGCCTCTGACTTGATCTGAGGCTCGATGTCCTCTCGTCTTACGAGACCGGATCCGTTTGAGCCGGTCGCCTGAGCGCCGATGACTGAGAAGAACTTGCCCGGATCTGTGACCTGGATCGAATATACGCCGTTGCCCATGAGGGTCGTAGCGATGTGCCAGATCGGCTTGTCTGTCGTCCAGTCTTTCTCCCAGTGATCAAATGTAATGTTGCCGGAGCCCCACTTGAAGCCCTGGATCTCGCCGAGATTGATGAAATAGACGCGCTGTGTGTGCACTCTCTGTCCGCCGGCCTTGAACTGCTCTACGACCGAATGTGCGAGGGCTGCAAATCCGCTGTTGCTTCCTGCAAGTGCTGACGGTGCCTGGGAGGCGTCAAACTGATATCTGCCCGGCTCCGCGCAGAAGTCCACGATAGCGCCGTCCTCAACGAGGATCATGCACTGATTTTCCTGGACGTCAATGATGGAGCCTGAAGAGATGATGTTCTCATCACTGTTCTTGTTCTTGGATTTCGGTCCGACGATCCTTTGCGCGCGTCTCTGGATGACGCCGCCCGACATATCGCCGCTCTCGAAATAATCGATCCAGCTGTTGCCGAATGTCGTGTTAAGTGAAGCTGCTCCCGCTCCGAGTACTGCTGCCGCAAGTCTGATTAAACCCATTATGTAACTCCTTTCTGGCCTTTGGGCCATTGAATGAATTCTTATTTATTATCTGCGGTGCATCGTCATTTGCCGCGCACTGCAGTCCAAAACAATGTACTTTTTGTATTTCATGAGATCGCACAGGAACCTCATGCCGCCTCCGCCCGGGAGCCGTCTCCGATCAGAAATGACCGCCTCCGCCGGAGAAGCCGCCTCCGCCGCCGGAGAAACCGCCGCCCGAATGCGTGCCGCCGGAGAAGCCACCGCCTCCGCCGCTGCTGTGATGCTCCTTGACGATTTTTCTCTGGGACGTATGCTTGCCGAGGAAGATGGCGTTGTGACCTGTCTGCCTGAAGTTGAGGGTCTTTACCGCGATCTTCGCATTATTGACCGGCTGGCTGCTGCTGTGCTTAGCAAGCAGGCTCACCAGCGTGATGAGTGACAGGACCGCGCTTATGATCAGCGAGAATGGTGTCGGCATCATCGCGTAGGCAACATTGTCGAGCTTGTATACGTCCTTCAGGAATGTGTTGCAGACATCATAGTATCTCTGGCTGCGCATACCGTCCAGAACGTCATTATAGACTTTCTCCTCAAAATCGACGTACTTTTCTGTCTTGTACTTCCCGCTGCCCGCAGTCCAGATCATTCTGTTATTCATGTCGAGCAGAAAGATCAGGCCGTCATCCGTGATTGCGTTGTCCATATAGAACTGCTCTGCATACTTCATGGAGGTCTCATTGCCATAACTTATATCGAGCGGAATATCTGTGGATGTGAGGATTATGATTTCACATTTCTTCTTTCCCTCAAGTTCCGCTATATAGTCGGACAGAGACTTCTCCTCCGAAGTCGTAAGGAGGTCCGCGTAGTCATATACCCTCTGCGAATTGTCCTCCACATAGGGCATGTAGATGACCGTGCCGTTGTTGGTCGTGTACGGACCGCTGCCGTGAGGACCTGTAGGCTCAACTGTTGCAGGCTCTGAGGCTTCCGTCCCGTCAGCCTGTATTTCCTCAACATTACTGTCGGCACCGCTGAGATCGATCTCACCTTCGTTATCCGTGGCGTCTTCTTCGGTATCTTCCTGCAAATCAAGGTCGCCCGCATACGCGTCTGTCCCCTCATAGGTATCCGTCTCGGTCTCATCGAGGACAAGGCCCGCTCCGTAGACCGGTGAGATGAGTCCGATCACGAGGGCGAGGACCACGAGAAATATTGACAGCTGTTTAATTCTTCTCTTCTTCATCAGATCACCCCCAATACACGGATGATCATCATCACGATCTGGCTGAAGAGGAAGACTCCGCCGCATATCTCCGCGAGACGCATCGGATCCTTGGGAATCTCTCCCATGATTTTTCCTGTCTGTCCGTTCATGCCGAAGATGTATTTCTTTCCTTTGTATTCGGTGTACATCATCCAGACCGGAAGCATCGCGTAGTGCACCGCATTATGAGACCAGGTAAATTGCTCGGATTGAATCTCGGTGCCCCCGTTGTATGTTCCGACATGATCGAGAGCGGCTTTGGTCAGTGATTCTTTCGCTCTGATCTTGGCCCGCGGCTCGTTCTTTGCCGCGTCCTCATCCCACTTCTGTGTATAGAATCCTGCGAGATATGCCGGGTTGAAGTTCTTCATCTTGCTGAAGTCAAATGGCTCTATGGAATCCATGAGAGTGTTGTCCATCTCCTTCAGCGCGTCCGCCGGTATGTTGCGGAATTCTCCGTGCGCTCCCTCGTCGATCTGATATCTGGATATCTCTGTGTATTCGACATCGGCCGTGATCCAGGTCCTTCTTCTTTTGGCTATGACTCTGATCTCAGCGTCTCCGTCAAATGTGTAGAGCCAGTAGGGAACGTACATGCCCTTGATTTTTTCGATTGTTGATTTCTTTGTGAAGAGTCTCGGCGTCAGAATCGACTTCTTGCAGAGGGCTTTGTAGGCCGCCTCGACGTCTTTTCTCTCCTTGACAAAGGGAAGTACATAATCCGGCTTAAAATTGCCGCTCAGGTTTCCTTCCAGCGTGATAGCACGGTTGCAGTATACGCAAGTCGTCGCTGCCGTATCCTTTGAGGTGATGACCTCAGCGCCGCAGTGAGGGCATTTGTAAATTACGAGGTCACCCGTGGAGTCATCGGTGGATGCTTCCGTGACAGGTCCGTCCACATATGCCGCTTCCTGGACTGCTCCGCCATCCTGTGCTCCCTGGCCTTCCGGCGTGTAATTGTATTCCGCCGGGTCAAAGGTCGATCCGCAGTACTCGCATTGCAGCTGTCCTATCGCAGGATTGAAGTAGAGCTCAGCGCCGCATGTTTTACAATTGTACTTCGCCATATGCTTCCTCCTTTCTCCTGTCACCCTTAAAAGTGCCTCGCCTTGTGCATGTGCAGGGCATCATTCCGATAACAGGGCTTACTTCTATATAAGTATACAGATTATTTGTTACAGATGCATTATTTTTTAGGAACATTTATTAAAAATTTTATTCTGTAACAAACATAGTATATGATTTCTGCGGTATCTAAAGGTTACTACCTTCTACTGCTCTGCAGGGCAAAACAAAGAGGCCGTCGCATTAAACTCAAAGTTCAATGCGAACAGCCTCTCTCTTTTAACTAACTTTATCAGAATGTAAATTTATCGGAGAAGTAAGCGTCCAGCTCGTCAATCTTGACACGAACCTGCTCCATCGTATCGCGGTCACGGATCGTGACTGCATTGTCCTCGGCGGAGTCGAAGTCATAGGTGATGCAGAACGGTGTGCCGATCTCATCCTGTCTTCTGTATCTCTTGCCGATGTTTCCGCGGTCATCGTACTCGCAGTTGTACTTCTTGCAGAGCGCTGTGTATATCTCGGTCGCCGGATCCGCCAGCTTCTTGGAAAGCGGAAGCACAGCGATCTTGACCGGTGCAAGCGCCGGATGGAAATGAAGGACTGTACGGACGTCGTTCTTTGCCTCGTCCAGCACTTCCTCATCGTATGCCGCGCACAGGAAAGCGAGCGTCATACGGTCAACGCCGAGAGACGGCTCGATAACGTACGGGATATAGCGCTCCTTGGTCTCATCGTCGAAGTAAGTCATATCCTCACCGGAGACTTCCTGGTGACGTCCAAGGTCGTAATCTGTACGGTCAGCGATGCCCCACAGCTCGCCCCAGCCGAACGGGAACAGGAACTCAACGTCCGTTGTGCCCTTGCTGTAGAAGGAGAGCTCAGCCTGGTCATGGTCGCGGAAGCGAAGCTCATCTTCTTTGAGACCGAGGGAGAACAGCCACTTCTTTGCAAATGCCTTCCAGTACTCGAACCACTCAAGATCCGTATCCGGCTTGCAGAAGAACTCGAGCTCCATCTGCTCGAACTCGCGTGTGCGGAATGTGAAGTTGCCCGGTGTGATCTCATTTCGGAAAGATTTTCCGATCTGGCCGATACCGAACGGCAGCTTCTTTCTGGATGTGCGCTGTACGTTCTTGAAGTTGACAAAGATGCCCTGTGCGGTCTCCGGACGGAGATATACTGTGTTCTTGGCATCTTCCGTTACACCCTGGAATGTCTTGAACATCAGGTTGAACTGACGAATATTGGTGAAGTTGTGCTTTCCGCAGGTCGGACACGGGATCTCATGTTCAAAGATGAATTTCTCCATCTCCTCATTGGACCAGCCGTCGACGGAGCCGAGCGGCTCATCGTCCGTGCCGTAAGCTTCCTTATCGGCTGCTGTGATCGCGATTTTATGCTCATGGCAGTAATCCTCAATCAGCTTGTCCGCGCGGAATCTCTCATGGCATTCCTTGCAGTCCATAAGCGGATCGGAGAAGGAGCCCAGATGTCCAGATGCGATCCATGTCTGCGGGTTCATGAGGATGGCGCTGTCAAGACCTACGTTGTATGGATTTTCCTGAATAAATTTCTGCCACCATGCTTTCTTTACGTTATTCTTCAGCTCAACGCCGAGATTGCCGTAATCCCATGTATTTGCAAGCCCACCGTAGATCTCAGAACCCGGGAAGATAAATCCGCGGGATTTTGAGAGCGCTACAATTTTATCCATCGTCTTTTCCATAATGCTCAAAACTCTCCTCTTTTTATTTATATATGATATAGCAGGGTTCATCAAGCAGGGTCGTCAGGCTGCCTGCACCTGTTATCGCATATCCGCCTTCCATGGTTACGTCACCGATCGTATACCTGATCTTGCCCGGCACCTTGATCATGAGCGGCTCCTCCACAATGAGCACCTTGAGGTCATTCCCCCTGCGCGAAGCCGTCTTCCCGCCGAACTTGCTCTCAAGCTCGCCTATTGTCGTCTTCAGGGTACCATCGGAACTTATGACCGCAGTGCTCTTGTCAAAGTAACCGTCTTCAATGGCCGATGTGAGCGTGCCTGACCATGCCAGGACGTTGTTAAACGACGCGTAATCCTCAAGCGACTTGTATTTAAGGATTACACGCGCCTTCTTTTTACTTACTTTACACGAATTGAGACTGATTCTCTCATCCTTCGCGCTTTCATTATATTCACTGACGCTGTCCAATATCTGTTTCCTCAGCTCAGTGCCGCTGTAGTATTCTTTGTCAAATTCACTGATTGAGAAAGCCTTGACATATCCGCCGCTGTCAATCTCAAGACTGTTGACTGATTTCAGGAACTCCCCACATCCGGCAAGATTCAGGACCAGGGCAATCGTCAGGATGAACAAAGTGAGCCTTCCGGCTTTCCTCATACTGTCTGCCTCTGAAATACTATTTTCAAGAACGATACCTCCCGTGCGTCTCGGCCCAAAATCTCTTTTCGATCTTTGATCCGGGAGACGCCGGGATTCTTCATTCATTAATTACAAACTACGACAATCTTATGTATTATACTAAAATACCCTCTCATCTGTAAAGATTTTTCTATTCTATCATCATGAGGGAATGAAACTTCCGGTCAACACAGTTCGCAAGGCTCTTTTTTACATACCTTGTGAAATCTCTCTCCGCCTCCGGGCTCAGAGAAAACGTGAAGAGTTCCGTCACTTTGCATGTGGCAGCATATAAAAGTGCGTATCTTGCGCTGACGTCCATCCCGGCTGCCTCATCCGGCGGTGCAAATTCGCCGTTTTCCGCCATCATACGACATTCAAATATCCTGCGTATGAGTGTGAGCGGCACGCTGCCCTTAAGTATCGCCCGGAGAGCTACATAGATAAGATTTACCATTCCCTCCGCGCTCAGGCCTTCGCGACCATAGTAGCCCGCCAGTTCGAGAAAATAGAAACCGTAATAGACGCCCGGCTGGCAGGAAGCCAGCTCCGTGAAATAATTTGCTACGTCAACGGAGCGCAGCGTATAGGCATTTCTTCCCTCATAGACGCTGAACCTGCCGAACACGAACGGGTTGGAGGCGGCCAGCAGAGGGCTTGTCTGTCTGCGCACACCTCTCGCAAAGGCAGTGATCTTGCCTCTCTCCCTCGTCAGAATGACCAGGCGCTTATCAAATTCCCCGATGGGCTGCGCTATGAGCACAACGCCTGTCACCTCTACTGCGTCCATTCATTTCCCTCTTTTACAGCTTCTTCCGGTCGTATCCGTAATCTCTCAGGTCGCTCTCGCTGTCCCGCCAGTTCTTTCTCACTTTGACAAAGAGCTTCAGGAAAACGCGCGTCCCGGTCATTTCTTCTATATCTCTCCTCGCGTCGGATCCGATTTTCTTCAACATGGAGCCGCCCTTGCCGATAATGATGCCCTTGTGGCTCTCCTTCTCGGTGATGATACTCGCTTCAATTGCTGTCAGGTCATCTGACCGTTCCTTAAAGGTGTCGATTACGACCGCTATGCCGTGGGGAACTTCCTCGTTCAAAGCGCGCAGGGCCTTCTCGCGGATGATCTCAGCCGCTATATCCCTCATATTCTCCTGGGTGACTGTCTCCTCGTCATAATACAGCGGTCCTTCCGGAAGCTCCTTCATGATGCTGTTTATGACCTCATCCATATTGATCGACCTCAGGGCAGAAACCGCAATAATGTCCTTAAAGCGGCACACCCCTTTCCAGGCTTCAATGATTTCTGCAGCCTTTTTCTTGTCGATCGTGTCAATTTTGTTGATGATCAGAATGACCGGCTTGCCGCTTTTTGTCAGCTTCTCGGCGATCATCTGATCACCCTTTCCTATATATGAGGACGGTTCAATGAGCCAAAGCACAACGTCGGCGTCGCCGATGGTTTTATTGGAGACGTCTATCAGATATTCGCCGAGCTTATTGTCCGCTTTTCGGATCATGCCCGGGGTGTCTAAAAAGATGATCTGACCGCGCTCATTGGTAAATACTGTTTCTATCCTGCCCCTGGTCGTCTGCGGCCTGTTGCTTGTGATCGCGATCTTCTGGCCGATCAGGTGGTTCATGAGCGTGGACTTACCTACATTGGGACGGCCTACTATGACTGCGTACCCGGATTTGAACATATAGTACCTGCCTTCTTAATTATTCTTCGCCAGAGATTAAACAAGTGTCTCGACAGATTTGAACAGATCTTTGTGCTTCTCGATCTCCGTCTCGCTGCCGACGACGCAGATATATCTGTCATCGAGCGCGCTCTTTACTGCCGGAGCGAGAGCCCGGATATCTTCAGCCTGGGCACTCAGTATCTCATCCCTCATTTTCTGTCTCATTTCCTGCGTAATGCCGTTGATATAAGCACGCATACTCAGACTGCCGAACAGGGAAGGCGTGAACGGAATGTCGAGTGCGCTGAAGGTTCCTATGATGTACTTTGTCATCTCCTGCTCTGAAGCCTCGAAGTTCTCAAGGAATTCGGGAATTCCCTCATATACGTCGAGAGTTCTCTGAAGGTGCGGATCTCTGTAGGAACTGAACACAGCCAGGCCTGTGCGCCTCATTGCGCCGGAGCATCCGTAGGCTCCGCCGAGAACACGCACGTTCTGCCACAGATATTCATAGCTCAAAATCTGTCTCAGGATCTGCATGGCTCCGTTGAACTCGTAGCCCTTGCCGATGAAATCGCCTGACTGTGCCACGTACTGGACCGTGCCTGCTGTCCTGAAAGCCTCGTTCAGTCTGCCGAGCGGCTTCACATTTACTGTCTCTGTCCACGGGGATACATGGTCTGTTCCGGTCACACGTCCAAGGCCCGCTGTAAGAATCTCGTAGCCCTCCTCATCGGCTGTGAAGCCGACAAGCAGTCTCTTAGGATCAAAAATCGTTCCGAGAAGTTCGTTGAGGTCGGCGGTGACAGACTCCATTCTGTCCTCAAAGTTATCGGCAATATCCTTAATATACTTGTAGAAAATCAGACCGCCCACGTAATCAGAGAACGCACCCGTCGCGGTAAAATACGCGATCGTCCTTCCCACAGCCGTCACATGACCTGCCGCCTGCATTGATGACTGCAGCTGGGACTCGATCATGGTAATGATGTCGTAAAGCCTCTGGCTGTCTGAGAAGTCGGACTCACAGATAATCTCGCGGATCATATCCAGCGCGAAATCCATTTTACTGTACAGGGCTTTGCAGTGTATCGCGAAATGCGCACTGTATTCTCCCGGATTCAGGATGTCATCCTGAACCGATACTCCGCAGTTGATTCCGCCTGTATTGGCATTGATTTCATTGTTGAGATCCATGTAGGTGTGGGAGGCTGTATTCATATTTGCAAGAACCCCCTTGAGAAGTCCGAGCGTGGGCAGAAGCCTCTCCGGCACATTGTGGATATCCCACAGAAGTTCGAGATAACCGATACCGTTCGTATTGGTCCTGTGCAGGACAATTTTTGTTTCGATGCCATTGTCGCCCTGCACGGTTCGCTCTATGTTAGAGAAATCGCGCGCTTCTTTTCTGATATCACTCCTTGCCAGCATCGGGAGGCACATGAGATCCTCCGGTGTATCCTTACTGGACTGATACTCTTTGAGGGCCTTTGTCTCGTCAATGATTTTTCTGATTTCTTCTTCTGTGAGCGATGCCTTGTATGCAGCCAGCTTGTCAGCATCTTCCTTTGCACGCTGGGCAGACAGACCTTTCTCCGGTGACAGAATGACCAGAGCACCGTGCGGATTCTCCAGGATATTCTCTTTGATGAGCTTTTCGAAATACCCCGACTCGACATCACGTCTCAGCTCCTCGTAGGCAGCGAGCTGCTTAAGGCTGACGAACGGTGCGTTCTCATCGTACAGCCAGGAGTCGAATACGTCGATGCTGTACATAAGTCCCTTCGGGTATGTGGCGTAATCGGCCTCGCGGAACTGGAACTCGAGGTAGTTGATGCCGGCCATAAGTGACTTCTTGTCGATGCCGCCCTCGGCCTGATCCGTGAGAACCTTTCGAATGATCTCCTCAAAACGCTCCGCATCCTCGCGCTCAGCTCCTCTGGCTTCAACCGAGAAATAGGGCTGCAGAATGCCGTCATTATACGCGCCGGTCACGTCGCGGCCTATACCGGCCTCAAGCAGTGCTTCGCGCACCGGGGCCCCGGGCATGGACAGAAGGGCATAGTCAAGTACGTCGTACGCGATCATCTCCTTGATGCTCAGGGGATCTCCGGTAACGACGTTCCATGCAAGATAGGTGTTTTCCTTCTCATCTTCCTCGTCGGAGATCGGGTAAACGTCCTCGACGCGCTTCATTTGCGCAAAGGGAGCCTGTTTCTTAATCTCCGAATCGATCTCAATTTTATCAAATGACGACAGATACTTCTCATTCAGCCATGCCAGTGTGTCGGCCATGTCCATATCTCCGTAGAGATAGATGTAGCTGTTGCTCGGATGATAATATCTTGAGTGGAAGTTCAGGAACTGCTCATAGGTCAGATCCGGGATGTTCTTCGGGTCACCGCCGGACTCCACACCGTAAGAAGTGTCGGGGAAGAGCCCATTGAAGATAACTCTCTCAAGGTACTCGTCCGCGGAGGAAAAAGCACCTTTCATCTCATTGTAAACGACGCCGTTAATCGTCAGATCGTCTTCCGGGCTCTCCATCTCATAGTGCCAGCCCTCCTGGCGGAAGATTTTCTCCTCACGGTAGATATTCGGGTAGAACACAGCATCAAGATACACGTTCATCAAGTTACGGAAATCTGTATCATTGGTGCTGGCGACCGGATACATCGTCTTGTCCGGGTATGTCATCGCGTTGAGGAAGGTGTTGAGACTGCCCTTGACAAGCTCTACGAACGGATCCTTGACCGGAAACTGTCTTGAGCCGCACAGGACAGTGTGCTCAATAATGTGTGCAACGCCGGTCGAATCCGCAGGCGGAGTGCGGAACGCGATGTTGAAGACTTTATTGTCGTCTTCAGACGGGATCAGCATCACGCGGGCGCCGCTCTTTTTATGGCGAAGAAGATAGCCCTCCGCATGGATATCGGCAAGGTCCTCGGTAAGGACATGTTCGTATGCGCCGGATTTGATTATCTCAGTTAAGTTCATATGACCTCCAATATAATTTCGTTCTCATACTGACGGGCAGCCTGCTCGAAGGCCGCAGTATGTTTTATCGTTATCTTACCGTATCTCCTCGACCCTTGGGACCGGTGTCGGCGTCGGATCCTGGCTCGACTGGGCCAGAGCTGCCGCCTGGGCTGCTGCCGCCTCAGCCTCTGCCTGCTGCCTTGCAACTTCGGCTTCTGTAGGCAGAGCCTGTGCGTATGCGATCGCAGCATTCAGTTCCTGACTAAGTTCTTCGAATTCCGGATATCCGGCACACATCGCAAGTGCGGACTGACCGCCGGAGATCAGGTTCTGAACGGACGCCGTGAGCACAGTTCTCGCATTCAGAGTATCAATGTAGACGTTTACTGTATTTATCCGCTGTTCCCTGGTAATGCGCAGCGCTTCCTCACTGGATGCGGAGGCTGCGGCTGCATTTGCAGCGTCAAGCGAACCCTGGGCTGCCTTATTTTCCGCTTTCATCGCGTCGATCCAGTTCTGCTTCACATCTCCCGCGAGCAGGGAATACTTGTATTCGGCTCTCTCCTTGTACGGGGTCTGCTCCGCGTCATCTTCGATTGCGCCTATTGTGCCAAGGACCCGGTTATAGTAATCATCAAGAGCCAACGCATCGTCAACATTTTCAATCTGATAGTCCTCGAACTCACGCACGAGGTTCTCGGCTGCTGCCTTCTCCTCCTCTACGCGGCGAAGACGGGCGTTCTCCTCTACCTTGCGGATGAGCTCGCCGGACGTATAATCCCAGCCCTCCGGTCTGCTCGCATAGATGTTCTCCGTATATTCCGGCTTCATCTGCTCTCCGCCGGCATTGGTCAGAAGGATCGTTTCAGGCAGAGCAAATTCCTGCTTTTCTTTACCTGTATGTATCGCGTTCATAAAGGACGACCATGCCGCAAGCGGATACTCGTTTCCTGCCAGGTGCGGATTGCTCTTGGGTGTGTCGCACCCGGTCCAGATGACAGCGGTATAGCTTGTTGAAAAGCCTGCAAACCATCCGTCACGGTTCTCATTGGTCGTACCGGTCTTTCCGGCAAAGCACTGGTCCTCTGTTCGATAAGCGGCACCTGTACCGTAGTCCTCATTGAACACTCCCTGCATCATATCCTTCAGGATAAATGATGTGTCGGCATTGAAGACCTTGACTTCCTCTGTATTCGTGTAGTCATAGATCGTTCCCTCTGTCTCGGAGACGATGGACCTTATACAGGTGCTGTCGCGAAGAACGCCGTCATTGGCTATGGCTGCATACGCGCGTGCCATATCCTCGACTGTTACACCGTTAGTAAAACCGCCGAGAGCGATGGCCGTATTGTATGCATCTCCGAAGGACAGGGAGGAGAACCTCATCTTGTCAAGATAGCCGAGCGCCCTCTGCGAGCCTGTATTCGTAAAGATCTGGGCAGCTACTGTGTTCAGTGAGCGCGCGAGTGCCTCTCGGGCTGTCACGTTCCCATAATACTGACCGTCAGAGTTCTTGGGCGCATAGCCGTTAATGTCGATTTCCGCGTCGTTATAGATGGTAGCGGGCGAGATAACACCCTCATTCAGTGCGGGTCCGTAGACAACGAGCGGTTTAATTGAAGAGCCTGCACCTCTCTTGGCGAGGTATGCGCGGTTAAACTCATCGTTCAGGCCTCGGCCGCCGACAACAGCGACGACCTGGCCGGTCTCATTGTCGATGCAGACGCCTGCGCCCTGCATATCATATCGGCCGTCATCCTGCAGATCCGTCTCGCCTGCCAGAGTACCGTCGATCGCGTTCTGAAGATGCTCCTGGATGGCTGAATCAAAGGATGTGTTTATCTTATATCCGCCTTCACGTATGCGCTCTGATGCTTCGTTATAGGCTTCGCTGTATGTGTCCTTATATTCCGTGTACTCTTCCTCGGACTCAAATGTGTATTTGAAGTCAAAACCGCTGTGCTTCATGAAGAGTATGGCGGCATCGTGGACCGCGTAAGTCGTCTCATAGCTCTGACCGCCGACATTATCGCTCTTCTTAAGGATTTCCGGCCGTTCATTCACAGCCTCGTCATGCTCTTCCTGCGTGATGTGCCCCTGCTGCAGCATGTAGCCGAGGACGCGTTCCTTCTTCTTCATGCAGAGTTCATAGTCGGCTACAGGATTGTAATTATTGGGCGAGTTGCTTATACCGACGATCATGGCCGCCTGAGCCAGATCGACACTGTTCGCGTCAATCCCGAAGTAATACTGGGCAGCGCCTTCAACACCGTAACAGCTGTTTCCGTAGTAGTTGCTGTTGCAGTAGAACTCCATGATGTCGGCTTTTGTGAACTCCTTTTCGAGCTGCGACGCAATCAGGATTTCCAGTGCTTTTCTGTCAAATGTTCTCTCGGTAGTCAGCAAATTGTTCTTTATGACCTGCTGGGTGATCGTGCTTCCGCCCTGGGTAATGTGACCGCCGTGGCGGATAAGCTCGAGACCCGCACGGAATGTCGCGATCCAGTCAACTCCGTGGTGAGACTTGAATCTCTTATCCTCAACGTCGATGTATCCCTGCTGAATGTAATCGGATATCTCTGTGATATCAATGTAGTCATAGTGTTCATATCCGAGCTTGCCAATCAACTCACCGTTCTTGTCGTATACGGATGTGTTGGTCTGTCTCCTGAAAGATCCGGTATCCATATTGGCTATGATATCGTAGACCTGCTCCTTGGCTTTCGTGTACAGAGGCCTGATCCGGACGAAACCGTAGATACCTCCGACCAGAATCAGTACAAGAAAGAATCCGAGAAGGACTTCCAGAACTCTTTTGAGGACAAGTCTTCCCCGGCTCAGCGGCTTTTTCTTTTTCTTCTTACGCGGGGCGGTCCTTGAGACCTGAGTGGTCTTTGGGACCGGACGCTCGTCATTGATGGTCCGGGACCTCTTTTTGGGGCTGTCCGACGGACGTTTGTTTTCGGGCATGTTATCTCCTCGTAAAGATGATAAGACACTATCCTACAGGTTCCTGTGAGGAGAATGTCAGTCTACCTTGTTTCAGCGCACATCTCAGGCGGGTGCCACAGATATGCTTATCAAGGAATCATACAACATATGAGCAGAATTTGCAAATGTTGTTAATCTTCAGTGTGGGGTCTCCATCTTAATTTTCAATCAGGGTCCGGCCTTTTTGGGCCGCCGTGTACTGTGCCCAAAAGCTGGGGCGACAGTAAAAAACTCGCCTTATGGGTTTTCTGCTGTCGTGCCGACAGCAGGATGCAGGACTTTTCTCTTTTCTACTGTAGACCATGACTGGTCGTGAACTTGGGCGGCAGTACAAAACAAGCTTTGACGATTCTCGACTGTCGTGCCGACAGTAGAATGCAGGACTTTTTTCTTTTCTACTGTTGACCTAGATTTTGGGCGACAGTACAAATCAAGCTTTGGGGATTCTCGACTGTCATGCCGACAGTAGGATGCAGGACTTTTCTCTTTTCTACTGTTAGGCGAGATGTTGGCCGACAGTACAAATCTTGTTTTTTGAGATTTCGACTGTCAAGGTAACAGAAAATAACAGTACAGAAACAAAATAGTGCTCACCCTACTGCTATTCAAAGAGTTGACTTTTCTGAAATGACAGTAGGAAAAGCAAAAAGTCTTTAAACTACTGCCGGTTTTATCACTTTTTCATGGCTCAATGACAGTAGGATTCGGCAAAACCAGCTTAAGCAACTGCAATTCAGCCCAGAAAGTACTCAGAAACGACAGTAGCGATGATGCTTTCTTGATTCTCTACTGTCATATCACATAAACGGCAGTTGTGATGATGCTTTCTTGATTCTCTACTGTCACAACAAAAGCAAGAACGCATCAGCCTTCCACGGCCACATCACTCACCCGCTCAATCTTCAACATATGATTCTTGTGACGCAAGTCTATGAGTAACGTGCAGAACAAACTAATCATCAATGTGGGTTTAATGCCCTGTGCTCAGGACCCCGCCTTCGGCAGCTCGCACGCGATCAGAGGTCGCGATTTATAACCGTCTTAATTCTACGAAGTGTTTGCGGTGTACCAGAAGTCTTGGATAACTTGTTTTGGCTGTTACTATCAAGCGCAATAGTTCAGCCGTGCGGCCTTTGCCATTATTATCCGGCGAAGAAGTTCGGGCAGGCTGCTATTCTATTTCGTTTACGGTGAAAGCATCCATCTTCGTGAGAAAAACATTGGGTCCGACTGAGAGATTGAGCTGGAGATGACCTGTGTTTTTCGATGAAGATGGTGCGTGCGTCTGGCTCGAGATTGAGATGTATGCTGTCTGTGCCATTGAAGAGTAACAGTTCAGGCAGGCTGTTCCTGCGCTGCGGGTCCGGCGGAAAGCATCCATCTTCGTGAGAAAAACATTGCGGGTCCGACTGAGAGATCGGGCAGGCGACAAGTCGCCTGCACAAGCTCGAGGGAAGGACCTGCGTTTTTCGATGAAGATGGTGCTTTCCGTCGAGTTTAGGAATATCAATACAGCCTGTCCGAACTATTACGACACTAAAAAAGAGGCACGCCTTTCGGCGTGCCCCTCCGGGAATTGCGTATGAAATTACTGAGCCTTGTAGACTTCGACGAGTCTCTTGAGGTATTCGTAATGCTCCTTGCACTCTGCTTCGGATCTTGCGAAGAGTTCCTTCGCGCGCTCCGGATTTGCACGCATAAGAGATGTGTAACGAACTTCGCCGCCGATGAAGTCCTGATAAGAGTCTGTCGGCTCCTTGGAATCCAGGCTAAACGCGTTCTTGCCTTCCTTAGCGAGATCCGGGTTGAAGCGGAAGTTGAACCAGTAACCTGCCTTGACAGCGAGCTCTTCCTCTGTGATGGACTTGCCCATGCCCTTGCGGATACCATGGTTGATGCACGGTGCGTAAGCGATGATGAGTGACGGGCCGTCATATGCCTCTGCCTCAGCGATCGCCTTGACTGCCTGATTGTAGTCAGCGCCGATAGCGATGTGAGCGACATAGACATAACCGTATGTCATTGCCATGCCTGCAAGGTCTTTCTTCTTGGTCTCCTTACCTGCAGCTGCGAACTGAGCGACAGCGCCTGTACGGGTAGCCTTGGAAGCCTGACCGCCGGTGTTGGAGTAAACTTCTGTATCGAATACCATGACGTTGACGTCCATGCCGGAAGCGAGGACATGGTCTACGCCGCCGTAACCGATATCGTATGCCCAGCCGTCACCACCGAAGATCCACTGGCTCTTCTTGCCAAGGAAGTCTTTCTTCTCAACGATTTCCTTAGCTTCAGCTGTGTCGACATCAGCAAGTGCTGCAACGAGAGCGTCTGTAGCAGCGCCGTTCTCAGCACCATTCTTGTATGTATCGAGCCACTTCTGGCCTTCAGCAGCACCCTTGCCGCCTTCTGCCACGATAGCTTCTACCTTAGCCTTCAGGCCTTCACGGACTGCCTTCTGAGCGAGGAACATACCATAACCGAACTCAGCGTTGTCTTCGAACAGGGAGTTGTCCCAAGCCGGGCCCTTGCCTTCCGGAGTTACTGTGTACGGTGTGGACGGTGAGCTGTTGCCCCAGATGGAGGAGCAGCCTGTAGCGTTGGCAATGTACATTCTGTCGCCGAAGAGCTGAGTGATGAGCTTAGCATACGGTGTCTCGCCGCAGCCTGCGCATGCGCCGGAGAACTCAAGCAGCGGCTGCTTGAACTGGCTGCCCTTGACAGAAGCTGCCTTGAACTTGGCAACGACATCTTCCTTGACCGGTGTCTTTACGAGGTAATCGAAGACCGGCTGTACCTTGTCGACGTTGGCTGCCATATTGACCATTGTGAGTGCCTTGTTGCCCTTCTTGCCCGGGCAGACGTTAGCGCAGGAGCCGCAGCCTGTGCAGTCCAGACCGGAGACGCCGATCGTGAACTTGTAAGCCGGCATACCTGTGAGCGGAAGTACCTGTGTGCCTTCCGGAGCTGCTGCAGCTTCTTCATCTGTAAGTGCAAATGTACGGATGACAGCGTGCGGGCAGACATAAGAGCAGCGTCCGCACTGGATGCAGTTTGCCGGATCCCACAGCGGGATATTGACAGCGATGCCGCGCTTCTCATATGCGGAGGAGCCGGACGGTGTGGAGCCGTCAACATAGTCAAGGAATGCGGAGACCGGAAGATTGTTGCCTTCCTGAGCGGATACAGCATTCTGTACGCCGTTGACGAACTTGACAACGTCTTCTCTGCCCTCTGTAACCTGCTTGTAATCAAGACCTTCATCTTCGCACTGAGCCCACTCAGCCGGGACCTTGAACTCGCGGACCTGCTTAGCGCCTTCTTCGATGGCTGCCCAGTTCTTCTCGACGATATCCTGACCTTTGCGGCCGTATGTCTTCTGAGCTGCTTCCTTCATGAGACGGATCGCGTCATCTTCCGGAATGATGTTAGCCAGCTTGAAGAATGCGGACTGAAGGATTGTATTGATACGTGTCGGGCCCATGCCAGTGGCGATACCGATCTTGACACCGTCGATGACATAGAACTTAATGTTGTGCTCTGCCATGAATTTCTTCATCTGGCCTGGAAGATGCTCTGCTACTTCCTCATCGGACCACGGGCAGTTCAGAAGGAATGTACCGCCGTCAACGATTTCCTGAGCCATGTTGAACTTGCGGACATATGCCGGGTTGTGGCAAGCGACGAAGTCTGCCTTACGGATAAGGTATGTTGACTTGATCGGCTTCTTGCCGAAGCGGAGGTGGGACATTGTGACACCGCCGGACTTCTTGGAGTCATAGTCGAAGTAAGCCTGAGCGTACATGTCAGTGTTGTCGCCGATGATCTTGATGGAGTTCTTGTTGGCACCGACAGTACCGTCTGCGCCGAGACCCCAGAACTTGCAGTTGACTGTGCCGGCCGGTGTAGCCACGAATCTCGGGCCTGTCGGCAGGGACAGATTGGTGACATCGTCTACGATGCCGAGAGTGAAGCGCTTCTTGTCATAGTTCTCGAATACAGCCTTGATCTGTGCCGGATCTGTATCCTTGGAGCCGAGGCCGTAACGACCGGAATTGATGACAACGTTCTTGAACTCGGAATCGAACAGTGCAGCGACGACATCGAGGTAAAGCGGTTCGCCGTTAGCGCCCGGCTCTTTTGTTCTGTCGAGGACGTTGATGACCTTGACAGTCTTCGGGATTGCATCGATGAGTGCTTTGTTGGAGAACGGACGATACAGTCTGACTTTGATGACACCGACCTTTGCTCCCTCTTTCTCACGGAGGTAATCGATTGTCTCATCAATTGTCTCGCAGACAGAGCCCATAGCGATGATGACGGATTCAGCTTCCGGATCGCCATAGTAATTGAACAGGCTGTAGTTCGTGCCGATCTTGGCGTTTACTTTGTCCATGTACATCTGGACGATTTCCGGCATCTTGTCATATGCCTGGTTGCAAGCTTCGCGAGCCTGGAAGAAGATATCCGGGTTCTGAGCGGAGCCTCTCTGGCACGGATGATTCGGGTTAAGAGCATGATCACGGAACTTCTTGATTGCTTCATGGTTTACCATCTCGTCGAGATCAGCGTAATCCCATGTGCGGATCTTCTGGATCTCGTGGGATGTACGGAAACCATCGAAGAAGTTGATGAACGGGAGGCTGCCCTCGATTGCTGCCATATGAGCAACCGGTGCAAGGTCCATGACTTCCTGCACGGAAGACTCGCACAGCATACATGCGCCGGCCTGACGACATGCATATACGTCAGAGTGATCGCCGAAGATTGAAAGTGCATGGGAAGCAAGTGCACGTGCGGATACGTGGAAAACGCCCGGAAGCTGCTCACCAGCGACTTTGTAGATGTTCGGGATCATAAGAAGAAGACCCTGAGAAGCGGTGTATGTTGTTGTCATAGCACCTGCAGCAAGGGAGCCGTGGAAAGCGCCTGAAGCACCTGCTTCAGACTGCATCTCTGTGACCTGGACGGTCGTTCCGAAGATGTTCTTTCTTCCTGCTGTTGCCCACTCGTCTACATGCTCCGGCATGACGGATGACGGTGTGATCGGGAAGATGGTCGCTACTTCTGTGAAGGCATATGAAGCATGAGCTGCAGCTTCATTGCCGTCCATGGTCAGCCATTTTCTGTTATCCATTCTGTTATTCCTCCTTACGAATGTATGTTAATAGTTACATAAAATAGCCATCTGTTAAAACATGACAAATACAGGCTGATAAATATACAACCTGTACAAATTATAACACTGTATTTTCTATCTGTCTATCAATGTTCTGTTAATTGTGCATAAAGAATTGTACAAAATTCAGTACGACTGTGAGTTAGATTAACAAAACCCGGTAAAGATTTTCTTTCCGGGCGTACGGGATTTCTTCGAAATTACAGTCAACGACACGGTGTATAAACATGTAGGAGCCGGACGCGCAAAGCATCCGGCTCCCGAAAGCAATCATGTATACTCAGTATATATAGTCTCGTGTTCCAAAATTCTCTGACGGTATTATCAGTCATCCGCCTCTTCGTCTTCGCTTGCAACATAGATCTGACGCTTCTTGGCCATGACGTCGGACGCAAGATACTCATCATAAGTACCGACCTTGTCGATCAGCGTGCCGTCCGGCAGGAATTCCATAATGCGGTTGGCTGTTGTCTCCACGATCTGATGGTCATGGGATGTGAACAGAATAACGCCCGGATACTTGATCATGCCGTTATTCAGAGCTGTTATAGATTCCATGTCAAGGTGATTGGTCGGCTCATCGAACACAAGCACATTCGCGCCGGAAATCATCATCTTGGAGAGCAGACAGCGCACTTTCTCGCCTCCTGAAAGCACACGCACGCGCTTAATGCCGTCCTCACCAGCGAAGAGCATGCGGCCGAGGAACCCACGGACGTACGTCGTATCCTTGTTCTCGGAATACTGGGTCAGCCAGTCTGCAATCGTGAGATCATTGTCGAATTCATCGTTATAGTCGTGCGGGAAATATGCCTGGCTCGTCGTGATGCCCCACTTGTAATAGCCCTCATCCGGCTCCATATTGCCCATAATGATCTCAAAGAGAGTCGTCTTTGCCCGCTCGTTGCCTCCGACAAAGGCCACCTTGTCAGTGCGATTGATAATGAAGTTAAGGTCCTTGAAAATCACTTCGCCGTCGATCGTCTTTGAGAGGTGCTCGACATAGAGTACGTCGTTGCCGATCTCGCGGTTGGGACGGAAATCGATGTAGGGGTATTTTCTGGATGTCGGCACCATTGTCTCGAGCTGGATCTTCTCAAGTGCTCTCTTGCGGGACGTCGCCTGCTTGGACTTTGATGCATTTGCCGAGAATCTTGAGATGAACTCCTGCAGCTCCTTGATCTTTTCCTCTTTCTTTCTGTTCTCCTCTCTCATCTGCTTCTGCAGGAGCTGTGAGGACTCGAACCAGAAATCATAGTTGCCGGCAAAGAGTCGGATCTTTCCGTAGTCAATGTCGGCTGTCTGTGTGCAGACTTTGTTGAGGAAATAGCGGTCGTGGGAGACAACAATGACCGTGTTCTCAAATCCGATGAGGAACTCCTCGAGCCACTCGATTGCGCCGAGATCCAGGTGGTTGGTCGGCTCATCGAGGAGCAGAATGTCGGGGTTACCGAAAAGAGCCTGGGCGAGCAGCACCTTGACCTTGATCGGGCCATCGAGTGTTCCCATGATCTCATGGTGAAGCTCAGTCTCTATGCCGAGACCGTTGAGCAGAGCTTCCGCGTCCGACTCGGCTTCCCAACCGTTCATCTCCGCGAACTCACCCTCAAGCTCTGCAGCTTTTATACCGTCCTCATCCGTAAAGTCTTCCTTCATATAGAGGGCGTCCTTTTCCTTCATGATGTCATAAAGTCTTCTGTTGCCCATGATGACTGTGTCCAGAACATCGTACTCATCATATTTGAAATGGTCCTGTTCCAGGAAAGATATACGGTCACCCGGAGTCACAGTGATGGTACCGCTCGTAGTGTCGAGCTGGCCGTCTAATATTTTAAGGAATGTGGACTTGCCGGCGCCGTTCGCACCGATAAGACCGTAGCAGTTGCCCTCTGTGAATTTAATATTGACATCCTCAAAGAGGGCTTTTTTTCCGACGCGGTAGGTTACATTGTTAGCAGCGATCATCTCTACTCCTTTAGTTTCAGCTTATAATAATATTGTTGCATCACCGATGCATCATAAAATGTACAGGTCTTGCATATCCCGGCGGAAGAATGCTCCCACTGAGATAATATACTATTCCCTTGAAAAACAAAAGACAAATCGGCATGAATTCATGCGGTCCTCCTGCGTCGGTTCCTGATTTCCTCCGCCTTCCGCCGCTCTTTCTCGAGCTTCTTTTCATGGTGTATCTGCCATCCCGAATATATGATGAGCAGGACCGTGACCATTGCCAGAACACCGGTCATATCTACGCACACATCCGTGAACTGGCCGGCTCTGCTGTCGACAAAAGTCTGATGAAATTCATCCGCACACGCATATATGAATGAGACAATGATCGATATTGCCATGCTGCGGGTAGCCAGTGTGGTGGCAAGGAACGACAGGAACAGCAGCAGAAAGAGGATTGCGTATTCTGCCATATGCGCGCCTTTTCTTACAAGCGGATGAAGGACTTCGATCATATAGTAATAATCGTTCGGTCCGATATGCAGCTTCATGAGTATCTCCACGACCTTCTCCGTCACTTTGAGCGACAGTCCCGCGGAGGCCTCTCCGGCCTGATCCGAGAAAGAAAAAATGACATACATCCAGACAGTCGCAGGCATGAACCAGAAATACTTTCGGATTATCTTCAATCTATCACCTCCTAAAAGATACCGGTTCCGTGTGAGCCCCTGCAGCAGCTTTATGACGCAATCTCTCTACGATGTCTTTTCCGTGCAAATGCAGCCGCCTCGCAAAGGGCCTTATACACTACGTAAAACATCGGCACCATGAGGATCTCGCGGCAGAAAAAAATGCAGCGACTCATGGAAACGATGATTGTCGGAGTATATCCCATTATGACGGATTCCGCAAGCCCGCCGGCATAAAAAGCCGAAGTGACAGGGTCAATTCTGTCATCTATGTACATAAACAGAAGAATAGTCAGCAGAAAGACATGAAAAATGCCTAAAATAACAGCAGTCCAGTTAGCTGCGGTAAAACCCTGTACTCTGTCGGGAAACGCGTAGTCATAAAGAAACGGCACTTTACTTATGTGATAAAAACCATAGTAGGCCACCGGCAGGAAGGCGGTCGCCTTAATGAAGATACTTCTGCCTTTCAGACAGACGATTGCAAAAGTCCCAATTGCCGTCACGAAGACCGGGACAAAGAGGTCCGTAAGACAATACCTGAGAGTATAGCTGATGCCGAGGAACAGCCGGTCTGTGGTGGAAAGCAGGCCGAAATCCGGGAACCAGAAAAGAATCTCCTCTGAATACCGTATAAAATTGCCGGGCGACATTATAAAAAAGAACGTAAAGACTGTGCCGACAGCCCAGACAATGACGGCTGAATTAGAAATCTTTCTGTTTCTTATGGCTGCCGCGAGCACAAGAATAAAGCCCATGGCCGCAAAAAAACCGCCGCTCTGTTCAAATCCCGCGGCGTAGACTGCCGCGCAGCCTGAAAGAATCCACATAAAAAGCGGACTTTCTTCGCCTGTCAGGTAAAGCCTCAGCATGGGGCAAAGTGCGAAAAGCATGGCCGCATACCCCCACACATAAAGGACTGCCGCCGTCTTCCAGAAGGCGCTTACCTCCAGCACTGCATGCTCTGTTCCCAGATAGAAAAAGCCCATGATGAGCATAAGGATGATCGACCAGGATAGTCCGCGTCTCTTTTCGGGAGTTCGCATGACAAACATCCCGGCAAGGTAAATACAGGCCGTCTGCATGATCGCGTTAAGCACATTTACCAGTCCCGGACCTATATTCATCAGGACAACGAATACCGCGTGGGGCAGCACTCTTCCGCTCCATGTCGTCCAGTATTCCTGGGCCCATATCCACAGATCCGGACCATCCTTGGCATACATACGCATGAACGCGGCATCATCAAGGCGGAGCGGCTGTCCGACGTTCAGGGCAAGCGCTGCAGCGAGCAGTATAAATATCGAAAACCACTGTTCTTCCAGCGCGCCGGTGATGCTGGATGGCTCCATTGCCTTTTTAAAACTGTATCGTCTCATTTACGGTACCATAATCCCGGTCCTTTTTATGACCGGTCCCTCATCTTTTCTCACTGAGATCACGCAGACTTCCATGCCGTAGGGATCGAAAAGACCGCTTCTCATTTTTGCGGCGCTTTTTATTCCGAATCGCCTCTCCACCCCCTGAGGCAGAACTGTGTCCGGGAACATCGCATTCACATCCGCCCTGACCGATGCTATTGTCTTCAGCCTGTATACATATGTCCCGTCGGTCACTGCAAAACAGGTCTCATTATAGACACTTGTGACTGTCATCTCCGCCCCGTAATTGTATCCGGAGTAGAGTTTCGTGTCAGCAGCCCAGCCGCGAATGACAAGCACATCGTTCTTATCTCCCTCATAGACCACGGACTCGACACTGCATGCGAGCCTGTCGTCTGCAGGTGTATATTCACCCATCTTCGAGACTGACACGCTGTAATGCTCCGTGTAAAACATGCTGACAAGAAGCAGCGCAATGGCGGCGCTCACAGCTATCGGTATTAAGTTCATGAAAACTGTTCTTAATGATCCCCGCATCTTCTTGTCTCCGATACATTTTGAGGGTATACTGGTATTGTATTTAATCGCAGCCGCGCAATGATGATGGTACTTCGCACCTTGCGCGGCAAGAACGCTGAGGCGTTCTTAATCGACCGAAAGGAGTATCGACATGTTCAAAAAACAGCAGCGACAGCTCGACATCATTCTCTCAATCGCGTGTCTAATTTTTATTGCGATTCTCTCAGTCCTCACTTATCTGCAGGACAATAAAGCCTGATTCAGTTTTACCTGATGCCCGGAGTTCCGAAAAGGTCCTCCGGGTCATTCTTTCAGCCCATCTCGAACATGATCTTTGTGTAAAGCTCATCGCCCATAAGTGTCGCAAATGCCTCCCGGCCTTCCTCCAGCTTATAGACGTGCGTAATCAGATCCGTCGGGTCAAGGCTTCCGTCGGACATCATGGCTATCACGCTCTTCCAGTCGTTCACAGTTGAAGAGTAAGAAGAATTCCATGTTCCCCTGATATTGAGCTCACCCCGGAGTATCCGCCAGAAAACATCCTTTTTAATATTGACGTCCTCGACAGGATTTCCGACGATAACGACGTTGCCGCCCCGGGCAACTACTCTCATCGCAGTCAGCACCGCATCTGAATTTCCGGCACACTCAAGCACCACATCCGCCATTCCGCCCTCAGTAAATTCACGGATAGCCTCCTCGGGATCCCAGATGGAAGAGTTGACCACGTGGTCCGAATACCGGGACGCGTTCTTGACTTTATCTCTCGTTCTGCCTATGAGAATGACCTTGTAAGCCCCGAGGATGCGGGCAATCTTGGCAGCAAGTATCGCGATCGTCCCGGTTCCGACGATTGCTACGACATCGCCCCTTTTCATCTTGCCCCGCCTCAGCGCGTGCAGAGCGACCGCAGCCGGCTCGCACATTGCGGCAGCGCGATAATCAAGTTCATCCGGAACGAGATTGATATTGAAGACCGGAACGCTGATATACTCGGCAAAAGCCCCGTCGCATCTCGAGCCGTAATAGCTGTAATGCTCGCACTGGGCAAAGCGCTCTGACCGGCACGGTCCACACTGTCTGCATGGAAGGAGCGGATATACGCCTGCTCTCCTGCCGAGCAGCTCCGGGTTCACTCCCATTCCCAGTTCCACGATCTCACCCGAGAATTCATGGCCGGGAATCGTTGGAAAATGGTATGTCCCGTTCTTAAAGATCCTGTCCTTGTCGCTGCTGCAGATGCCGCAGTTCCTGATTTTCAGCAGGACTTCTCCTTTCCCCGGCTTCGGGGTCGGCACCTCCTTATACTCAATTTTTCCTATGTCTTCAAGCACCAGTGCCTTCATATGCTCCTCCGTTAATCAAATTTTACTGTTTCCTCGACCCCGCCGCAGATCTTCGCAAAGCGTACAAGGTCCTCTTTTGTCGTTATTTTAAAATTATTTCGGCTTCCCGGCGCGATCCGTATCTTCATGCCGTTTTCGAATGCGATCTGGGAACTCCCGCGGCACCCGGTAAGATACTCCGAAGATGCCTTCATGTGAGCATCATAATATTTGCCGAAAATATAGGATTCCGGGGTCTGGCCGGCGACGATCTGGTCACGGGGCAGCTGCTGTCCTATCGTTTTTCCGTCGAAGGAGAGATAGCAGGTATCCGTCACCGGCAATGACGGCATCACGCCGTCATACGTATCAAAACCCGATACACAGTCTGCGATAATATCTTCGGACGTGCAGGGTCTGACCGCGTCATGTACAATCACTATATCCCGGTCTGCGGCATATTCTCTCATTGCAATCAGTCCGTTTTTAACAGATTCCTGACGCGAATTGCCCGGCTTCGCAAATCCACGGAGCTTCCCGATCCCGCACTTTCGCATCCACTCCTCTATAAAATCGTGCCACTTCTCGTCAGCTACGATCCAGATCGTGTCGATGTCTCTGTGGGAATCGAACCGCTCCAGTGTGTAAGCTATAATCGGCTTCCCTTTAACAGTCAGATACTGCTTTGGGACATTTCCTATCGTCATCCGGCTGCCAACGCCGCCGGAGACACACAGAAGATGATTCATATTTTACCTTTCCGCCCTGCGCATTCTCCGCATGACCAGGAGATAGAAGGCAGTAAGAGCCGCCCCCGCAGCGCTTATAATTCCGCCGGACAAAAGTCCGGGAACAGTGTATTCAAAGCGGATTCTGTTCGAGCCCTGATGGATTCTCACCGCCATAAATCCGTTAACGTCAACAATCGCCGTCTCCTCGCCGTCCACATAAGCCCTCCATCCTGTATCGTTCGGTATGGAGAAAAACGCGTATTTGTCCGAATCCGCGTCGATCGACACCTCATAGCTGTCCGTTGTCTGCGAGACATTGTACGAGCACTCGTCGAGGTGATCTCTGCAGATATCCGAAATGTACTCCTTAATCGCGGGTCCGTCGGTGAACTGATCATAAGGTCTCAAATACTGCGAGACCTCATCTTCCATATCATCCGGCACGACCAGCGTTTTCAGCATAAGTATTGCCCGGTCATCCTCGTAGGTCGACTCAAAATCCGAAGCAGTCATGTAAGTGTTGTAGGTAAAGCCCATCGGCGGCACCGTGCGGTCCTCATACACATAGTAGGTCGTGTAACGCCCGGTCACGACCTGTACAGGTTCCTCGTCTTCCCTGGGCTTTGTCTCAATGGCAAAGCGGGCAGAAATGAGGTTCATCATGCCCTCCGGCGCTTCCGGGCTCTTGACATCCCGCTTAAGTCCCAGGGATTCATAGAATCGAAAGATCGATCCGGATACCGTACTGCAGAAATTGGCACTTGCGGGGTAACCGTGGGACAGCGTTTCGATATTGTCACGGCTCGTGAAACGGTATTCCGGCGTACTATATTCGATATCAGCGGAAGTCATGAGCCGGTCATATATGTGCCGCGCATCCTCCCGGTGAGCCAGCTGCAGGAGATATACATCCGATATGGTGACAGTCACCGAGACGATAAAAATCACTGCTGCCAGTACAAGTTTCTGCTCTCTCTTCATGACCGTGAGAACGAGCCATGTCAAAAGAGTACCGATCAGCGCAATCGCGCTCCAGTAGGCGAACAGCCACGGACGATATATCTTGCTCGGCTCCGAGTCACTCCATTTTACCAGCGTCAGGAACAGGATGAAGGAGACCTGAATTGCTCCCCAGATGACAGCGCCTTTTGTTATTGCCCTGTCAGAAGGTGTTCTGCCCGCCCACCTCTTTTTGTCCGATTCCCATCGGTCAAGGACCATGGCCGAAGCCAGCACCATTATATAGTCTGCCATATAATACCAGCGGCAGTAGAGTCCGGCAAAGAGTGAGAACGAGGCATTGAAAATGGGGATAACTGCCATGATCAGGCAGAATACCAGCATTTTCGTGATCCAGTGCCTTCTGTTCTCTATAACAAACGCGATGACCAGGACAAGGCCTGTGACCGGGATCCACGCATTGCAGGATGAAAAGTTATTCTTGATCACCGCGCTCTGATGAGACATGACCTCGCCGGGGAATATAAGTCCCTTCAGTATGTAGAGGTATCTCTCTGCCCCGAAGACCAGAGCAGTCGATCCCGTGTAGTCCACCTCAACGCGCGGATTCTGTATGACAAAGTAGAAAGCCGGCAATAAGAGGACAGCTCCCAGCATGCAGCCGAGGGCTCCCTCAAGGACGATCCGCGGCAGGCGCTTTATGTATTCGCGGAATCCCGGGATGAGATAGCGGATAACATAGTAGGCTGCCATAAAGATGATCTCGCCGATAAAGAAAAAGTAGTTGACCAGCGCGTTTATGCACACGGCAAATATGAACGGGCCCTTTTTCTTCTCAAGCATCATGCCGTCAAAAGTCAGTATGAGCAGCGGAAACAGTGCTACTACATCATGGAAATGATAGAACAGAAGATCCTCGCCCATGAATCCGCAGAAAGCGTACAGCATGGAGCCGATGACCGCCATCTGCTGGTCTCTGATATATCTTCTCATACACGCGTATGACGTCAGACCGGCGACCGCATACTTAAGAATATAGATCCACCCGACCACGTACATGAAGTACCGTGACGGGAAGAGCAGCGAGAGCCAGAAGGACGGATTTCCCACGACATAGAACATCTGCCCGCCGATAAAGTTGGATCCCAGGTCCAGAGACCAGTCCCAGATGATATTTCCGGCTTTGACGGCATCATTTGCAGCCATTGCAAATGTGATCTGCTGGGAATTAAAATCTCCCGCGAGGGAGAAAAGTCCGCCCTGCTCTATGATCGTCCACGCGAATGAAAGAATCCCGGCAGCCAGATTGAAAAGAAAAGCCTGCACGTAGTAATTATCGAAAAGCTTTTTTCTTCTTTTTTGCTGTTTTCCCTTTGATCCGGCGCTCACGGTCTTCCCCGCAGCCGGAAAGAGGCCGCCCGATCCTCTTAACAACTTGTCCATCATAATGTCATCTCATAAGCAGCTGCATTTTATATAACAGCCGCAGCATATTCCGGAGTGCGGTCCTTATAACGGGATCCTTTTCCTCCGAAATAGTCTTTTTCATTTCTTCAAAATCCAGATAATCCTCAAATCTGAGTCTGTCAATGTGTTCAAAATAGAAATCCGTGAGCGCACCGTAAGCCTGCTCCTCGATCTCAGAATAGAAACCCATGCGGCCTGTATCCTCTTTTTCCACGTTGGAAGTCCCCGCGAATGTCGTGAGATAGTCAGGCAGTATGTCGGATAGAGCTCTCTGGGGCAGCACTCTCTTTGTGTCCCCGTCAATATACAGCCTTCTCGGAACTGTCAGAGCAAAATCGAGCACGCGGGCGTCGAGAAGCGGGAAGAGATACATGACACCCGCATCCGCTCCGGCTGAGGCCGCAAGCAGAGTTCTTGACTCGAGCGTTCCGGAAAGCAGGTTCTTTTCCGGAGATACACCGAAGTATTTCATTTTTTTTGTATGAATGTGCCGCATCTCCTCTTCAAATGCAGGCTGAATCACACTGAAATCAAGCCCGTTAGCCCGGATCCCGTTCCAGGGCTTCCTGGATTCATAGAGATATCTGGCTGTCCTTCTCATGAAACCGAGATATTTTTTAGGAGATCCGCCCGCCGCGTGACCTGCTGCCTTAAAGTAGGCTTTGTACTCTCCCGCCTGGGCAAGGTGGAACGGGCCGAACCGCATCGATATGCCCTCATCTCCTCCCCAGCCTGAGAAGACCGCCTGTACTTTGGCATCAGCCAGAGCTTCCATCGAATCGGCTATTATGCCGGTCTCATATTCGCAGATCTCCTCCCGGCCTCCGCGGGTCAGGATCTTTTCCCGATCTGTCGCCTCCTGCGCATTTCTGAAAATGCACGGGTTCCCCTTCTCCTCACAGAACCGGGTGATCACTTCCCTCTCATCTCGTATCTTCCCGTTGTCTGTCTCCCTTATCCTGTAATCCCATGGTGCAGGCGACCAGGTGAAGACGACCGGTTTCTTCTCGCCACGTTTATCCGCGAGCTCATCTATGAGCGCCGTTACCATACCGGAGTCAAGTCCGCCGGAAAATTCGCAGCCGATCTTTGTGCCGAGCACAGCCTCGTAGCGGATCCTCACTGCATCCCGAAGGAGCCATGCCGCCTCATCGTAGTATTCCTCATCATAGTCGCGGCTTTTGACCTTTCTCGCTCCGGGAATATAAAATCTTTCGGTCCTGACATCCCCATCGTCCAAAAAACGGGTGACGCTTCCGTGGACGGCCTTTTTAACATTTGCAAATGCTGTATCTGTCTCCGAAGCCAGAGACCCCAAAGTCAGTGCATCATACACCGAGTTTTCATCGATTTCGGCATTTATAAAGCCGAGGTGCAGCATCGGACGATAATCTGTAGAGACAGTAAGTCGTCCTTTCGACCTGACATAGTAGAGAGGTCTCACACCGATGTGGTCGCGCAAAAGACGCACTCTGCCGTCGCCGCGGCCGATAAGAACAGCCGCAAAATCACCGTTCACGCGGAGAAGTCCTCCCTTTCCGAGCGTTTCATATATAAGGACAAGGAGCTCCTCATCGCTGACGTCTTTTCCGGCCAGGGCAGCTTTCAGCGTTTGATTGCCGGCATTCCCCTCTGCCGTGACAGCTTTCAACATTTCGTTCCTGTTGTAAATGATAGCGTCGCACACCGCAATAAAGCGCCTCGTCATAATGACAGGCTTACCTGCAGGAACACCCTGATGCATGCCGGAAATACAGCTTCCAAGGATTATCTGCTTTCCTGCCGCGCCGAGGATCTCATAGCCGCTATCCGCACTCCCATAGACGCTGAGGCCTTCTGCCATCAGTTCTGCCGTGCCGGCTGCATCCGCTATTCTGTTTTCTTTTTCACTGATGATTGCAAATATTCCGCTCATTTAATCCGGACGTCTCCCTGACAAAATATGTAAGCATCGTCTGTACGATCACACAGCCCGGGTAGTAGTACCAGGGCAGACGGTAAGGAAAGAGGACCAGCCATATAAGAAGGAGTCCTGTGAGAACGCTCATAAAATTGGCCGCCAGCAGCCTGCCGATCAATTCCCTTCCCGAATAGTTCTCCGTGTCATATAGCTTCCACTGCCTGAAGATCAACACAGTGAGAGCCGCCGTCGGGACGCTGGAGACAATCCATATCTGCATAGGCATCAAGGCTGCCCGAAGGAACATCGTCGGACCGTAGACCATAATATCCACGACCTGAAGCATACCTCCGCCGGTCAGGATCACCGCCATGACGTCGTATGTCCAGAGTGGTCCGTAGAAACAGATGATACCGATCAGAGCGCCGAGTGAATTGTGAAATACGTCATCGAACTCACCGAGCCCCCTGCCCGTCACATACTGGGCCACTTCCACGAACACAAAAAGGATCGCACAGGCCGCAAAGATACGCTTCCTGTCAGTAAAATTCTTTTTCCAGGCAGTCGCCGCAGCGAAATACCCGATCGGGACCGTCAGCAGTATATTGGTGACAATTAGCTGAAATCTGTAAATATCGCCTCGCAAAGCGTACCGTATCGTCCAGAACGGGGTCAGATTTGCCCTCCGCAATTTGCCTCTGCGAAACAGCAGTGTCTGTGACAGAAAGAACAGCAGGTAGATAATAAAAAGGATATACAGAATCCTCTCATCTGTCAGCTTTCTTCCGTCCTTTGGCTTTTCTTTCTGGTTCATCTTTTTTCAATAATTTTCTGTACAGTTTGTAAGGTCCCCGCACGATATAGTAAAGAAAAAAGAAGCGGTCACTGAAATGGAATCTTTCGAAATCTTTCTCCGAGGGATCGATCCTTCTCTTTTTTTCTTTTTTCGTGACCAGGCCGCGGCGGTCCATCTCCCCGTCCAGATACAGCCTGTAGGCCTTAAATGTATCATCCTTGAGTCCGTTCGATCCGGTCAGTACCTTCAGCATCTCCTTAGTGAGCTGAGTACCGAAAACTGTCCGGGTCTCATTTTCACCCGCGACAAGAGCCGCAAGGCTCTCCGAGGCTTCGAGAGCAAAGGTCATCTTTCTCATAGCGGCGATCTTTTTCACTTTATCACGGTCAATGTACGGATGACGAAAGAGCGCGTCGAAATCGACAAGCCACTTCATCCACATGTAGCCGTGATGCACGCCGTGATAAGCCAGATACACAAGGAGTTCTTCCGCGCAGAAAGAGGGAAGGGTCTGACCGTAAAACTCAAGCTCAGACTGCGCGTCGTCAATTGTAAGCAGCTCAGCATTCTTATAGTCGGCGACTCTCCAGTGAAGCTCCAGGCGGACACCGTTCTCTGACTCAAAATCATAATCGTGGAATTTAGATTCGTAGACTTCAGTCTGCTTCCCGGTCGCGACGTAGTCCTTGAGACATTTATATCCGCGGGCAAGGAGCAGCTCTTTGGCCGCGGCGAGCTGTTCATGAGGGACCAGAAGGTCAATATCCGTCGCGACCCGGTATGTCGCCTCACCGTAAAGGATCTTGGAAAGGACGACCCCCTTCATCGGGACAGCGCGGATTCCCGCCCCTTCCATGAGGCGGACAAGGCGGACAAGTTCTCCGGACTGCTTCATCGCCGCGATCTTATTCCTGTTCGCATTCTCGTAGAGACCGCGGATCTCATCTGTGATCCCGCTCTCTTCCCCGCTCCTTGTAGCCCGTCCGGCAGCCGGAAAGTATTTTTTCAGATTTTCGGCAAAAAGACCGTAGACCTGATGAACATACGCGATCCTCACGCACTCCGAAAGGTCAAGTCCCTCGCTAAAGAGTCTTTCCGCCCTCTTAAGGTAAACTTCCGGCATCGGCATTGCCGAGCACAGGAAGACAAATCTCATCTCCCTCGTTATACCGTACTTCATGCAAATACAGCAGTCACCGTGAACTGCTCTCTCCCTTCTGCTCCGGTGACATAGATATCCCCGCAGCGCGTCCATGCATGGGCCCGCATCGCACCGTCTTTGTTCTTCGCGACACCCATATACACAGTCATTTTTTCATGCAAAAGAAGGCGTTTGGCTACAAACGCCTCCACAAGACATTCATTCTTAAAATGCAGCCGCGGGCACACGATTTTTATTGCCCTGGAAACTGCAAGAATCCGCTCTTTTGCCTTTCCTGAATAAGGCTCCTCGGGAACTGATTCACGTCTCTTTCCGAGCCGGTGGCAGATGTCGCGGAAAGCTTTTTTGCTGATCAGCCATTTGTAATAAAGCGCCAGAAAAAAAACTCTTACGACCAGGATCTTCAGGCTCAGCGGATACTTAAGGAATTTCAGTATCTTCATTTTTCTTCCTTAAAGGCAATACCCGCATCAATAAGTTGAGCAAGAAAGTTCTTCGTCTGTTCCTCGCACACTGATCTTTCCACATCATATATTTCTATCATCTCATCAATGATCGCATCAAAAGTATGCGGCTTCTCTATGATCACCCAGATAGATCCGCCGGTCCTGCCGAGATTATAATACTTGCCTGTCTCTATATCCATCATGACAGTCTCGCCGTCCATATCAGCTGTGATCAGTCCTTCTTTTCTGTAATATACTGTATTACTCATAGATAAATTCCTCCGTTTTATCCCATAATTCCGCTTCCGACGTTCCCTCGTAGCGGAAAAGATGTGCCTCGGAAAGGTGCGATGCACATGACGCGCATTTTTGAAAATGAACCTGCCTGTCCTCTGCCGCCACGAGCAGGTATGTCCTGTAGGTGTGGATCTGCAGAAGGATTGCCTTCTCGAGACCTGTCACTTCCTTAAGGAGCGGCCGATCCCCCTGTACTCCCTCTTTAGGAATGAGCTGAAGTACGCCGATGAGCTCCACAGTCTCATCGAGGAAACTGTCACCTACGTCCATAGCGAACTTGGTCCTGCTCTCCTCCTTAAATACCGGGTGGTCTTTCATATCCCAGCTTCCTCCGCGGTCGATCGCGTCCTCCCAGAGCTTCTGCTGGGGGAAGGAGGGCTCCGCCAGGACCTTACCGTTTTCGAGTCGGATCGGGGTGACGTCGTCCGTCACAAGTCTGTAACCCCTTCGCAGAGCTTCCGCCGAGAGTGACGACTTCCCTGCTCCGGAAACACCGGTTATTAGAATTCCCTTTCCGTCTCTGGCCACACAGCTGCCGTGCATGGGAACCGCACCTCTCTGATGGAGAATAGCGCCGAGAGCGAGACCTGTTATGTAGGCCTGCATCTCCCCCTCCCTTGCCGGATCGTCATAAAGCCTCTCGACTCTGATCTCATTGCCGTTCGCGGCATACAGCCTTACAACATTTTCAATTTCAGTCCACATTTCCTTCCTGCCAAGTATGCAGTCAGGCCATATCTTTACAGGTTCCCTGACAAGTTCTGACGGGGCGGGTGCGCTCACGATCCGCACATCGCTCTCACCCGTATCCGGCGCCTTCCTCATCTGGGCCAGCGGAAAATCGCTGCTAATTCTGAGGCCCAAGCCTCTCATCATGTATGTCATTCAACCATCCTTCATTCTTACGAGATAACTGTCCGGATCCGCCAGCAGCTCGTCGGCCGTTCCCGACTCACTGAGACGACCTTCCGCAATGACGAGTATATCATCTGCTGTCTGAATTGTCGATATGCGGTGGGCGATGAGGATCACGGTCACATGATCCGTAAGACGGACCAGTACATCCGCTATAAGTCTTTCATTTTCAAAATCCAGAGCGCTTGTCGCCTCATCCAGAATGAGTAGTTCCGGATCTCCCGCCAGGGCTCTTGCCAGCACGATTCTCTGGACCTCGCCGCCGGAGAACATGGCTCCGTCATCCCCCATCCGAAGGTCGAGGGGCAGAACTTCACCGTCAGCCTTGCGCACAAGGAAATCCCACGCCCCACTCTGCTTGAGCGCCCATATAATCTTCTCATCGCCGATTCCGGGGTGGAATCTGGCTATGTTCTCTCTGACGCTCGCATTCAATATCATCGGATTCTGCGGCACGTAGCATATCCTGTCCTTCGTGACGGCGATTTTAACTTCGCCTGATCCCGGACTTAAGAAACCGAGGATGAGGTCGACCGCCGTGGATTTGCCCGCGCCTGACGGTCCTGTGAGGGCCGTGATCGTGTTCTTTCTCACCTCAAATGTCACATCCTCCAGCGCTTTCTCCGAAGCGCCTGCGTAGGAGAAGCTTACGTGGGAGAACGAAAGGGTTATGCCCTCCGGGAGAACAACACCGAACTCATTGTCCGTATTGATACGTCCCTCTGACCTGTTCCTCTCCGATTTTTGGCGCACATCCTCCATGACACGGTATGCGGGAAGCGTTTCGCGTATCCCCATAATATACTCCTGTGTCGAGGGGAGCAGCGGCCATATCCTCATAAATACATAGAGAACGATGACGAGATGAGATGTCTCAATTTCAAGAAAGTATACCGCTCCGAAGAAGATCACGCTGATAAGAACAGCCTCGCCAATAGTCGACAGCATGCGGGGTCTTGCCACATTGTCCGCAGACCTGACCATCGTATGCTCCAGCTCCCTGGAGGCGGTATCAAAGCGCCGCGCTTCCGCATCCTCGATGCCGTAACTCCTGATTTCCTTAAAACCGGCAAGCTGCGTCTTCATCTCAGCGGTGAACCGGTCGTACTGCGCTGTCAGTGTATTTCCTATCTCTTTCGACCTCTTCGTGAAGGGTCTGAAGAAGACAAAGAAGATACCCCCTGCGCATATGACGAACAGAGAGAGCGGTACCGACATGGCAAATGCCACAGTGAGTTCCACGAGGGCTGTCGCTATGTTGGTCAGCATGCAGAGAAAATAATTGACAGTGGTCGTAAGTCTGGGAATCTCATTCACCATTGCATCCATATGTCTTGCCTGGCTGCCTGTGATATAGCGTTCCCAGGGCGTATCCATGAGGCAGCTGTAATACTCTTCCCGCATGTCTGCTGTAAAATTGGACGCAAGCTGCATGCACTGGACCCGCATTTTCCTGTGGGCGACTGCCTGTACCAGCATGATAACAAAAAAGAATCCCAGGACAAGAATAAGTCTTACAAACAGCGACTGCTCATTGAGCCTGGCTGCGGCCGCGCTGAGACCGAACGGCAAAGAAGCGTCCGAACTCGCCCCTCCGATATTTAGAATGCCGAGTATGGGGATCAGGGTCAGTATTGTTACACCCTGCAGCAGCGATGAGACGATCATTAGAACCAGAGTCCACACAAAAAGGCCAGCGTCTTTTTTCAGAACGTCCCGAAGCACCGCCCCTAGTTCATGAATCATTTTTTTCCGTCTCCCAACCCATATAAATTTTAGCCGCCGTGTCCGATTTATGCCTTATCATCTGCAGTCTCCTCAAAGGACAGGAATTCAATTTTTCTGATATTATGCTTATCCCGGTTTCCTTCCGACGGCGGCTTCATATAATCGCCGTAAAATCTGGAAAGGAATTCATCATAAAGTCTCGGGCCGGGCAGCATGACATCCTCAAAGCGGTACAGGCGCGGGTGCTCCCCGCCCCAGACATTTTTCGGGACGATTTCGCGATATGCGTAAGCGCCGAATACATTTGCACCCGTACTGCTGCTGTTCCATCCGAAGCGATGAAGTTTTTTATCGATCTCCCAGAGTATCTCCTTCGTGTCCGCCCCTCTTCCCAGATTCACTCTCTTCGCTGCTGCGATAATAAGCCGCTGATAGAGCGGTCTGCCCGGTCTGTTCAGATTCACAAGATAATCAAAGCATGACAGATGGTATCTGAGTCTGGTCCACATGAGAGACGTGTAGTGCAGGTAACGAAAGAACGGGATATTGGGGTTTCCGTCGAGCGGAAAAATATCAATCCACGCGGACTCGACGATTTCCCTGCCTCCGGACGCATTATAGACGCGGACGCGATTGTCCACGATACGGCTGAAGTATCGGTTGTAGTCTTCACAGATCTTGAAATTCAGATACTCAAAGTGCTCCGGCAGACCGCAGCCTCCCGAAAGGAGATCGAACAGCCTGTCATAGTCTTCTCTGGGCATACCGATGTCCACATCGTCGTCCCAGGGAATAAAGCCCCTGTGCCTTATCGCGCCGAGCATTGTTCCCCCGATCATGTAATAGCGCAGGTTCTCCCTCTCGCAGATATCGATAAACACGCGGATGATCTCAAGCTCCGCCAGCTGCAGTTTTCTCAAATTGGAATGAACTTGTTCATTATACATTACTGACCCTCTCTGCGTCTGCGGAATACACTTCCCCAGACGTCCATGCGATGTGACAGCTTCTGCGGAATCGGCTTACTGACCGCGTTCTTAAGCTTCTCATCACCGCTGCTCACAACTTTCTGCCTCTGCACTGCCACATAAGTTCCCGGAAGATTCGCAAATGCAAAAAGAATGAACGGGTCATACCAGGACTCAAGGAAGTGATGGTCAATACAGGTCGTCACAGCGATGAACGCGATGATCAGTGCGATTTTCGGCTGTCTTCTCTTTACTGCTCTCATCGCGATATAGGCAAATGTTCCTACTGCGATCGTTGTAAGAATAGGACCGTACATGATGAGCGACTGCATGTAACCGATGTCGACAAAGTTGTAACCTACTGTATCATTGAAGTTGATGACGCCGTGTCCCTGCTGGAACAGGTATGTGCCAAACGGCTTTATCCCGAAAATGAGGACGTTATAATATGCCATGGCGATTCGGTGAGTGAAAATGCTGTCGATGCGGTACCAGAACGGAGTCCTCTTGTAGCTCATGACAAAGAAGTATACGAATATATATAATACCGGCATGGCCAGGGGCAGAAGTTTTCCGCACCACTTCGCCTCAAAAAGTTTTGTTTTCGCGTTCACATAGAACACGATGCCGGCCGCGGCAATAAGAATCGAGTCCACGCGGACATCGCAGAAGTAGAGGATCGCCCAGCCTGTCAGTATATAGATCAGCATATGGATCCAGTTGAACTTCTTATCAAGAAGATAGGCAAGACCCAGGTACGTATAAAACACACGCGCGCCAAAGTCTGTGGGGTAGATAAATCCCATAGCGTTCCTGGTCGTACCGTCGAATATAATCGAATGGCTGACGCCGGATATGTCATCCCCGGTCGCTCTCAGGAATATTCGGTTCGTGATCACTCCCGTTGCGGTGAACAGGATCGTGATGCCGATAAGAAACAGCCCTATATAAGTGAAAGCTTTGACGATCCGGTCTGCCCGGATTCCTCTTGCTCCCATAATAAGGAAAAAAAGATCTATGCTGTAGGTATACCCGGACGACAGATAGCACACGATCAGCAGAAGCATCATGGCTCCGTAAAGCATCAGCCGCTTCAGTGTGAATTTCTCGACCATAATGATCTTCGTGATAACCGTCGAATAAAGTAGTGCCCTGGCCATCATTCGGCTGCCGTCGCCCAGAGGCAGGAACTCTATGAACATAGTTGTCGTCAGGAAGAGAGAGATATAGTAGACTCCCGCTCCGATAAAGAAGATCATTTCGGACGGTGTGAAAAGTATCGCTTTTTGTTTGTTATCAAGATATGATGCCTTCTTCACTCCTGCCTCTTTCATCCCGGTCCGCAAGAGCTGCCCTCACGGCCCGTTTTGTAAACTCACCGGCTATGAGCAGCCGGCCAACAGCCTGTGCGTTCTCACGCAGAGCACTGTAAGTCTTCTCATCCATGCCCTGGGTGACCTCTCTGATCTCAGAGAGAGACCCGACTGCCACGCCGCATTCACGGGCAAGAATGAACGGGGCGAGAGCCGCTTCCTTCCAGATGATGACCGGAAGGCCGGCTGCCAGATAAAGTGATGTCTTGTGAGGATTGTTGATCCGCAGATATTCTCCGTATACTCCCTCACAGCTTCTGCACGAAGGTCCGTCCCAGACGAGTCCGAATCCTCCTTCAAGATTCTCTGCGATTTCCTCCGCAGGAAAAGAGCCGTAATAGACCACACCTTTTTCAGGCTTAAGCTCTGCGGCTTTCTCGGCAGTCAGAGCACGCCCGGCAAAGTTGACGCCGTAAAGATTCCATCTGACGTCTTCCGGGAGACTGTAGACATAACCCGCCTTTACCGGCGTCAGATTTCCGGCGATGATCACGCCGTCGCTTTTATCGCGTGATCCGGAGTCTGTCTCCCCTGCCAGATAATCGAATATTTTAAGGTCGACCATCTTCTCGGCGGGAATATTCATTGCTTTCCCGACCATCTTACTCATCCGAGCATTGTGCACGATCAGTTTGTCAAAATACTTAAGGCACAGTACCTCCTCGAAGTACTTGCGCAGACGGTTCTTTAATGACTTGTTCCTGCGCTTCAGCCCGCGGATAGCCTCAACATCGTGCAGAACAGCGACCAGAAAAATGCCTCTCTTCTTAAGAGACTTTAGTACCCGGCAGAGAAAAAGCGAGTGGTTAACAGCCGGGAACTGTACAAGAAGCACATCACCGCGCTCGAGTATACTCGTTTTCTTCTCCCACTCTCTCTTCGCGCCGAGGTGTTCACCGATCTGGACAATGGCCGAATGATCCATCCATCTCCCGGTGTCGAAATTTATATTCAATTTGCGAAATGTTATATCCGAGCCGCTTTCGGTCAGGATACGCGTAATGTCGTCTCTGGCCTTTTCACTGGCAAGTCTCTTTTCATTTTCTGTGAAAGCTGTCTCACAGGCTATATAATAAGTGCCGGACAATTTAGAGCACCTCCGTTTACAGCCCGCCGCCAACATGGTCGGAAGGCTTTTCGAACTCGTCACAAAACACCGAAGACCGGGACCCGCCTTCTGTCTGGCGGGTCAAATCACACTGAGATATATTTCCAGGATCTTTTCAGTCATATGTCTCGAAGTAAAGCGTGACACTGCTGAGTCGTAAGCCCGCTCTGTCATATCACGATACAGAGCTCCCTCACTCTCTGCAAGTTCAGCAAGGATCCCGCTCCACGCTTCCACATCCATAGCATCGTATCCGAGGCAGATATCCTTCATCTCCTCATATCCCCCGGTCTTTGAGCGCGCGACCGGTACCCGCATGAAAAATCCCTCGAGAGCCGTCATGAGAAAGCTCTCCTCTATGCTTGGGGCCAGTAACAGATCAGACATCCCGAGAATGTCTCTGGTCAACGTCCATCCTGTAAAGCGAAAATTGGAAAGCACGCCGAGCTTCCTGAGTTCCCCGACCAGCGTATTGTAGAAAGCCACCTCACGGCTGCCGGAACACAGGATGACCAGCCTGCTCCTTTTCTCGGGAGAAAGAGCTGACAATGCCCGACCTATGACAACATGATTCTTTCTGGGGTCAAATCTCCCGTGTATGCACGCGACACGGCTGCCCGGAGCTATGAAAAATCTCTGCCGCAGCACTGCCTTTTCCGCGTCGGTGAGTGGGAGAAGAGTTGACGGGTCGACCCCGTTCGGGACGACTCGAATCTTCTCCTCGGGAATACGCAGCCCTTCCATCATAAACTTTTTTGACGCTCCGGACACCGCTATATTCATAGCGGCTCCTCCGGCCAGCGCACGGTGGAAAATATCTGTCTTCAGCGACAGTGAGTGGCAGGTGAATACACACGGTACCCGAACGCCCGCACAATTGACCGCGAACGCGCTGTCTCTCCCGTGGCAGTGGATAATATCAAATCTGTGTTCCCTGACAATCTTCTTAATGACGGCAATGCATCGCATCTGGGCGGCAGGATTGTGATCGTTGATCGGGGCGCGAAATATCCGGCCTTTCAGCAGCTCAGCGCACATTCCGCCATCTTCCGCCGAAGTGAGCAGATAGACACAGTGCCCCATAAGCGTGAGCTCTCTTGCGAGCGAATACACATGCACGGCCTCGCCTCCGGCTCTCACTTTAGCGGACGCGAGCAGAATATTCAATTTCTTCTCTGAAGATGTTCGCATATTTGTTCTGCCTGCCCTCATTAAAGTCCATAATTATTTAGATTATACTAGCATTGAGCTAAATAAGGAAGAGAAATTTTCCCAGGTGTCTTGCAGGTTACAGACCAGGCAACAGTTCAGCTCTGCTGTCGGCTGCGAACTGAAAAACCCTCTGGATGAACAGTTTTATAGCCCACACAAACGCAAAAGATGGCAGCATCCTCGCGAATGTCTGCCATCTCTAAAACTACGTATTCGATTATGCTGCAGTGACCCAGTCCCACGGATCCTCGATCTCGATGGTCGGAGCTGCCGTCACCGTTGACCCTGTTGTCGGCCCGGACTCTGTCGTCTGTGTGGATTCATCCGTTCCGGTGGAAGCCGCCGCAGATTCAGCGGTACTCTCGGAAAGTCCCGAATCTGTATCGGACGAAACATCATCTGCCGCGACGGATCCAGACTCATTGTCTGACGGCAGGAAGCTTGTCGCATTCACCTTGTCAGTGTAAGCGGAGCTTCCGTCACCATAGAGAATATCCTCAATGATCGGGAGTGTTGTCGCAAAATCCGGCACCAGAATCTCATGATCGATCGTGAACAGTCCGTCGAACGGAATTCTTGCGCTCTGCAGCTTGTAGCCCGAAAGACTCATGATCGTCGGAATAGAACCGAATATCTTTGACTCCGGAATATTGTGCGTTACGAACGGAAGGATCCTGCGGATGATAGAGGCTTTCTCCTTTGTACTTGCACTGCCGATCTTGCCGATGATCTGGGCAAGAATGACTCTCTGGCGCTCAGTCCTGCCGAAATCGGAATTACCTACGCTTCGAATCCTCGCATAGCCCACAGCCTGATAGCCGCTCATGTGGACGTCACCGCTGGCAAGCAGGAAATGCTGCTGCGGATCTTCGCCGGCAAGCCGGGCCATCTCACTGATATAGCCGTTGGCGGCCTTCATCTCGGCGTCTGAGATCCGCAGATCGACACCGCCGAGCAGATCAATGATATTTATCATTCCGTTGAAATCCACCCATGCGTAATTGTCGATCGGTATTTTATAATTATTCTCGATGGTAGTCACGAGGAGCGGGCATCCGCCATACGCACATGCCGCGTTAAGCTTGCGGATACCGTGACCAGGGATCTCAGCATAGAGATCGCGCATGAAAGACATCATCGTGATCGTCTTCTTCGTCCGGTTAAAGGAGAGCAGGATGTTGCAGTCGGCATTGCCGTACCAGCTGGAATCCCTTCGATCAACTCCTACCAGCAGAAGATTGTAGACATCTTTGCCTCCGACCATGTCGACATCGGCTGCTTCGATCTGTGCTGTGACTGTCTCGGTCAGCGCACTCTCATCGTCGGCGCTCAGTCCGGTGTCCTCGACCGTAGCCGCCAGCGCGAGATTGTCCGTGTTCTCGGCGATCTGCGTGTCAGCAATGAAATTCGCTCTGTTATAATAAGTGTGCATGACCACGAATCCGGCGATGAAAAGTACTGCAAGAATCGCCGCTATCGTACCGAAGATCATGAAACCGACATGCTTTCTGGGCTTATCATCGCTCGGATCGTCATAGTCATCATCGTCATCATCAATGTCTTCCTCGTCCTCGTCATAGTCAGAGGAATCGGTTCGCCTGTAATCTCTGACGAATCCGGCAGAGTTATCTTCCGTGTGGCTGACAGCCGATGACGCCGTATCCGAGACATCCCGGAAACTCGGTGTATAGGACTCCTTCTTTTCCGGTCTGACCTCCTCCGACTCTTCCCGTACCGGGGTCACCTCTCTGGCTACAGCGTCCGCCACAGGCTCCGGGTAGACCTCATCCTGCCTGCTGTCCGCCTCAGCTCTGGCCGACATGGTGCTCTTTTTCTGAGCCTCCTTTATATCTTCCTCAAGCTGGTCACTGGTGTCCTGTCCGATCTCGGATGTTTCCTCGGCACTTCCCCTTGCAATCGCTGCGGCTTCAGCAACATTTCTGGCCACAAATTCAAGGTCTTCTTTTCTTCGGTTGGAGACGACCCTGTCCTCCCCTTCCTCATCGAGTGTCCTCTTGACATCCTCAACGGATGTGGCCTCGCATGCCTCCTGCACAGCATCGATGCGCTTCATGCGGTCCTCGTTGTTGTGCTGAAGGATCCGGAGCAGCATGAGCTGATACGTCTCATCGTACCAGGCTTCGAGCTCCTCTTTCGACATCGCAGCCACATGATCAACCTTGTCATCTCCATCCATATTGTTATTCCGGATGTTGAAATTGTAGAGCATGAACTCGATGTTGCTGAAGAGTCTGACATTTCCCGGACTCCTGTTGTCAGTATAGCTCTCGATCGTATCACCCATAGCGTTCAGAATACTCTTCTTGCGCTCAAGGTTACCAGACACCGAATAGCTATTGTACTCGATGATCGCATCGATCGCGGGATCCTGCGATGTCTCGGCGACCGCGTCCATGGCGACGTCCTTGGTCACCAGATAGATTACTTCCTTATCGGAAATGTACTTGACATCATACTTCAGTCTTGCCAGGAGTTCTCTGATCCGTGACAGAAGGACCGTATAATTTCTGAGGTCAAAATCATAACCGCGGGTCTCATCCGCATTAAAGTTTCTTCGACACAGCTCAGCGATATTCAGTGTATACTGCAGGTATGTCAGGATCTCATTCTTTGTCGGATCCGGCTTAGCCAGAATTCCGTCAATATTAAGTCCCTGCCGCATCGCGTCTGTGTCAGAACAGCCTTCCTTGCCCTTCCAGGAATAAAAATACTTCTTGTCTACAAAGTTCTCTATCGAGTATTCCTTGAAGCCGTAGGACAGGATATGGCTCTGGAAGATCATTTCGATCTGTATCATCGCGTCATGATAGTCGAAATACTCATCCTTCTTTCTGCCGGCATTCTTACCGCCAGCCCTTCCGGGCTGTTTCGCGCCGGCTGTCGCATCCGGTCTTGTCATATCCGGACTGACATTGTCATTGATCTGTTGATCATTAGCCATTCAAACGCCCTCTACATTCTCCAGGCAGCATTTGCCTTTTACAATAGTATTACATAATCTTTGTTATAATAGCACAGTTTTTCATCTTTGCAAATAAGCACTTTAAATATCATTCTGTTTTTCTCATTTTTTCCGCGCCCGGTCGATCAGACAGCATAGAATTATCATGATCGGGCACAAAAACAGCTTCATCGGTTAACACGCAAAAGCAGTTCCGCCGCTAAACACACCAAAAGGAGCTGTCGCCATGCGAACAGCTCCCTTGTGTCTTGTCTTAATTATTCATTTTCTTCAGGTATCACGACCTCTATAGAGAGCTCCTTAAGCTGTTTCTCATCGACAGTACCCGGAGCCTTGATCATAAGGTCGGACGCATCCTTGACCTTGGGGAATGCAATGACGTCGCGGATCGAATCGGAACCGGTGAAGATCATCGCCATACGGTCGAGACCGTAAGCGAGTCCCGCATGGGGCGGAACACCGTACTTAAAGGCAGTGAGGAGGAAGCCGAACTGCTCCTCCGCTCTCTCTTTGGTAAAACCGAGAACTTCGAACATCTTCTCCTGCACTTCATCTATATGAATACGGACACTGCCGCCTCCAAGTTCCGTGCCGTTGAGGACGATATCATACGCTTCCGCGCGGACTGAACCCGGATCCTCATCCACATGCTCCCAATCAGAAAGAACCGGCATTGTGAACGGATGATGCATAGCCATATAGCGTCCTTCTTCATCCGACCACTCAAGAAGCGGGAATTCGGTGATCCATACAAATTTCAGTTCGCGCTCGTCGTAAAGGCCGAGCTGCCTGCCGAGTTCAAGACGCAGGGCGCCGAGCGATGCGCAGACGACCTTGAACTTGTCTGCAGCGAACAGCAGCAGGTCACCGTTCTCACCGCCCATAGCAGTGATAAGATTCTTCATCTCATCTTCCGACATGAACTTACCGAAAGAGGACTTGACTTCACCGTTATCCTTGATCGCGATATAGGCCATGCCCTTAGCACCGTAGGTCTTCGCGACCTCGGTCAGCTTGTCTATCTTCTTTCTCGCCATTCCGCCCTGTCCTTTGACATTGAGACCGCGGACAAAACCGCCGGAGGCAAGCGCTCCGGTGAACACTCCGAAGCCGCAGTCCTTCACGACATCGCTGACATCAACGATCGGCATTCCGAAGCGAAGGTCCGGCTTGTCGGATCCGTAGAGATCCATTGCCTGCTTCCAGGGCATTTTCTCAATACCGTTGGCAGCGACTTCAGCTGCGGCCTTCTCCGCTGCGACAGCGAGGGACTCATCCATTCCGAGGTCACGATAAATTTTCGGCAGGCGTGCAAGAATGAAGGCGATCAGGCGGGTGTTGACATCCATGACGTCTTCCTGCTGCACGAATGAGAGTTCCATATCGATCTGTGTAAATTCCGGCTGACGGTCAGCGCGGAGGTCCTCATCACGGAAGCATCTTGCGATCTGATAATAGCGGTCATAGCCGGAGCACATGAGCAGCTGCTTGAAGATCTGCGGGCTCTGCGGCAGGGCATAGAAGCATCCCGGATGCACACGGCTGGGAACGAGATAGTCGCGGGCTCCTTCCGGCGTGCTGCCGATAAGGTCCGGAGTCTCGATGTCGAGGAAGCCCTCTCCGTTCATGAATTCATGGACAAGCGCTACAAGGCGGCTCCTGAACATGATTTTCTTCTGAAGCTCCGGGCGGCGTAAATCAAGATAGCGATAGCGGAGACGGAGATCCTCCCTCGTGTCAATACCGTCAAGAACATGGAACGGCGGTGTCTGAGACTCGCTCAGGATGCGCAGCGATTCGCCCGCGACTTCCATCGTTCCTGTCTTAAGGTTCGCGTTTGCTGCGCCTTCTCTCTTTCTCACTGTCCCTGTGATTGCGATACAGTACTCGCTGTGCAGAGATGCTGCCTTTTCATTTCCTTCAAAGATGACCTGCATGATGCCGGTGCGGTCTCTCAGGTCGACAAAGACGATGCCGCCCTTATTGCGGCTCTTTGCGACCCATCCCATGAGTGTCACCTGTTTTCCTATCATATTCTCTGTGACCTCGCCGCATCTTGCAGTGCGCACGAGACCCTTCATTGATTCAGCCATTGTATCCTCCAATTATTCGGCAAAAAACTCTCTGATGTCTGTGTAACCTTCCTGCACAAGCTGTTCTTTCTGAAATTTCTTATTCTTCTTCATAATAGAGATTCCGACAGCTTTCCCGGCATCTCTCTCCTTCTGAGCTTCTGCAAATACATCCGCGAGCCTCTCGGAAGGCATCTTCTTTTCGATAAGGAACGCTACTTTTTCCTTTGCGTCCGGAACTTCAAATCCGCGCTCGAGGAGCAGCATTATGATGCGCTCGAAGCCAATTGAAAAGCCTACTGCAGGTGTGTCGTGACCTGTAAACTTGCCGATCATCTCATCGTATCGCCCGCCACCGCCGACAGAGCCGCCAAATTCATCCATCGCGATCTCGAAAATCGGTCCTGTGTAATAGCTCATTCCGCGGACCAGAGTCGGGTCGAACATGACTCTGAAGTCAGCCGTCTTGACCTTGTCCACTACAGAGATGATTTCCGGAAGAGGTGAGCCTTCCATGAGGACTGCAGGGTCGACACTGTCGTCGAACTGGGCAAGATATGCTGTCACTTTCTCCTCGGGATAACTCTCGAGCAGCTCTTCTCTCACGCCGTCAAGTCCGATTTTATCCATTTTATCGAGGATGATAAAAACCCTGTCGTAATCCGCCGGCTCAAAGCCTGCTTTCGAAGCCATTGCCTTCAGTATCTTTCTGTCATTAATGCGGATCGTGAAATTATGGAAATCCAGTTTTCCGAGCACTGTAGTCGTCGCGAGGATGAGTTCTATCTCAGCCAGGCAGGACGGATCACCGAGAATATCGATGTCGCACTGAATAAACTGGCGGAAGCGCCCTCTCTGCGGACGGTCTGCACGCCATACACTGCCGATCTGCAGGGCTTTGAACGGAGCCGGCAGTTCATTCATGTGATTTGCGTAATATCTTGAAAGCGGAAGGGTCAGGTCGTAACGCAGGCCGCTGTCCGTGACGTTTTCCTCTGTTGTGGGTTTGGACAGATCGAGTTTCTCACCGCGCTTCAGGATCTTGAAAATCAGCTTTTCGTTCTCTCCTCCCTGCTTTGAGAGCAGGTTTCCTATATGCTCGACTGCCGGTGTCTCGATCGATGAGAAACCGAATTCCGCGTAGGTCCTGCGGATAAGCTCCGTGACATACATGCGGACCGCCATCTCGGACGGAAGTATATCTTTCATGCCGTTGACCGGCTTTTTCTTAAGTGCCATAATTGCTCCTCTTTCTTTATGTAGTCTTGCTCTGTCCACCTTCCGGAGACATCTGCGTATGTCCGGCGTGAGGCTTCCATCTTGCGTATCGCACGTAAGGTCTTCTGTTCCTGACTGCCAGAGCCGGGCATAGTTCCTCATCCGAATCAGGGAGATCGACCTTATAGGATGTCCCTACTCTGTGCACGACCCGCTCAAAGGCCAGAAATACCCGAAGATCAAAACAGCTAATATCTTCGATCATCAGAGCCATCGCCTCCTCCTCGGAGAATCGGCTCCTGTACGGCCGGTCCGAAGTCAGGGCTGCGTACACATCGCACACGCGAATAACCCTCGCACCCATGGGAATGCTGTCGCCGGACAGACCGTCCGGATAGCCGGAACCGTCATAATTCTCATGGTGATGGCGGATAATTCTGCACACTTCCTCGCTCACCCCATAACTCCTAAGTGTCTGGGCAGAGATTACCGGGTGCATTCGCACATACTTCATCTCCTCGACGACCAGCGGGCTTCCCGGTCTTATGTCTGCGTACAGATAGCTGGCGAGCCGAAGCTTTCCAATATCATGGAGGAGGCCGGCGAATGCGATACGCTCTTCGGCCTCTTCGGGCATGCTAAGCTCCCTTGCGACTTCACGCGCAAGGCGGCTCACATATATTCCGTGTGCAATTTCCTCTGTGAGATTATAGTCTACGATCTTACCCATAGTATTCCGCTGTTACTCTCCGCTTAATGAGAACTGCATTGCCGCGGGCATCCAGTTTTAAATCATACCATCTGAACGATTTAATGTAAAGCATGGATGCTTTTTTAGAAGGGATGGGCAAGCGTTTTAAGTTCGAAGGGCAGGACCAACGTTTTTCGATGAAGATGATGTTTGCGCCGGCTTTCGGAACTCAAGCGCAGCCAGGCTGGCCAGGTCAATATTCAGCTGTCGGCTTCCATTCTGGCAAGATAGGTCTTGACATCCTTGGGGTTAATGATCCGCTCAATGCGTCCGTCCGGTGATACGGTCTTGGATGATGCCCCTGCTCCGAATGCGCGGATCTCCTGTTTCTCCTCCATGATGAGGATGTTGTAGAGACATTCCTTGCCGGGTCTGGCAAAGCCGGTATTCTCCAGCCCGCCTTTCATATTCTTCTGACGGTAGAGATAATATGGGAACATACCCATACGCTCCGCATACGCGTAAGCCATGTTGATAATCGTCTCGGAATTGACGAACTGAAGGCCTGCATAGCGGCTCATGTCCTCTATCTCCCCCGACCTGTGAGCTTCCTTTAACGCTTTTGTGAGCCTTGAAGCCCGTTTGACCGCAAGAGAGTGAATGGTCAGGGAATCAGGATTCAGCTTTTCTATCTCTTTTAATGTGTGTTCGACATCCCCGGGTTCCTCACCGGGCAGCCCCAGAATGATATCCATATTGATATTATCAAACCCGATTTCCCTGGCAAGCGAATAAGCCCTTATCGTATCCTCTACTGTGTGATGCCTTCCGATCAGGTCCAGAGTCCTCTGATTCATGGTCTGCGGATTGACGGATATTCGATTTATCCCGTGGGCTTTAAGGACTTCAAGTTTCTCCCTTGTTATTGAATCCGGACGGCCTGCCTCGACAGTTCGCTCAGCACAATTTGCAAGATCATATGTATTCTCAGCCGCAGTCAGAAGGCGGTCAAGCTGATCCGCAGTGAGGGCAGTCGGCGTGCCTCCCCCTACATAGAACGTGACGGGCGCAGGGTACTTTTTCTCCGGCGGCAAATATTGCCGCAAAGACTTTTTAGCATTGCTCTTCGGCCCCCGGTCGGGCAGCAGAACGGTCTCCGGAAGCTCCTTGCAGTGAACATTTGTATAAAGCTCTTTTTCTATCGCTCCGAGATACTCATCCATCCGGTCCTTCCACAGTGATACCGGGGAAGCGGAGAACGTGCAATAGAGGCAGATTGACGGGCAGAACGGAACGTGCAGATAAAGGCTCATGCTGCCCTCGCCCGTCGGAACACCCCGAAGCAGCCGCATTTCGTTCTTTGCGACTGTGAGGGCAAGCTCAGCCTTGGCCCGCGAGACCAGATACGTCTCCATCATGCTGTCAATGATCCGGGCATCCGCCATACCCTCTTCCAGCATCTTCATCGGGATCTTTGTCGGGCGGATGCCGGACAGTGTCCCCCAGGGCAGTTCATGTCCCGTATAATCGCAGAGGGTCCGGTAAAGCGAGCGCTTCAGTTCATCCTTTGTTTCCTTCCTGTCCTCGTAATCCGGTATGGTGACAAAAAACTCCAGATCTTTCGGCAGCCGGCATTTTTCCGTCTCATCCTCCGTATATATACTGACATCATCGTCCGGAAAAAAAGCCTTCACGAGCGAATGCATATCATACATAAAGTCATTTCTGCTCAGTCTTACACCGACCTTCATAAACCCTCCAGTGCCGCATCATTGAAATCCTTTTACCCGCTTTTCATACCCGATTGTAGTGGACCTTTCATGTCCGCAGAGTACCGTGACATCATCCGGCAGTTCCGTGAGCAGGCGTGTGAGCGACGTTACCATATCTCGACTGTTTCCCGTGGGCAGATCTGTTCTGCCATAGCTCCTGAAGAACAGGGTATCGCCCGCGAAGAGTACGCCCTGCTCCTCATAGTAGTAACAGACGCTGCCCGCAGTATGACCGGGCGTGTGCATGACAGTACAGCGGAAACCTGCAAGTTCGATTACTGTTCCCTCGCTGACCAGGTGGTCAGGCTCAACTGTAATTCTGGTGCCGTAGCAGGTGCAGTTAAGCTTTTCATCCTTCAGCATAGCCGCGTCCTTCTCACCTATAAAGACCTCGATTTCAGGGTATGCCGCCCTCAAATCGTTGACTGCAAGTATGTGGTCATAGTGTCCGTGGGTGAGGAAGATGGCACAGGGTCTGCCATCCAGATCCCGGATCTTTTTACATATGAGATCCGCATCATCCCCCGGGTCGACAATAATCATCTCGCGGCTTTCCTCATTCAGTATCAGATAGCAGTTGGTGCGGATCATTCCGACTTCCAACGCGTAAATCTTCATATCATCCATTGCTAACTCCTTTATAGCAGCGGGTTCCCCCTCTGAGACGAGCAGGATATTGATTTACCCACCGCTTATAGCAGCGTGGGGGCTTCCCCCACTGAGATAAAAAGTATCGGATAGGGATGTTTTTTTCTCCCTATCCGATCTTTCTCGTCACGTCTATAACGCTTGGAATCTTTCTTATCTGAGCAATCACAGCCCCGAGCTCATCCTTTGAGTGGACCTGAAAACTCATTTCAAGGGTCGCTGTCCCCTGCTTATTCGTGCGGGAGCTGAGTGACCCGATATCGATCTTGCGCTCAGTGAACACGCGGGAGATATCGACGAGGAGACCCGTCCGGTTCTGAGCGTAGACGTTGATCTCTGCCTCATATGTGTCGGATTTGGCATCGTCTGTCATCAGCCATTCCGCCTCGATGAGTCTGGTTCGATCCTCCTCCGACATATTCATGATGTTGATACAGTCAGTGCGGTGGACCGTCACACCCCTGCCCCGGGTGACAAAGCCGACGATCTCATCGCCCGGAATAGGACTGCAGCATTTTGCGAAATGCACTGCCAGATCGTGCAGTCCTTCAACAACAATTCCTCCTTTACCGCCACGGCCGACAAGGGGAACTTTCTCCTTAGTGTGCGTAGCGGCATCAAGAATCTCCTGATCAGTGACATTCTTGATATGCTCCTTGTTGTATATGTCGATCAGCTTGTTGACGATCTGGCCTTCCTTGAGTCCGCCATGACCGACTGCCGCAAGTACCGACTCCCAGTCCCGGAAGCCGTACTTCTGCATGACCGCTTCCATATATTCGTTCTTCAGGAGATCCGGATTCGTAAACCCTTTGGCCTTGATATTCTGAGCGATAAGGTCCTTACCGCGCTCAATATTATCCTCCTTAAGTTCCTTGCGGAACCACTGGTTGATCTTGTTCTTTGCCTGCGTACTCTTTACGATCTTCAGCCAGTCACGGCTCGGGCCCCTCGCGTTCTGCGATGTGATAATTTCGATACGGTCACCGTTGCGAAGACGATACTCTATCGGCACCAGCTTGCCGTTGACCCTCGCTCCGACCATTTTATTGCCAACCGCCGAATGTATGCTGTAAGCGAAATCGACCGTGCAGGATCCTGCCGGAAGACACTTGACGTCGCCTGCCGGAGAGAAACAGTACACGTTGTCCGTGAACAGATCCAGATCCGACTTGAGCAGCGACATGAATTCATGATTATCCGACATATCCTGCTGCCATTCGAGGATCTGGCGAAGCCATGCCAGCTTCTCCTCCTCCTTCTCACCGGACATCTGAATTCCGTTGGACGCTTCTTTATATTTCCAGTGGGCAGCAATACCATATTCAGCAGTGCGGTGCATTTCAAATGTTCTGATCTGGATTTCAAAGGGAGTTCCTCCCGGACCGATCATAGTCGAATGCAGAGACTGGTACATATTCGGTTTGGGTATTGCAATATAATCCTTGAACCTCCCCGGCATGGGCGTATACATATCATGTATCAGTCCAAGCGCTCCGTAGCACTCCGGAACCGTATCAACAATAATGCGGACCGCGAAGAGGTCATAAATCTGGTCAATCGTCTTGTTTTGATTGACCATCTTTTTATAGATGGAGAAATAGTGCTTGACTCTGCCCTTGACTTCATAGTGCTTAATGCCGACTTCCTCCAGCCTCTCCCTGCATTCAAGGACAATGTTGTCGACAAATGCCTGACGCTGAGTCTTTCTGGCATCCACCTGCTGAACAAGAGTGAAATAGACGTCCGGCTTCAGATACCTGAGCGAGAGATCATCCATCTCCGTTTTGATCTTGGAAATACCAAGGCGTCCGGCGATCGGTGAATAGATATCCATCGTCTCGCGGGCTTTTTCCTGCTGCTTCTCCGGCTTCATATACTGAAGCGTTCTGAGGTTATGAAGACGGTCAGCCAGCTTGATCAGTATGACCCGGATATCCTTGGCCATCGCAAGGAACATCTTTCTCAGGTTCTCTGCCTGGACCTCGACTTTATCGGCCTGATAACCGATCTGACCAAGTTTTGTGACACCGTCGACCAGTATTTCCACTTCCTCGCCGAACTCCCTTCGAATATCCTCGTTGGTCATTTCGGTGTCCTCCACAACGTCATGGAGAAGGCCGGAAGCTATTGTCTCCTTGTCAAGCTCGAGCTCAGCGAGAATTATCGCAACACACAGCGGATGGATGATATACGGTTCACCCGATTTTCTGCGCTGGTCCTTGTGCTGGCTTTTCGCTGTCCTGTATGCTTTCTCAATCATGCTCAGATCGTCGGACGGATGATATTTAAGCACAAGTTCAACAAGCTCCCGATATAATTCTTCCGGAGACGTGAAATCCCTTGGCATATAAAGTTCCTGCTCCGACGATGTGAGCAGTGTTTCTGTAACGTGCAGATCCTCTTTCTTTATCTCATCCGCCATACTGACTCCCCGAGGCGCGGATTACATACGATTATTTACCTTCGTAGCAGATCACGCTCTCTACGTTGTATTTCTTTAGTTTTTCTCTTCCGCACAGGCCTGCCAGCTCCATGAGGAATACCATCATAACGACTTCGCCGCCAACCTTCTCGATGAGCTGGGCAGCTGCTTCAACTGTGCCGCCTGTCGCGATGAGGTCATCAACGATAACGACCTTCTCGCCGGGCTTGACCGCATCTTTGTGGATTTCAATTGTCGCAGTGCCGTACTCAAGGTCATATGTCTGCTGCACTGTCTCGCACGGAAGTTTTCCCTTCTTGCGGACAAGTACGAACGGCTTATGAAGATTGTAGGCAAGAGCAGCGCCAAAAATGAAGCCGCGTGCCTCCGCGCCTGCGATCACGTCAAAATCCACATTTTCAAGCTTTTTTGCCATTTCGTCAATCGCAAGTTTAAGACCGTCCGCATCGGACAGTACAGTGGTAATATCTCTGAACATGATACCCGGCTCCGGGAAATCCGGAATAGTTCTCACATAATCCTCAAGTCTTTCTCTGACCATTGTCTAATCCCTCCTTGGATATAGTTGGCACTTACATGCTGCCATCATAATACTTAATTTTAACACGTTACCGCGTTCATGAAAACATAAAAATGGATTCATGCAAAGTCACATAAAGCGGTTTACAGCAATCTGTATCGACCGCACCCCCATATACTCATTGATCTGCGGATAATACACGATTGACAGCGATCCCTTCTCGTCAATAGCCGCCTTGAGCTTTTCCGCGTCGCGGAAACTGATCAGATCCGGGCCCGGTCTCCCGGAAGAGGTGAGTATTCTCGCCTTGACCACATTTTTATTTGCACCGAAGAGCCTCGCATACGCGCAGACGACTCCTTTTTCTGCAAATGCAGGCTTCGGATTCGCTTTGCCGAACGGCTCAAGGAGGGACAGCTGCCCTATAAGATCCTCCGTCACATAGGAGACCGGCATCGGAACGTCGATTTTTACTTTCTCTACAAAATCCTCCTCTGTAAGAGAACACTGCTCATTCAGTTCTCTTCTCAGAAGTCCGATGTTCTCCTCCGGCAGGGACAGGCCTGCTGCCATAGGATGTCCTCCGAATTTCGTCAGCAGGTGGGATACACCCACCAGGGCATCGAACATCGGATAGCTTTCGATCGACCTGCCGGAGCCCTTCACTCCCTCCTCTCCTCTTGTGAGGACAAAGACCGGGTGATTATACCTCTCCCGTACACGGCCGGCTACAATACCGGCAAGAGACTCATGCACTTCAGGAAGAAAGATGACAAAGACTTTGTCATTCACGATTCCGTCCGCTTCCACTCTGTCGCAGGCGAGAGCGACCCCCTCCTCAGTCATTGCCTTGCGGCTGTCGTTGAGATCCTTCAGTTCGCGGGCAAGTCTGCCCGCCTCCTCCTCACTGCGGGATTCAAGCAGCGCGCACGCACGCATGGCGGTATCCAGCCTGCCGCTCGCATTGAGACAGGGACCGAGTATGAATCCTATATGATATGTATCGATATTTGACAGATCTACCCGGCACTCCCTCGCAAGAGCCCTGAGACCGGGATTGTTTACTTTGTGAAGTCTTGCAAGCCCCTCTCTGACGAGTATCCTGTTCTCCCCCGTGAGATCAACGATATCGCCGACAGTCGCAAAAGCCACATAGGGCAGGAGGTCATATCCGGGGTCTCCTCCCAGAGCAAGAATAAGCTTCCATGCAACACCTGCCCCGCACATCTCCTTGTAAGGGTAAGTATCACCTTCCTGCTTGGCGTCTATGACGGCATCCGCCGCCTCGGGGACAGACAGCACCTCATGATGATCGGTAACGATCACAGTCATACCAAGCTCTTTAGCCACTTCAATCTGCGGTCCGGCTGATATTCCGTTGTCACAGGTAACAATTGTGTCGATTCCGTCTTCAAATGCTTCTCTGATCAGGTTCTCATTAATGCCATAGCCGTCAGTGACACGATTCGGAATCTTGACGTCAACATTTGCACCTAATTCAGTCAGACCGCGCTTCAGTATGTAGGACGACATAATACCGTCTATATCGTAATCACCTATGACCCGTATCCTTGCTCCATCGGCAATCTTTTCTTTCAGGATCCGGACCGCCTTATCCATATTGAGAAGAAGCATTGGATCATGAAGATATGTGATATCCCCATAAAGATACTCCCGGATCGCCTCGTCGCCGACGATGTCCCTGTTGCGTATACATCTGGCGATTACCGGGTCAATATTGAATCGCCTCGCGATATCATTGAAATCAGCCCTCTTGGCTGTGACCACCCATTTTTCCATATTATCACTCCTGCATCCGCCGGGATGCGCTCCATATTGCCAGGGCTTAAGAAGCCGCTGATAAAAAGAAAGCTGCCGTCCTCTCCGGCACTGTCACATCACTCTGGCAGTGCCGGGAAAAGCGGCAGCTTTAAAGTTTTATGTTATTTTTTCTTTTTCTTTTTGCGGATGACGTTCGGGTTATTCGCGCTTCTGACTCCGCCGTTGGCGGGAGCTGTGCCGGCCTCCTCATCAGCCTGAATGCGTGCAGCTCTTGCTTCTGCGGCTTTGAATTCTTTTGCTTCCTTGCCGAGACGTGTGCGCATGAGATACCAGAGCGGACCAGTCAGGAATACGGATGAGAATGTACCTGCGACGATACCGACCATCATCGGAAGTGTGAATTCCTTGATGGAGGCTACACCCATGATGTAGAGAACAAGGATGGAAGCCAGCGTTGTCAGGTTCGTGTAGATCGATCTCGTCAGCGTCTGGTTGATTGCTCCGTTGACAATCGCCTTCAGATCGCTGCTCTTTGTAGCTCCGGCAAGCTTCTCACGAATACGGTCAAAGATAACGATCGTGGAGTTGATGGAGTAACCGAGAATCGTCAGCATGACTGCGATGAAGGAGTTGCCTACCGAGATGCGAAGGATCGCATATGCAGTCAGTGTGATCATAACGTCATGCAGCAGAGCGATGACGGCAGATGTCGCAAATCTGATATCCTTGAATCGGATGAAAATGTAGAGCAGCATAAGAACGACCGCGATGATGACCGCAAGTATAGCCGCGTTCCTCATCTCCTTGCCGACTGTTGCCGAGATATTCTCTGTTGTGATGCTCTCGGAATCTACCTGGAAGTTCTTCTCGAGTTCATCAGTGAGAGCGATTCGCTCCTCAACATCCAGTGTTCTTGTCTTTATGATGACCTGGTTGCTGCCGACGACTTTCTGCATGGAGACATTGGCATCACCTGTGATGTCCATGACGACCGGCTTGACCTGCTCGTCGAGTTCTACGAGAGAGTAATCCTCGTTGAATCCGACAGTCGTTGACGTGCCGCCGAGGAACTCAAGTGAGAAGTTGAGAGCGCGATTGCCATTAACACCGTTGACGATCATAGCGATAAGACCGGCCGCGATGACGACTCCGGCGATGCTGTATGTAATCTTGCGTCTTCCGATGAAGTCAATTGACGGCTCTTTCTTTGCTCTTGCCCAGTACTTCGGATTGCGTACGCCGACCGCGTATACAGCATAGACGATGTATCTTGTGACAACACATGCAGTGAACAGGGAGAGCGCAACACCGAGTGCAAGAGTCATCGCGAAGCCGCGGATCGTGCCTGTGCCGAGAGCGCCGAGGACTGCCGCTGCGATCAGAGTCGTGATATTGCCGTCGATGATCGCGGACATAGCCTTGCTGTAGCCGGAGCGAATAGCGGCAAGGACTCCGCCGCCTGCAGTGATCTCTTCACGGATACGCGCGTAAATGATAACGTTCGCGTCGACCGCCATACCGATAGAAAGAATAATACCTGCGATACCCGGAAGGGTAAGCGTGAGGTCGAACGCATTGAGAAGTACGAGCATGATTGCCGCATAAAGCGCAAGTACAAAAGCGGCGACAATACCCGGTACGAGATAAACAACGATCATGATGACCGCCACGATTGCGAGGCCGATTGCGCCGCCGATCAGAGACGTGTGGATGGCTTCCTGACCAAGCTGAGCACCGACAACATTTGAACGGATCTCATTCAGGGTAAGCTTCAGACCACCGATGCGGATGAAGGATGCAAGCTCTCTCGCCTCCTCGATAGAATCCATGCCCTCAATGATAGCCTTGCCGTCTGTGATTGCCGCATTGACTCTCGGAACAGAGACAAATCTGCCGTCATAGTAAATACCGATGGACTCGCCTGCTGAGAATGCCCTGGAGGTAGCTTCCGCGAAGCTGGATGTGCCCTCAGATGTAAACTCAAGAGAAACGACATACTTGTTGCCGGATGTGTCAGAAGAATCTACACCACCCTGAGCATCCGCGACGTCAGAACCTGTGCAGACGATCGCGCCGGAAGCTTCAAGTTCTTCGATCGTATAATCGAGGACATACTCACCGGTTGTCTGATCATAGTGGTAGCTCGATCTGCCGTCCGAATCCTTCTCTGCAATGAAGTACAGAGAACCCGGCGTGCCGAGATCCTCCAGGATCTCATCGGCATTGGTAACACCCGGAATCTCGACATTGATACGGTTGGCGCCTTCCTTGTACACGTTGGCTTCAGTCGAATACTCTTCGACACGACGCTGCAGTTTGTACACGGTGTCATCCATATCATCAATTGCCGGAGCAGCCTGATCAGCCTCGTAGGTGATCGATACGCCGCCCGAGAGGTCCAGACCAAGCTTAATGTTCTGCATTGCACCTCTATGGGTACTGCCCCATCCTGCCAGTGCGGTGAAGATCATGACGATCGACACGATCACCGACAGGAGGATGATTGAAATTCCTGTTTTTTTCTTCATAACACTACCTCCTCAAAGAGAACACCCCTCTATAAAATAAGATGCCCAAGGCACCCTCCGTGTCTCTTTTAATCACATATCCGCCTCTGCAGCCTTGATCATGATCGCGCATTCAACGCGCTTCCTCTGCAGCCGGCAGCCGATCTCATACGTGTCATTGATTCCGCCTGTGAAATTATAGGAATTCGCGGCGCATCCACCGCTGCAGTAGAATCGAGCAAAACAAGTACTGCATTCTTCCTTCGAGTAGACGTTCACTTTCTTGAATTCTTCCACAATATCGGTACGCGTCACACCTGTGTCCACATTGCCGAGAAGAAAATCTTCAGTACCGACAAACTGATGACAGGGGTAAAAATCACCCCAGGGTGTGACCGCAAGATACTCTGTTCCGCTTCCGCAGCCGGATAATCTCTTGTACACGCATGGGCCACCCGTTAAATCTATCATAAAATGAAAGAAATTAAAACCCCTTCCTTCCTTTTTACGATTAATCATCTCGTGTGCAAGATAGTCATATTGCTCACACAGATACGGGACGTCTTCCGGCCTGATTGCGTAGTCCTCCCCGGGAGGCGCCACGACCGGCTCAACTGAGATCTGGTCAAAACCCAGATCCGCAAGATGCAGGACATCCTCAGCAAAATCAAGGTTCCAGTGCGTGTATGTTCCGCGCACATAATAGGAAAGTCCGAGCTCGTTTCTCATCTTAGCAAACTTCAGGAATTTGGGAAGGATGAGATCGTAGCTGCCCTGACCTTTTCTGAACGGACGCATTCTGTCATGAACTTCTTTTCTGCCGTCGATGGAGAGGACTACGTTATGCATCTCTCTGTTGCAGAATTCCATGATCTCGTCATTCAGAAGCACACCGTTGGTCGTAAGTGTAAAGCGGAACTTCTTGGGAGCGACAGTGTCCTTAGTCGCCTCCTCCAGGGATCTGCCGTAGGCCACAAGTTCCTTCACGACTTCCCAGTTCATGAGAGGCTCACCGCCGAAAAAGTCCACTTCGAGGTTCGTGCGCATGCCGGAATTCTTTACGAGGAAATCCAGCGCTTTTCTGCCGACTTCAAGGGACATGAGCGCTCTGCGCCCGTGGTATTCCCCTTCCTCGGCAAAACAGTAACGACAGGCAAGATTGCAGTCATGGGCAATGTGGAGACACAGTGCTTTAACGACTGTAGGTCGCTTTGTGAACTGGTCTATGGAAGGTCTGTATGGCTCCGGCGAAAAAAGTGAACCTTCTCTCCGAAGTTCCTCGATTTCCTCCAGAACTTCCTCAATCTCGCTGCTTGCCGCTTCGGGATGACTGTCGGCCAGAGCTTTACGCACAGCCCCGGCATCCTGAGTCTCGCTCATGACTGCTACCGCATCATAAAAAAGGTCATCCGCGACGTGGACCGATCCGCTCGGAACGTCAAGGATGATTCCCATTCCTTCAGATTTGTACTGATGAACCTGCATGATATTAGCTGCTCCGTTTTCTAAATTCATTCACGTCTCGCTCTCGAGACAAAATTGCGTGCAGGCTTATCGACTGCCTTCATCTCGCGTTTCACGCGGGATGAGAGCGGTCGCCAAATTGTCTGCATTGTGCAAGCACATGCAGACACCTTGGCTCGTCGCCTGCACAGATAAAGGGGCCTGCATCGGCAGACCCCGGAATTTCTGACTAATGATATATATCAAATGCCGCTGTTACTTGCGCTCGCAGCTCTGATTGCCGACTGTGCAGCTTGTCTTGCAAGCAGACTGGCAGGATGTCTGGCACTCGCCGCAACCGCCCTTTTTCATAGTGTTCTGAAGATTCTTTGTGTTCAGGCTCTTAACATGTTTCACGGTTTCAGGTCCTCCTTATTCATTTGGTGTAAAGTATATCACAAGTAACGTCACGGTACAAGATGCGATATTTTACTTTTCCATACGCCTCTTATACCAGATGCTCTTTTTCTCACGGATCGACTCGAGATAAAGATGTATCATGGCCGCGATTGAAGCAAGTCCCGTCCCGAAGAAAAGCACCGGCTTTGAATTATCTCCGGTCTTCGGATTGGTCCTCTTGGTGTTCGATGTACCTGCGGATGTGCGGGTCAGACCACCCTTAGAGCTGCCCGATTTCCCTGAGGAACTGCTGCCTGATGAACTTCCCGATGAGCCGGATGAACTGCCGCCCTTAGAGCTGCCCGTTGAGCCGGATGAGCCACCGCTCTTAGAGCTGCCCGATGAACCGGATGAGCCGCCGCTCTTAGAGCTGCCCGATGAACCGGATGAGCCGCCGCTCTTGGAGCTGCCGGATGAGCTGCTCCCCTTAGAACTTCCCGATGAGCCGGATGAACTGCTGCCGGATGAACCGCTCTTAGAGCTTCCGGACGAATTGTCTCTGACTTTGGTCCCCACCCTGTCCGTGTCACCTATCAGCTGGTTAGCTCCCGGGCTGGCAAGTACTTCAGTATCTTCGTTCTCTGTGACATTGACATCAGTTCCATCTGCATCGTCAGAGACTTTGTCAGCGAACATCGTCAAAACGGCGTTTTCCGCAGATGTTGTCAGAGCAGCATTCACAGCTGTCGTCCCTGCACCCACCAGATTCTCCTCATCTGCTGTCGCTTCAGGAATCCTGTCAGCCTCCGCTTCTTTGGCTGCAAGAACCTCGAGCGGGTTGGCAGCTGTTTCTTCCTGCATCTCTTTTGTCTCTGCGGGAGCATTCTCTTCGGTCTCTGCTGCGGTATCCCCGGCGGGAGTTGCCTCAGAAGGCGCAGCGGACGCAGTATCAGCAGCTGCATCGGCTGTCCCGGCGGGCGCTTTATCCCGCTCTTCGGAAGATGTCTCGGCAGGTTTGGCATCTGCACCCTCAGAAGTGGCTCCTGCCACCTCTGCATCTTCTGACGCATCGACCGCGGTCTCCTGGCTCTCAGTGGGCACCGCACTTGCTGTCTCAGCGCTTACTTCGTCGGAAGCCTCCTCTTCAGAAGTCTCTGCGTTGGATATATCAGCTGTCACGTCTGCACCTTCGTCATTATCTTCTGTGGCTGCCGGCACATCCGATTCCGCATCATCCCCTGAAGCTTCCTCAGTTTCCTCCTGTTCCGCTTCCTCATTTTCTTCTATATCATACGATTCGTCATCGGTCTCTTCTTCTGACTCCTCATAATACTCTTCCTGCGGTGCCGGCACCGGTGTCGCAACAGGAATCTCGGTAGGTTCCGGAATGATAATGTCCGGGAGGACCTCTGCCGCATCAGGATCGATAATGCCTGTTGGCGTTGGCGTGATGGATCCCGTCGGGGTCGGTGTGATCGAGCCTGTCGGCGTCACTTCCGTTGTCACAGCCGAGTCGACCGTTGCAGCCTGCGTTACTTCAGGTGTAGCAATGCCGATGTTGGCAGTCAGGAGCAGTCCCGCAGTAGCGAGGATTCCTGACCTCCTCAGTGTTTCTCTTTTCATATGCTAATTTTCACCTCTCCTTACAAATACTCAGCTCTTAGGTAACAGCGAAATGCATTGCGCAGAAGATGTGCGCGATTTCGCAGTTGCCAGATTAAACCCTAAGTCTGGTATAAAGGTATCGGATGGCGCTATGCGGCGTCTTATTCAGGCAGTTCTGGCACGCCTATACACTTTAATACAGGATAGAGTGTAACATATCCCGAAAAGATTTTGAACCATAAAATCAACATAATCTAGTAGTTTTTTTAGAAATTCCAACTAAATCTGGGGTCTCAAACGGCAGGCAGATCCTGCATGCCGATCCAGGTGATGCTGCATCGCATTTTCACGAACCGTCGCAAACATCATCTTCATCGAAAAACGCAGTCACAGGACTTTAAGGCCGTGCGCGACTTCACAAAAAGGGACAATTGGTTTACTATATAGGATGTGCTGAAATTCGCTGCCTGCCGGGCGGAGAATCTCTTTCACTTAAATATTAGCGAGGTAGTAACGTGTATTATTTCATCCTGAACCCAAGCTCGCAGTCAAAAGGCGCAGGGAATACCTGGTCAGTCATAATAAAAGAGCTGAGAAAAAGAAACATTTCCTACAAGGTCTATTCGACTCATTACAAGGGTCACGCGACTGATATTGCCAGGCAGATCTCAATGCATGATCCCCATGCTTTCATAATCGCAGTCGGCGGCGACGGAACGATCCATGACATTCTCTGCGGCCTCTGCAATATAAGCACGATCACGTTCGGCGTCATCCCTTCCGGTTCCGGCAACGATTTCGCCAGAGGCATGAACATTTCCATGCGCACAGAGGATGCTGTCCGCGCAGTTCTTGCTCCGCGCAGATTTGTGCAAATGGATGTAGGCACCATAAAAGATACCAACTTCCGCTTCGGCGTCAGCTGCGGTATAGGCTACGATGCGTCTGTGTGCCATGAAGCTCTGGAATCTCCGATCAAAGATTTCCTCAACAGGGTCGGTCTCGGTCAGCTCACTTACTCTGTCATAGCGCTGAAGCAGGTATTCATGTATCCGCCCTGTGCAATGACGATCGACCTCGATGACGGACGTCATCTCCAGTATAAAAAAGCCTACTGCGCAGCTGTCATGAACCAGCCCTACGAGGGCGGAGGTCTCAAAATGGTCCCCTCCGCGCGCTCGTCGGACGGGTATCTCGATGTCATGGTCGTCGCGGATGTGAGCAGATTAAAAATTTTCACCATGCTGCCGACAGCCTTCTGGGGCAGGCATACACACCTCAAAGGTCTCGATTTCCTGCATTGCCGCTCGCTCCACATACATACAAAAAGGAAGTGCCCAATTCATCTGGACGGTGAATCCGGCGGTATAAGCAATGAACTTCAAGTAGCGCTTGTCCCCGACCGTCTTCGCGTTATTACAGGTTGACGTCGCCCTCTGCATATACATGAATAATCTATATCGCGGCCCCGCGCAAAAAAGAACCATATATGACCGAAATGAACCCCGGCCATATATGGTTCTTTTCATTTGACTATTCTGGTATGGAGTCGTTCCCTTCCTCGGACCGTAATCAATTGAATCCCACGAATCTCTGCACAATGCCGTAAATAAAGACCGCTAATCTGCGCCCCGCTTCTGTCGGAAGGTTCAGGCCGATGCCAAGCGGTGCAAAACGTATCCTCGCGTAAAGGATTTTGTCCTTGCTCTGAAGGTCCTTCCAGAGCTGTTTCTTCTCAGCCAGAGACTCAGGAGTATTTTTCTTCATGAGCAGGATCGATGAGATAGTCATCATAATGCTCATATAGTGAACAAGGAAGGTAAGATGTCTCTTCTCCTTCACCATATCCGGCTGATACTGGTCGATCATGAGGCGGGTGACGCGCAGCTGCTGGTCAAGACGACCCATCATGATCTCCTCGTTGACGCTCTGCCCTTCACGGCCGATAAAGTACCGATACAGCGGCATGTTGAGATAATACATGGTCTTCACGTAGATCATCGGGGTGAATGCCATGAGGTTATCCACATAGAAACAGTGCTCCGGCAGCTCGAAACCGCAGTCGCGAAGCATCTGTGTTCTGTAAATCAGACTGTGCATGAGAACATAGCGGTTGGATGGAAGATTTCTCTTAAGATCCGTCCAGGTATAAATCTTCTTTTCCGGAAAATATCCTGTATAATGCATGACTCTCTTATGCTTTGCGCCAAGCTTGTCATAGACATAATTACAGATCATGGCATCGAGTTCGCGGCCTTCACTCACGACCTCTTTCAGGATCTCAATGACCTTCATGTAGGAATCATAAGCAAGAAAATCATCACTGTCACAGACCTTGTAATATAAGCCCGTCGCTTCGCGAAGTCCTGTGTTGACAGCGCCGCCGTGCCCCTTGTTTTCCTGATGGACAGCCCTGACAATGCCCGGATATCTCCGCTCATAGTCCTTCGCTATCTCCAGTGTGGAGTCTTTCGAACCGTCATCAATGACAAGGACCTCCACATCCTCACCTCCGACCAGAGCGTGGTCTATAGCCTTTTTCATATAGGCTTCGGAATTATAACTCGGTATTGCGACAGTTAATATTTTCATGTGTTGATTCCTCCCTCTTCTTTCCCGTTCGAATATTTATCATTTTAGCATATTTTTCAAATGCTGACGGAACAGGATACTTACTTTCTATTATTTTTGGAGCTGCAAATATCAGCGGATCCTTCTCCTCACCTGTCTCGCAAGTATCAGGATTTACCTGATCATCAGCTGCCTCCCTGCCGTCTGAGAACCCGGAAGGGGCAACCAGGATTTCATATCCGGTCATGTGCCACTCAACATGTGAGAAAATATGTTTTGCCCCACTGAGCTTCTTGATCCGAATAGGCATGAGCCCCATACTTTCAGCCTTCTCAAGCGCTTCGTCCGGACTCAGTTCTCCTGCCTCATTCGGAAACTCATACAGCCCGGACAGCAATCCGCTGTCAGGTCTCTTCCTGATCGCATAGGACTCATCGCGGCGGAGAAGCAGAACTGTCCTCTTTTCTATCCTGCGCTTTTGCTTTTTGATCCTGACAGGAATTGTGCCTTGAAGCCCCATCTCAAAGCATTTGCAGTACGAAGATATCGGACAGATATCACACTTCGGCGAACTGCCCGCAAGACATACACCTGCACCGAGATCCATGAAAGCCTGGTTGAGGAGCCCCCAGGTGCCGTCACTTGCATTATGCAGCCCCCGGAGATCTTCCCGTATCTTCTTTTTCACAGATTCGTTCAGGATATTATCCGGGATAGCTTCTATGCGCGCGACGACTCGCAGGACATTTCCGTCAACAGCCGGTTCCGCCAGGCCGAAGGCTATGGAAGATACTGCTCCTGCTGTATATTCCCCGATGCCCGGAAGCTTCACGAGCTCGGCAGCGCTTTCCGGCATACGCCCCTCGTATGACTCGCACACGATTCTCGCCGCTTTCTGCATGTTTCTTGCGCGGCTGTAATACCCGAGGCCTTCCCACAGCTTAAGCAGTCTGTCCTCGGGGCAGACCGCAAGGTCCGTAATCGTAGGCAGAGCACCTGTAAATCTATCGTAATAGCCAAGCACAGCCTCAACGCGGGTCTGCTGGAGCATGATTTCGGATACCCATATGAGATAGGGGTCATTTGTACGACGCCACGGCAAATCGCGGGCGTTCTCATTATACCATACAAGCAGAGGCTTTACAAAATCGAAACGCATTGATATACTCCAAAGAGTCAGATACTATTTAAGCGACACCCGGTGCTTCGTATAAGCACTGTCAGTGTCGGAAACACATGACAACCATTACAAATTATAAAGGAGTAAAATGGACGCAATTATTTTTGATGTCGACGGCACACTTTGGGACTCTACACCGGAGGTAGCAATTGCATGGCAGATGATCGCCAAGAACTGCAAGGTGCCGTATGAGCACATCACACCGGACCGGCTTCACCAGGAATTCGGCAAAATGATGAAGGATATCGCATACTCTATCTTTCCTGACCTTTCAAAGGAAGAGGCTCTGGGCGTTCTCAAAGAATGCATGGACTACGAAGTCGCGTATCTTCTATCCCACCCGCCGCTCCCCTACGACGGTGTCGAACAGGTCTTCAAGTATTTCAGCAGGAAGATGCCGCTCTTTATCGTCAGCAACTGCCAGGCCGGCTACATTGAAACCTTCCTTGAGACTTGCGATCTCGACGAATATGTCACGTTTCACCTGTGTCCGGATGATACAGGACTGAACAAAGCTAATAATATCAAAAAAATCGTGGACGACTTCGACCTGCATTCCGCAGTCTATGTCGGAGATACAATGGGCGACTATAACTCCGCACGTGAAGCCGGCGTTGACTTCATATACGCCAAATACGGATTCGGGGATGTACCCGAGGCCCCGGAAACAATTTTTAAGCCCAGAGATCTGATCAAGATCTACGAGGAAAACGAAAGAGGCTGAGCCAGCCCTCATTTGATATAGCTGAACCGAATAATCCAGTAAAATCAAAGCTGCCGCACACCAGACGTACGGCAGCTTTTATATTGCAGAAATTCGGATTGTAACAAGTCAGCTGACGCAGACCTGATTTCCATGTTATCACCTCGCAGGCGAGACTTGAATCGTCAGCGCTCAGAAGACCAGCACGTAGGTTCCTCTGCTGACCATAAAGTACAGAGACTCAGCCGCGTAGTAGGGTAAATTGACGCAGCCGTGCGATCCCGCATACCAGTAAGTATCTCCGCCGAATTCATAGCTGTCACGCCATGTCGCATCGTGGATACCGTAGCCCTCGTAGAACTGCATCCAGTAATTCACATAGGATTCATACGTATAAGAGCCATCTTCAAGCTGAGGTCCGCGGAGCGTTCTACCCTGCTCCTTGTTAAGAATCGAGAAAATGCCTCTGACGGTCTCTCTGTCCTCGTTGGATCCGGTACCTGTAACACACTCTGATGACCAGAGAAGCTCGCCGTCCTCATAATAGAAACATGTCTGATTTTCAATATCAACTTCGATATAGGTATATCCGAAGTTATCGGCGTAAGTAGAATTCAGGGAATAGGCCGGCTCCCTTTCGGTCACATTGTGGTTCTGAATATCCGCAAGGAGAGCTGCACTCTCTGTCTCCTGATCAATCATATGTCCCCAGGTCTCACTCGGGAAAGCAACATCGCCCTGGAGGGTGGAATGAAGAACACGATTGGTGTGGACATCATCGACCTTCATTGCGAGCAGTGCTACATATGCATTCACGTGATCCCTGACGATCTCCTCATTCAGGTACTGCACACCATCCTCCCTCATAGCGATCCAGTTCTTAAGAACAGACGCGTCAAGGACTTCATGTTCACCGTTTGGAAGATCATATGTAACAGATGTAGACAGGAATTCGTTGAATCCTCCGATTGAATCCTTCAGATACTGATCATCGGAATATATTGTCGGTTTTACATATAGATCTGCTTTATCGACATCATACTCCTGAACACCGGACTTTGCTGCTTCAATCACTCCTTCTGCAAATGTGTCGGGAATCAGCTGGGTGCCATACGTCTCCGGAACTATTTCAAATGCAAGCTCTTCGCCTTCAGATGCAGTCTCATCGACGCCGAGATGAGCATTTGTCGGAACTTCCATATTTTCAAACTGCAGTTCCGGCAGCGCAGTGGCAAGTTCTTTCATTTTATCTTCATCGAACTTACATCCCTCATTTACGGTATACTCTTTCGTGATACCGAAATAGCCGCGTGCCCAGGCAAATATATTCTGGTTCTCAAGGAGCTTCTGTGCTCCGTCATCAGCCACGTACGTATAACCGACGTCTGTGCCCTTGATTTTCTCAGTCTTTTTATTGCGGAACTTCATCGTCAACACATAAGATTCAACCTTCTCCGTCAGAGCTTCCGTATACTCATCCAGAGTCATACCCGATGCGTCGATTCCGTTTATAATGGTGCCGGTGGTGAACTTTGACTGATATGTGAAAGCGATGAGGCAGTATATTGCAATAAGAGCAGCTGCAACACCTCCGCAGATCTTCAGTATCTTCTTGCGCTTTGCTTTCTTTTCCTCTTCAGTCGGCTCGGCATTTTCTTTTTTCGCATCTACCGCAGTCTCACCGGCAGCCTCTTCTGTCTTCACAGGTTCACTGCTTGCCCCGGCTGCGTTTGACACAGCCCCTTCACCGGCTTCCGTCAGCTCAGTATCTGCTGCGGGCTCTGGCACCTCAGTATCTGCTGCGGGCTCTGGCACCTCAGCATCTGCTGCAGTTTCTGTCACCACAGCCTGTTCAGGCTCTCGGTCGTCTGCGTTTTCTGTTGTTTCTGCCTGCTTTGGCTCGGGATCTTCAACGATTTCTGTTGTCTCATTCTCAGAATCTGCATTGGCCTCAGATTCATTTCCAGCTGCTTCAATTTCCTTAAAATCAGCTTGTGCCTCGTCATTGACATCGGCAATTTCTGATTCATTCCCTTCAAATGAATCAGTGTTCAATGAATCCTCCTGAATTATTTCATTCAGTTCATTATTAAGTTCACTCATATATACTCCACAATATATAATCCGGCAAGAAGGCCGTGTTAATCGCAATACTTTGTTACTATATCATTTTTCACTTTCGGACACAATTCTAAATAATAAACAAATTTTTTTCAAATTGGCGGACTGAAATATTCATGAATGGACTTTATTATCGTATATCAGCAGGTTCACCGCTTAATCTTCCTTATACTGAGGCAAAAAAGCACAAAAAAAGAAGCGATTTCTCGCTTCCTCATTTATGGAGATGAAGGGATTCGAACCCTTGACCCCCTGCTTGCAAGGCAGGTGCTCTCCCAACTGAGCTACACCCCCAGGATATTTGAGCATAAAAATACACACCCTCAAAACCGCACATACAAATCTAATTCTACAGGTCAGGCGGTCACTCATTGTCGCTCCGCGACAATTTCGTGTCATCTGATTCTCAGATGTGCCTCCGCAGACCCGTCCGTCTGTCCATGCAAGCATGGCCTTCCGTCCGTTCCTGCGTCCTGCCCG
>JBGUWZ010000005.1:0-36858 GCA_045221675.1 Lachnospiraceae bacterium | reverse complement strand
ATTATATAGGGCTTTGGGGGATTGTCAATATCCTGCTGATTCTATTTTACCTTTTTGGTTTTTAATGACTCCTGTCTGCTGAATACATACAGCGCTATAAATATGGCAAAAACATAGGCCACGGATATTGCAATATTAAGCCGCATATTTGTTTTGAACATTACCATCGAGGCTGAAAACAGCACCGAAATAAGTACTACCTTTAGAAGTAGTTTACGGCACACCGAGAGAGTCTGTTTGGCAAATCCAAGCAGCGCGAACATGCAGAAAAAATATAGAAGCATCGATCCTGTCAGGAACACTATTTTCGGTGTCAAAGAAATCTCTTCTTCTCTCATGAATGAAAGGGCTGTCGTGATGTTGTTCATTGCAAATATCAGGAAAATATGAATGATCATATACAGCAGTCCTGTCGTTCTGCGTTCCCTGTCTATCACCCTGTCGTACAGAAAACCATAACAGAGAAAAAGCGCAGCAACAATGAGGAAGCACATCAGCGAAAAATACAACGAATTCAGGCTGAAGCCGCCTTCAAAATACTCCGAGATCGTAATAATCATCTCGCCGAAAGAGAAGACCACATACAGCATTGCCCTTTCTGACAGGTGGGGGAAATCAATCATTTCGGCTTTTTCATCATTTGCAGAAATCCACGTGATAATTACTCCGAACAGCACCGCGGCCAAAGCAATCTGGTGACCGGTAGCATTAAAGATCGGTATCGCAGCCAGCACTATAAGCGTCTCACCAAAAAGCGGTATCAGCATGCGATGTATTGACTTAAGCACGCCGGGCTCATTCATATGATTCCGTCTTTCAATCAGATACTGTACGCCGATGTTAATCAGTATCAGCGCCCAGGCGATATGGTATTGATTCTGGAACCTGTACCAGTCCGTCCTGGTCCCCTCCCCGATGTAGTAGAGCAGGTACATGTTCAGGAACAGGAAGATATGATCCCGGAGTCCGTTGCGCCCGAACATGTTGATGTAAAAAGTCGAATAATTCCAGATCTGTATCACGGCAAGAGTCGCCAGCGCATACGTAAGAAACGTCTCAAGACTGATAAAACCGCCATCTACATGATGGAGCAGAGAATTGTTCCGCCCGATGATGTACACAAATATCAGATCATAGATAAGCTCAAGATATTCGACTTTCTTTTCTTCTTTTATTTCAATAAACATAATTCAGCCTCGAACTTTAGTTTAATCGCAGCCGCACAATGATGAAGATGTTACACTTTCGTTATAATACCACTTGGGCGACAGTTCGTAACCCGCTTTGTAGTTATTTCCATGAACTCGTCAATCGCCTTCAGAACCGGAGCAGTGTACTGTTCGCCGCCGAAGAGCCACTGCTCATGCTGCATGTTAAACTCCCGAATATCCGGGTCCCGGAAATACTTCTTGTAGCGCTTCAGGTACTTTTCACCCATCTTGTTCGCGTAGATGAAATGTACCTTCGTGTTTTCCACATGAATATCATCCTTAAGATGGGTAAGCAGATCTGTGTAATACTCGTTTTTGATGGACACCGGGCTGAATTTTGCAAAGCACCCCATGAACCGGTCGGCAGTTTCATCATTCATTTCAAAAAAGCTCTTGAGCTTTTCTCTGGTTTTTGCCTTCTTCTTTTCATTCTTTGTAAAACCGGTCAAAAGCGGAACCACCAGCTTCGATTGCAGCCACGCGCTGAATTTCCCGCTCTGGTCAAGATCAGGACTCCCGAAAATGCCGTGATCAATATGGATATTTTCCCTCTGGATAAGCTGCCCCACAAAACTGCTGCCTAAGGAGGAACCGATCGCGCCGTCAAGGCGGCCGTTATAATTTTCAATCACATATCTCTCTATTTTCTCCGTCACCGTGATCATATCCGGAAAGATTGTCCCGCTGCCATCAAAGCCATCGTAATTGACGCAAATCAGATGGTACTTCTCCCCCAATCGATCCAGCACCGTGGCAAAATTTGTCTGATAATCGCAGGCTGTTCCCGGCAGCAGCATCAGTGTTTTACCTGATTTATTTCCCATTACATCAAATTGCATCGTCGTCCTCCCTGGGTCAATTCAATTCTTCTCCTCATTCAGGCAGTTACTTAACTCTTGTCATCCTTCCTTTTTCTGCTGATCAGGAATCCCTGTGCATCTGTGACCGTCTCATATTCGGCAGCCAGCTCATTCCTGTTTCCTACGATGAGATAGTCGCATTTTGCACTGTTGCCGCAGGTCCCGCAGCGGATCAGCCGGCCGTGAATCTCATGAATTCCGAAAAAATCACTGTTACAGAGCAGCGGCAGAACATGCAGCAAATCATGTTCCCTGGCAAACTCAGCATTCGGGCACTGCGTGAATGAATAGCGTGCGGCGTGATGTTTCCTGTCATAAGGCTCGTCTATATTAATAAAGCCGTCAGGATACCGCTTAATATCCTTCCTGTCCCGGTTTCCGGTTTTTCGGAAAACTTTATCAATCAGCCACATGTCAAAGGATCTGTTCAGATTGAATACTTTTCCCAGCGTTGTAATAGGTCCCATGAACATATTCTGAACAAAGTCCTGTAATTCGGTAATCGGTGGCTGATCCGGCAGGGCAGGGTAAAGCGCAAAGATCAGCAGCCCGCCGTATATTGCCCTGGCATGTCCGTTCTTTTTTCCGCCATAGTCGGGGATTTCCGACAGATACTTATTGTAGTTTCGTGCCGTTTCATTCCAAATCTGATTTGCTTCTTTTCCATATCTGTCGATCAGCCATTTCTTTACCGGCTTGCAATAAGGCAGCTCATTTAGCTGAATATGTTCCGTAGATCCCTCTGCCTGAACTTTATGACAATGTGCTCCGGCTTGAGAGATTTCAGATTTCCTTATGTAGAAATCACAGCATGCTGCACCTTTTCCAAGTGTTCCTTTCCGCTCAAATATAAGCCCCGGCAGATTTCCATAAGTTCTCTCATCATTCTCACAGAAAATCTTTGTCAGTTCGGGACAACCAAGTTCTGTGAAGTACCGGTTGTAAGGACAGGAGATAATGTCCATGCGATATTCGCCCTTTTTCTTCGGATAAAACCGGTTCTGAAAGCCGTTTCGTTCTCCAAACATCTTTTTTGTCATCGGGTCCCAGGCTGCGACGAACAGGCTGCGCATCCCCGGCACCTTCATCAGCTTCTTCAGCTTCCCGGCAATCCCTTCACATCCATGTATGGCAGCATCCTCAATGATGTGATAGGCTTTCTCTTCTCCAACAACATCCTTTGCCGTCAAATAAATGGCTGCTGCGGGAAAGATTCTTGACGTATGCATCTGAACACCCTTGGGTAATGTACCATACTGATTCATGATTGAGTCCAGTTTTAACGCCGCCTTTTTCCAAAGCCTCTTCCTTTGTTTCCTGGGCATAATTTTATCCATCTCTGCTTTGTAAACAGCCTTCTTCTTAAGTATCTTCTCTGTCGTATTCACCACTTTTATGGCTCCTTTCTTAGCTCACGCGACCCGAATCCTACACCAAGTCTCGCTCGCGAGACTTGAGCTCTCCGATTAGCTAATTCTAACCATCCTGTATAATAAATGCCCACCAGACAACCGACTATCTCCGGTTCCGCTGTATGATGGGCAAAACAAAAGTCATTCTGTATTACCCGGAAATACTCATGCGTGATTCCCGGTCTCCCTGCACCACTCCGCTATTTCAGCAATCAGTTCCAATGGCAGATCATCCGAATAAGGAATCTGAATCGATCCCTTACTGAATTTTAGCCCTGCCTGACTCAGCTTCTCAGAGAAAAAAGATACAGCCTCCGGCCCGGGATACAGACCAATATGCTTCTTCTGAGCTGCAAAATGGATGATATTATGACCTTTCCAGTATGTAGGCATCGACCATGATATCTTCTCTGTCGCGCCGGGGAGCCTCGCGATTAACACCTGCCGGACTTGTTGAAGCTGGCTACGGATTCCTTCATCCTGCGCATTGATATAGTCATCAACCGTTTCCGGAGCTTTTCCGCAATAATGGCTCTGATTCTCATTCTTGAATGTGCGTCCGCACTTTGGGCATTTCCACATATCTTTCTCTAATCCCTTTCCCGAGTCACAACGTGTACACTGTCTCCATCGCCCTTTTTCATCTGTTTCCGGATCGCCTTCAGCTCTCCGATCACGTAGCACACATTTCCGTCTCTGTCCTTAACGCCCATGTTGACGATACTCCCATCGTAGGGAATACCATCAAATTCAGCATGGACTTTTACACGTCCTTTTCCGAACACTTTCCTGATGTCCCACGGAAAAATCACATAGGCTCCACCGTTATCCGGGACCTCATGAAGGACCGCATCGAAATTATATATTTGCTGCATCAGAAATCTTTACATCTCCATTCCCATCAGAATCACTTCATTTTCGCGCTTAAAGCCGTGCCGCTCATAGAATTCCGGAAGGAAACCATCTCCGCTGGTAATCAGGTGTATTCCTACGATCCCGCGCTCTTTCAAATCCTTTTTGCACTGTTCAAGAAGCTGCCGAGCAATTCCGCGTCCCTGATATGCCGGATCCACAGCCAGATCATTGATCTCGAAAGTACGACCGTAGTGAAAGAGCATCGAAGTGCCGACGAGAAAACCTACGACTTTTCCGTCTTCTACATACTCCAGACCATAAGCCGTCTTCGTTTCCAACAGTTCACGAACGTGGATCTCAGCATCTTCCGGTCTCCATGGGTCGTTCCACGGCTCGCCGGAAAAAGCTGCGGCATAGATTTCACCGTAGCGGGTGACATGGTCAATCGCAGCCGGATAAATATTCATTATAAGCCATCCTTTCTGGTCATCAGATTCATTAGCATTTTACTCATCCATAAACGTTACTTCACCGGTCTCTATGTCATACATAGCGCCGATGACTCTGAGGCCCTCTTCCTCTTCGTCGAGCTGGATGACAATACTTGATTCGATCAGGTCAATACTTCGCCTGACATTGAGGCAGCTCGCCTTATAGGGGTCCGTCTCATCGCCGATGGCAGCTCTGATCTCGTCGGTAATGAAGCGGATATACCCTTCCGGTGCATGATTAATGGCTGCATCGACGGCGCCGCAGTGCGTGTGCCCCATAACGACGATCAGATTCACGCCAAGGTGAAGGGCCGCATACTCGATACTGCCGAGCTGATGGTTATCAATTACGTTGCCGGCGACTCTTATAATGAAGAGATCGCCGATTCCGGCCTGGAAAATGGCCTCCGGAACCACTCTGGCATCTGAACATGTGACGATCAGTGCATACGGGTGCTGTCCGTTCCGGCAGGTATCTTCGCGAATAGCCTGAGAAATATCTCCGATTTCCCGCTTTGCCTGCAGGTATTTCCTGTTTCCGTCTTTCAGCATTTGAATTTCTTTCATAGTCATCTCTCTCTGTAAAATCTAGCGTCTGTAAATGCCGGGGCGACTCCGTCTGCTCCAACGCGAAGGGCGCAGTCGAAGCGGAGTCAAGTCATTCTCTCATATAAATTATATAGCAAGGGACGGTTCTTTTCACGTGGAAAATTCCACGCGAAGAACCGTCCCTGATTCGTCACTGTATATCAAGTATGAGCCCGAGCCCCGTCAGATCAAGAATCTCGCGCACACCCTCACTCACATTGGTTAATGTCATCTTGCCGTCCTTCGCCTTCATCTCCTTCAACGACATGATCAGGATCCTGAGACCGGCCGATGAAATATACTCAAGATTCTCAAGATCATAGACAAGCTCTTCGACGCCGTCAAGGGAACCCATGATCTCTTTCTGAGCACCGGGTGCCGCAGGAGTATCCAGCCTGCCCGAGAGCGCGACCATAAGCTTGCTGCCCTCCTTCAAAGCGGAGATCCAGAGACCTTTGGCTGCAACCGTATGCACGACCGGCTCGCTGTCTGCCACACTTGGATCATATGTCACCATGTATTTTCTCAGCATGACGAGCGGTGAAAGATTCTCCTTGAAATCGCGCAGATGCGGCTCACCGATATCATTCATTATGTTAACTGTAAGGATTCCCCGCTCGGAGTTGCGTTTTGCGTCGAGCCAGTATGCAAATTCATTTATGCCCTCATACTCAGACTTAGCCCCGTAGAACGTTCCGATGACATTGGAAGCGTCAATCCGCTCATTGATCACGTAGGCAACGCACTCGTCGTCGACTTTGATCAGGAAACCATACAGGGACTTGAAAGCTTCCGGAAACGCGTCCCAGGAATCCAGCACAAAAAGCAGTCCGTTCTCAAAGAAATTGGCTGCCTCGCTGTCCGAAATGCTGCTCTCTATGTCCTCCGCCGTCTCCGTCTGGAATTCCCGAAGTTCATCAAATACGTCAGGAGAAAACTCCTCGATCGTGTACTCATAGTTCTCCTGGAAAACATTTCGGTAACGACGGAACTGCTCCAGCGTCCCGCTTTCCGGATCCTTCAGCCTGTCCATCGAAAGAATATAGTCCCAACTGTCCCGGTCCTCAGTAATCGTGACCGCACCGCCAAGTTTTTTCTTCCACAAATTGGCAAGATATTCCGGCACCAGTCTGAAAGTCGTTCCCTCAGGGACGTTCTTTTCAAATACGTCCCGCCAGTTCACAGCATCCCAGTCGCCCATCGGCGCTGCCCAGTACTCGCTGTCACCGAACAGGACCTTATGCCAGCACAGGTCTGCTTCATAGCCGCGAAGAACGTCCATGTTGTCGTTCTCCTCGGTAATGACCCTGAGCGCAAATATCTTGAGGGGCGAGAGGTCAGACGGAATCTGGATGCATTTGCCCAGATACTCTGAGTAGCGGGCTGTATCGTCGAAATCGAATCCTGTAAATCTGATCATAAAGAATATCCTCCCGGAAAATGCTTCTTTTAGTTTAGACGAAAACGAGAAATACTGCAAGGGCGTATAAAAAAAGCTGCCGCGTCGCGGCATCTCCTTCAAAGCAGGACACCATAATGCGGCAGCTTCACTCGTTAATCCAAATTCAGCGCAGTTTACTCGCAATGGAAGCGTTCACCAATCCCTGATAAATCAGGGCAATCCCGACCAGACGCACGATTATATTGGTCAGCCGGAAGGGATCGAGCAGAATCATCACTCCGAACACGATACCGGCGATGATGAGCATCGTCTGGGCTGTCGTTCTACTGCCTCCCTGGGTCAGTGCGGTAATCGAGCTAATTAACAAAATAATCCCGCACAGGATATTGACATACGATATCACAGAATACGGGCTGCGGACGAACCATATTCCCACAAGAAGTATGAGGACCGGTCCGATGATTTGCGCGTCCACGCCAAAGCGCATGCTGCTTATGATTCCCATGACTCCGCTAATGATCAGAAGCCATCCTCCTATTCTTACGACATTGGACAAAGCATAAGTCGGAGTCAGAAGGAACATGATGCCAAGAAGCACCAGCAGAATTCCGCTAAGGAGATTCTGATTGCGAACGATTTTTCTGAAATCCATAATACTCTCCTCTCTGTTATTTCTTACAGATGAAACTCTCCACAAAGAATACGAACAGCTACACCGACATGTCATATTCTCAGGTGAAAGTTTGCGTACCTAAGAACCATTAACATTATATCACGTTTTTTTCACTGTACAAAAATACACAGAAATTTCATAATTCGGTACTTGAATACCGACTTTGGCTGTGATATTATGCTCTCAGATAAAAGGGAGTAGCGGCCGGCAGCGCCGGAGCGAATACCGTCAGGACGGTGCCTCATGCACCCGGTGAGCATTGACAGCGAGACTTTTATCATGACACGTGATCATGATAAGGGTCTTTTTCTATATCATGACCACAGGATCCGCCGTAAAAATCAGGCCTATAAAGGAGGACAAAGACATGTTAGGAGCAATCATTCTTATTATTTTGTTTTTCAGCGTTGTAAAAATCGGATTAAAGCTAGCGTGGAGCGCACTTAAATTCGTTTTTGGCTTAGGACTTTTCTTCTTCTGCCCGCTGCTTTTCGTTGTAGCTGCAGCAATGGGAATGTTCGGAAGCATGCTGATTCCGATCATAGTCATGATCGTCCTGTTCACATTCGGATTTATCCGGGTATGACAAAAAGCTGCACATTGCAGCCCGTTTCAAGTAAGAGGCGGCCGCGTCAAATAGCGCGGCCGCCTCAAATTTTATCCGAATTCCGTCCCATTTTAGCGGCGGTGTTTAATTCCGGCTCTGGTTCCGCCATCAGCGGCGGAGATCATTTTCCATTTACATATCTTCATCCGGCAGCTTTCGGAAGAACAGAAAGCCGAGAAGGACCGTCAGCGGCAGGGCAAGCACCTGGGCTACGGGCTGAGCCTCCTGAATTCCGGAAAGCCCCCGCAGATGTGCAAGAATGAGCAGGGCCGGGATAAAGATGAGACCGTTCCGGAGCGCGCTGAGCAGCGTCGCCCCGAGACGCCTTCCGGTGCTCTGATAGAGCATCTCGGTCGACATACAGGGCGGCAGGCAGATCAGCGAGAACATCTGAAGCTTAAGAGCTCTCGTTCCTACCGCGATAACCTCCGGATCATCCCTGAAGAGACCGATCATATTTTCAAGATTGAGCAGCACTATGGATGCGCCTATGACTATGACACAGGTCATCATAATAATCGTTGTCTTATACCCCTCGCGAAGTCTTCTGTACTTTTTCGCGCCATAGTTAAAACCACTGACCGGCTGGAAGCCCTGGCCGATGCCAAGTCCAACGGAGACGACAAAAAAGGAAATTCGCGAGACAATGCTCATCGCAGCCACCGCCGCATCGCCGTACGCGGCGGCGTTGGTGTTCAGAAGAACCGTGGTAAAGGAATTAAGACCCTGACGGAGAAGGCTCGGAAAGCCCGTCGCCATGATATTGGCAGGCAGGGAGATGCTATTCCAGCTCACATTGGATAAGGACAGGCGGCTCTCGGTGCGATTCGTCATGAACATTCCGAGAAGGATCCCAAAGCTCACGATCTGGCTGAGGCAGGTCGAAAGCCCGGCACCCGCGATGCCCATGTGCATAGCGAACATGAAGATCGGATCACCGATCATATTGAGAATAGCCCCGGTCATGAGTCCGATCATGCCCAGCGCAGCCTTTCCCTCGTAACGGAGAATGTTGTTCATCGTAAATGACATGGCCATGAACGGTGCAGCCGCGAGAATAAAAGATATGTATGTTTTTGCGTAAGGCGCGATCGTCTCCGTGGATCCGAGTGCGATGACGATGCGGTCAATAAATGCAAATCCGATGAGAGTAATGGCAGCTCCGCACATAAAGGAGCCGAAGCAGCCCGTTGAAGCTGTCCGGGACGCAGTCTCAGTGTCCTTTGCGCCGAGCGCTCTCGAAATGATACTGCCAGAGCCCTGACCGAACATGAAGCCGAAAGCCTGGATGATTGCCATGAACCCGAAGACAATGCCGACCGCTCCGCTGGCGCTGGTCCCCAATCTCCCGACAAAAGCTGTGTCAACGAGATTATAGATGTTCGTAACCAGCATGCTGATAATCGTCGGAACCGAAAGGGTCGCGATCAGCCGCGGGATGGGTGTCGCGGTCATCTTTTCGTATTGTGTCATCTTCGCTTTGTCTGTCATTTTCAGTTATACTTAGCCTCCCTGAGCTGGGAAAGAAGGAATTCTGTCCGGGTGATCGCGGAATTCACCTGGCGCCGGGCGTCGGCAATCTTCTGCTGTACCATAAAATCCACGATAAATCCGTCAAGAAAAAAGTCGGCAAATGCCATAAATTCCCCGACGTCGACATTAATATAGTCGAGCCCCTGTACGTCATTCAGCTCCTGCTGGAACTTCCGCAGATCGACCTTGGCGTCCTCAATGCAGCGGCTGGCTCCTGCCAGACGGGCATGCTTCAGCATACCGGTGAAAAAATTACCTCCGATTATATCCAGAAGACCCCAGTTGCGGGCACTGCCCAGCTTTTCATCTGCCTTGCGGAGGCTGACCAGAGCACGCTCACCCGCCTCAATTGCTTCCCGGATTTCTTTATCACGATTATAGTATTCCATTATTATACCTCACTGGCCTCCGTACACTCTCTCAAAATACTTTGCCAGAGTTGATTTTGCCTTATTGGTACAGACATAATTGATCCACTTGAATGAAGGCCTCGCTTCCTCGTCCGTCACGATTGTGACCATATCACCTTCGTTAAGGCGCGTGTGGGCCGGCATCCATGCTTTTGTCTCATCTATCGTTGCGTATTTAAAATGAAGACCGATCTCATTGTGCAGCGCAAACGCAAAGTCAAGGACTGTAGCTCCGTCATCGATAAGAAAAGCCTCCCCGTCGCGGCTGAATATCTTGATCTTCTTGCGGTAGGTGTCCCGCGGGTCATATTCGTCGATCCTGCGCCGCCTCATGAGCTGCTTGTGTTCCGGCATGTCTTTTCCCTGACGGTATTCCCTGTAATTTTGTTCCGTGCGGACAAAAAACCTGTACAGGTTCCCGTGTTTGCCCCTTAAGATATAATATGTGTAGTCGCCGTGGGTAGTCTTTCCCACTTCCACTATGCTTATACCTTCTTTCCATAAGACTGAATCATAGTAGGCATAGAACACATCCTCAGACCGCTTCTTCGCGTTTTTCTGTTCGGTAACATCCGAGACGATCAGGGTCAGGTCATAGTAAGGCATGACCTTGCTGTCCATGAGCCGGTCAAAATCCTCTCTCATGTTCTCAGCCTTGCGGCTCACCTGCCTGTAAATGCTGAAATTGTAGCGCGGCTCGTATGTAAATTGTACAATATATTTCTGACATGCGCGCGCTCTTCGGGGAAGGAATGGATTGTGTCTTGAAAATGCTCTCTCCATAAAAGCAAGTGTATCCGCCACATCGTGAGCCTTCTCGCTTCGCATCTGGAGCGCGTAGGACTCGATGAGATCGAACCGTTCCCTGTGTTCGATCAGGAAACAGAGTTCCTCCAGCTGGTCAACAAGGTAATTGGCACCCACCTCCAGCATCATAGGTATGAGGATGTCTCTTGTATGCCTCGCTTTCAGGATCTGTTTTTTCTCAGGCATCGCGTCGATCGTATTCAAGTTGTCAAGTCTGTCAGCGACTTTGATAAAGAGCGCTGTCCTGCTCGCATACTGCTGGAACCGGACATCCGACATGATATCGATCTCCGTCTTTGACACATCCTTATAAAGGTTCTCGTCCACCGCAGTCATCGCGTTGACGAGCTCCGCTGTCTCCCCTCCGAATAATTCCTCGATTTGTTTCAGACTGACGCTGCAGTCCTCCACCGTATCGTGCAGTATAGCCGCGCATACGGCCTCACTGCCAAACCCCCATTCTGCCATGCTCCGTCCGACCCGGAGCGGATGGTTCACGAAGGGCTCTCCCCCCTTCCTCATCTGACCGTTGTGTCTCTCCTCAGCGAACTGGATGGCTTTTCTGACAAGCACAATGTCCGGATCAGTGTGATTTACTTCCATCCCTGTTATGATATCGTTCGGACTGATGTTCTTTCGGTACATACTCATTCCCCCACGTCTAAACGCAGTCTTCACGGAAAATCTATATCCAGTTATAGGTTTTGCCTGATATTTTACACTATATTTACGTATTTGCCACTAGTTTTCTTCCAATTAGCGGGTAGAAATTTTTCTCAAAATCTGGTGGATTTCGTTCAAATTTTACAAAAATTTAAAAATGACTTCGGGCAACGTCTTTCTATGACACTATATAACAGGATTTTTTTCAAGATTGTGGGAACGAAATTCGATTATATGAGATAATGGTATTTGTAAACTTTCTACTTTTATATGTCTATGAAAACTGATAAGATATTTACAGTAGCTTGTAGAAAGTTTTGCTATTACCTATATAAAGGAGAAGGTTAGAAATGGGCATCGGCAGTATAATTTCACTTCTGGGCGGTCTCGGAGCATTCCTCTTCGGAATGTCGTTTATGGGTGACGGTCTTCAGCTTGCGGCAGGTTCAAAAATGAAAGACCTGCTCGAAAAACTGACGCGGCATCCGGTCATGGGCTTCCTCGTCGGCATGCTGGTCACAGTGTGTATCCAGTCTTCATCGGCAACCACAGTTATGGCTATGGGCTTCATCAATGCCGGCATCATGGATCTTGCTCAGGCTACGGGCGTCATATTCGGTGCAAATATCGGTACGACCATCACAAGTATCCTGATCGCTCTCGATGTCTCCGGCATTGCCCCGGTATGTATCGCAGCCGGTGCATTCCTCATGCTCTACAGCAAGAAAAAGAGACAGAAGTATATCGGTCAGGTCATCCTAGGCTTCGGTCTCCTGTTCCAGGGACTCCACACGATGAGCAGCTCAATGGCTCCTCTCAAGGATTCTGTCATGTTCCAGAACTTTATTCTGAACGCCAAGAACCCTATTCTCGGATTTGTCATCGGTATTATTCTCTGCGCAGTCATCCAGAGTTCCTCCGCTGCTGTCGGTATCCTGCAGGCCCTCGCCATGCAGGGTCTCATGCCGCTCTATTTTGCAGCTTTCATCGTCTGCGGTATCAACGTCGGCTCCTCAATGCCGGTCATTCTCTCGGCCCTTAAAGCCAAGAACAACGCAAAACGAGCCGCGATCATCTACCTGATCTTCAACTGCTTCGGCGCATTGCTGTTCATACCGCTTGTCATGCTGACGCCTCTGACCCAGACCATTGTGGCAAATGTAAAAAGCGCAGCCTTCCAGGTCTCCTTCTTCCACATTATGTTCAAGCTGGTCACCGGTGTCATCCTGCTCATGCTGACAAAGTATATCGTTCAGATTACTTACAGGATCCTCCCGAAGCAGGCACACGAGAGCGCGTTCCGCTTCGAGTACATTGATGAGCATCTCGCAGGCGACCCGTCCGTCATGGCTCTGCAGGTCGCAAAAGAAATCGGCCGTACGGCCAATCTTGTCCGCGACAATGTCTCCCATGCGGCTGAGGCTCTCATGACAGGCAATGTCAAGAAGGCCCATGACATTACAGACAATGAAGAAGTTATCGATTACCTGACCGGCGCAATCATCGACTTTGTCACCAAGGTGAGCGGTGATGAAATGCCGGAAAAAGTATCCAACTATCTGGGTTCCGTCTTCCAGATCATGAACGAGCTTGAGCAAATCGGCGACCATGCTGTCAAGATCCTGAATAATGCGGAAAAGACAGCCGAAACCAAACAGAGCTTCTCCGAAGACGCGATAAATGAGTTCAATATCATTTACACTGAAGATTTGAGACTTCTCGACCGCGCGATCCGACACTATGTCGAGCGCGTGCCGGATGACGGTCTGCTGGCTGAGGCCCGCGGAGCTGAAAAGGCGATCGGCCGTATGAGCAGCGAAGCGCAGGCCAACCACGTAAAAAGAATGCAGGAAGGTGTCTGCACCTCCGAGCTTGGCCTCACCTTCGTCGAGAGCATCAACTCACTCACCCGCATCGCGAACCATATCGAGAGTATCGCGGAGCTCGGCGTGGAAGCTATCTGATTGTTGCCTGCTCATTCCCGCTTTTGCGATCCGCATCACCTCACTTATGCTGACCGGACCCGGGACGGCATGGCGTTCTTGAAGAATAAACTGCCGCATGTGCTATGCAAGCACATGCGGCAGTTCTTTTTTTCATTCTTAACTTATCGGTCAATCTTCACAAGCACGCGCTCCACGCGCAGCTCATTCATTGCCAGGACAGTCACTGTGAAGTCCGCGTAGCGGAAAGATTCTCCCGCTTCAGGGAATCGGCCGAAGCTCTCGATCGTCCATCCGCCGACGGTCTCGCTCTCGAAATCGAAGTTCTCCTCCCGGATATTCATCAGATCCAGGAAATCCGAAATTGGCATATCGCCGTCGATCTCATACTCGCTCTCGCTCTTTTTCGTGACCTCATCCTCAACCGTGTCGGTCTCATCCCAGATATCACCGACGACCTGTTCCAGCACGTCCTCCATTGAGATGATGCCGAGCGTCCCTCCGTACTCATCCACGACCACTGCCAGATGCTGTCTGTGCTTTCTGAAAGCGGCAAGGACCTCCGGGAGCTTCATCGTCTTGTAAACGTAGCATGGCTCCATGAGCAGGGCTCTGATGTCGACCTCGTCAGAATCGACGATCGCTTTGAGGAACTTATTCATGTGGAGCACACCGATTATGTGATCGATACTGCCCTCATAGACCGGTATTCTGGTATAGTGGGACTTTGCGATCGTTGCGATAATTTCGTCCCAGGTGTCCTCGATATCAATTGCAAGAACATCCACCCGGGCAGTCATGGCTTCCGAGGCCGATACATCCGGGAACTCGATAGCCGCCTGCACGAGCTCACTCTCCTCCTCGTCGATGACATCCTCATCCTCGGCAGTCTCGATAATCGTCTGCAGCTCCTCGACCTTACCTTCGGAATCATCTTCGATGAGCTCGCCCTTCATCGGCGCTGTGATCAGCGCGATCAGTCCGACAAAAATGAGGACAAGCGGCTTCAGAACGATCATCAGGAAGCGGATAATGAAGGCATATTTCTTGGCGTAATTATTTGCCCCCTTCTTCGCGGTTATTTTAGGGATCGTCTCTCCGAAAATGATGACTGCAATCGTCAGTATAACTGTCGCAACCCACGCGTATCTGTCCGTGCCGGTGATCAGAATAACAGCAACTGATCCGAGTGACGAGCACGCTATGTTGACTAAGTTGTTGCCGATCAGGATCGCTCCGAGTGCATCATCGAAGTGATCGACGATATACAGGGCGATTCTCGCTTTCTTTGACCCTTCCTCCATCTCACTCTCAAGGCGCATACGGCTGCAGGACGAGTAGGACATTTCCGAACCCGAGAAAAAGCTTGAAAGATAGACGCATATAATGATTCCTGCCAGGACAAAATAAATCGTCATCTCTTCTCACCTCCCGTCTTCTCCGGAGGGTACTTGTCAACGATTTTCATCATCACTTTCCTGATCCTGTTATGCTCCATACTCGCTATGTAGACGCGCAGACCGTAGTAATCAAAATGCTCGCGGACGGTAGGTATAGACGAAAAGTGTTCATAGACCCACTCACCGACACGCTTATTGATGAGGGAATCATCATTTGCAGGATCATTAAATCCTATTTCCGCAAATGCGTCCCAGACCGTCTCCTCCGCATCCACCAGATAACTTCCGTTCTCCAGGTCGATGTAGGAATCCTCAACTTCGTCTTCCTCGTCCCAGATCTCGCCGACCAGAGTTTCCAGAATATCTTCAATCGTGACGATGCCCGCCGTCCCGCCGTAATGGTCCGAGACAATGACCAGACTCTGACGCAGACTCGTCATAGTAGCCAGGAGCTCGTCGATCTTTGCGCTCTCGGTGACGAACATGGGCTCATCGAGCAGCTTGCTCACACTCAGGTCACTCCCGTGAGCAATGTATGCTCGGATATAGCGTCTGATCCTCAGAACACCGATGATATTGTCAATACTACCCTCATAGACCGGGATCCTGCTGTGATTCTGTTCTTTGATAAAATTCAGGATCTCTTCCGGGGATTTCTGAATGTCAATGGCAGCGACGTCGACACGGGGCGTCAGTATACTCTCTACGGTTACGTCATTAAATTCGAGAGCTGATGAGATAAGGTCTCCGTGTTCTGCCCCGAGGCTGCCCGCCTCGGTCATATCCTCTATGATCCCATGGATCTCATCTTCGGTGACGGATATCGGAGGATCGCCTTTGGTCAGCCTGCTCGCAAGATTTCCGATCGCAGCAAGAATCGCCGCTGCCGGCCTCATGATAGTATTCAGGATAACAAGCGGGCGAATGCAGCGCAGCGAGAGCTTCTCACTATACTTTTTTGCTATGCTCTTGGGAAGCATTTCAGCGAAGAAGAAGACAAAAAAGGATGTCACGAACGTGCTGATCGTTACCGCGCCGATTCCCCAGATGCGGGTCACCTGCACAGTAACGATAGATGCAGCCCCGAGATGGGCGATGTTCGTACATATTAGAATTGTGCTTATCGTTCGGTCAAAATGTTCCAGCGAATCGAGGACCAGGGCTGCGCGCTTGTTGCCGCGGTCAGCAAGGGTCTTCATCCGAACTTTGGAGACAGACGCGAGGGCTGTCTCAGTAATTGCAATATAGTCCGCGAACAGAATGAGTATCGCGGCGACAAGCCAGGGTGTCAAGGCACCTTCGGACATGGAAATCTGTTCCTCCTCATGAGGTGTTGAACTGCGTATTAGTGGCGGGCTGATCCCGCCGCTATTCTTTACGCATTGTACGGAATTGCGTCATTGTTGTCAAGGCGACGGAAGGAACTGCGCGAACTGTTTTAGAGTCGCCAGACTCTGCTCAGACGTGCTTTTCTTCAACGAGCGTCAGCGCGTCCCGGAGACTTATGCCTTCCGCGTCCGCAATTTTTCTCAGGTCATCGAATTCATATTTTGAGCGGGATACGCCGTAGCCGGAGACTTCTTTCCTTCGGACATAGATGCCCTCCGCCGATACAATGTCCTCGCTGCGGTCCAGCACGTAGCGTCTTAAGCGTTTTTCGCGGATTCCGATCGTCGTAGTATATTTGAAGATTGCCCGTATGCTGCTGTCCTTCTGCGATGGTGAACAGAGAACTGACAGAAGAACTCCCGGTCTGTTCTTTTTCATCGTGATCGGCGTCGAAAAAACGTCCCTGGCACCAGCCGAAAACAGCTTCTCGAATGCATAGCCCAGCTCCTCGCCGGTCATATCATCGATGTTGCAGTCAAGCTCTATGATCTCGTCTGTACCACGGCCTGTCTCCCCTATCATGACCCGGACACAGTTGGCTTCCTCGAAATCTTTATTTCCCATGCCATATCCGATGGCTGATACGGTCATGACCGGCATGTCGCCGAATTCATTTGCAAAATGCCGAAGCAGCGCAGCTCCTGTCGGGGTACAGAGTTCACTGCGGATCCGGCCTCCGTAGATCGGAACGCCTCTCAATATATAGGCAGTGGCCGGCGCCGGCACCGGAAGTATTCCGTGGGCGCAGTGCACGTGTCCACTGCCGACGTGGATCGGCGAGACAACGATGCGGTCGGGGGCAATCGTTCTCACAAGATAGCAGACAGCCGTGATGTCAGCGATGGCATCCATGGTCCCAACTTCGTGGAAGTGGATTTCCGTCACCGGCATGCCGTGGGCATGGCTCTCTGCTTCCGCGATGAGCCGATAGACCGCGAGGACATCTTCCTTCACAACATCCTCGAGGTCCAGGCCATTGACGATAGCCTCGATGTCGGCCATGGAAGCGTGGTGATGATGACCGTGGACATGGTCATGATCGTGGTCATGCTCATGACGGTGATCATGGTGATGGTCATCGTCGTGGCCATGCTCATGATGATGCCCATGGTCGTGATCATGATGGTGCACATGGTCATAATGGAGCTTAGCATCACTCAGAAGATCTGCCTCCTCGACTCCATCGATCTTTACACTGACGTGGGTACCGGTGATACCGCATTTGACAGACGAGTTGACTTCGTACCTGACGCCGGGTATACCGATCGCATTCAGTTCTCGCACACATTTTTCTTTATCGGGAACAATTTCCAGCAGGGCCGCTGTGAGCATATCACCCGCAGCTCCCATACCGCATTCAAAATATAAAGTCTTCATTCTTTTTTATCTTTCTAATAACTCACTATGACTTCCCACTTGCCTGCACAAGGGCAGCAGAAATCTAATATAATGCTGCGGCACTCATTTTACATGGTTGATCAGACTCGCCTGATAACCTGCGCCGAAACCATTGTCAATATTGACGACCGAAACCCCGCTTGCGCAGGAATTGAGCATGCTGAGAAGTGCTGAAATACCTCCGAACGAGGCTCCATAGCCAACCGATGTGGGTACCGCAATCACCGGACAGTCGGCAAGTCCTCCAATGACCGAAGCCAGAGCTCCCTCCATGCCTGCTATGGCCACAATGACCTTCGCAGACATGATTTCTTCTCTGTGGGCAAGCAGCCTGTGAATGCCTGCAACTCCGACATCATAGAGACGGACGACCTCGTTTCCAAGGATCTCGGCTGTCAGCGCAGCCTCCTCCGCCACCGGTATATCGCTCGTCCCTCCCGTGGCGACAACGATCTTTCCTGCGCCGTCCGGCTCCGGCAGTTCACCGATGATCCCGACCCGGCTCAGTTTTTCGTATTTCACATCATACTTGCCGCAGAGGTGCTCATAAGCCTCCGGCGCAAGGCGCGTGATGAGAATCCGGTCCTGTCCTCTCGACAGCATGGCATCGATGATTCCCGCAATCTGTTCCTTCGTCTTTCCTGCCCCGTAGATGACTTCCGATACCCCCTGGCGGATTCCTCTGTGGTGATCCACCTTGGCATAACCGAGTTCTTCGAACGGTTCGTCCCTGAATCTCAGCGCCGCCGCTTCAGGCGTCACTGTTCCATCCGCGACCTGACCCAGCAAAGCCAATAAATCTCTTTTTTCCATATTACCTTATAGTACAATTACATAGTCTGCAAAACTCAGTTGCCCCGATCATGCGGGGCAGCGCCAGCCGAAAAATACATAAAAATTATACAATAACTCTCGCAAAAAGCAAATGCCCAAATACCGGAAGCAAAAAACCCGGCCGAACGGCCGGGTTCCTGTTTATTCAGATGTCTGTGACATTTTCTCAGTTATCAGGAATCACGAAAATTCTGTGTCAGAGATCAGATCACTTCGTTCATGCTGTCGTCAAGGGCTTCGACGATATTGTCGACAACCTTGGTGACCTTCTCCTGCACTTCCTTCGGGGCATACGGGAATGTATAGGAGACGTCAGACGCAAGAAGCAGCGGAAGATCGTTCAGGGAGTCGCCGATGCCGTAGACGCGGCAGTCGCCGAAATGCTTTCTGATGACAGAGATAGCCTCACCCTTGGAAGTTCCCTTCGGGGCAATGTCGACTTCAATGACGTTCTGGAACGCGTTCAGATAATCGCCGTACTTGTCATTGATCTCCTTTGTGAGGGCAGCTGCCTCCTCAAGGGTCTCGCAGTGAATGCCAACGCCGTGGACCATTCCCTGGGGAGCATCGTCCATGCCGGTGATGACATTGTACTCGCCCGGATAATCCATCTCTTCAAAGACGTTGATCACGCCGTCAATATCAATAGAAATTCTGTTGCCGCGCGGCTTTACATCCTTGACGATCTTATCGATGACATCGCGGTCCACGAACAGCTTGCGGATTTCCTTCATGTCGCGGTCGATAATGTTGGAGCCTGTGGATGTGATCCAGAAGTCCGGCTCGATGAGGCCGCCGATGAACGGTGTGAGACCGCCGACCTGTCTACCTGTGCAGAGACCGAAATAATTGCCCGCTGCCTGATATTCCTTGATTTTTTCAACGTTTTCGGGCGGAAGCTTGACTTCTGCCTTATAGAAATAAAGAGTACCATCAAAATCGCTTGCAAATACTTTTTTCATGATTTTTATCCTTTCTTATTTGGTCACGCTTTACGCATGCACTCTTTCGGCCGCACATGCTGCACTGCTTTTATGATACCATGTAACTGTATGTATTTAACAGATATTTTTGCAAATTCGACAATTTTCCTTAAACGGGCAAGGGCTTTTTGTATAAATTAACAGTTGCTGTCACAAATAATTACTCCTCGGACGTCTGCGACGAGTTCCGCCTTTCGCAAACTGATGCAAAAAATCCTGCACCGGGTCTTATGCCCCCAGTGCAGGATTCTGACAAAATTACTCTTCATTTTCCTTAGTTCCCTGTATACCGAACAGACACTCAAGTACAGCCTCGACTCCAAACGTTGCAAAATTCTCCAAAAAATGCATGAGCTCCGTATCATCATATTTGTCAAGTCTCGCATTCAGCTTTAAAAGCTCCTCCTCCGTGGGAGTAAAGGTCTGCTCGATCTTCTCCATGAGATCAGCATATATTTGTTTACGATCCATGCTTGTCACTCCATATATGAAATCATGTCCCGTCCGCAGGATGACGACACGGGATCCGGATCATTATGTTCTGAAAGCTTCCCTGCCGGACCCTTGCGCTCTTCGCCGTGTAAGAACTATTCTAACCCCAAGATTTGTTATTTCTATGTACAAATTCTTAATTTTTCATATCATGAACCCGAAAGTTCTTATAAAATCCACGCCCACAGGGTCTTATACCGAATTCGTACAGGCGAAGGTCCTCCGTCCAAAACGGCAAAAGGCTCAGATAAAAAGAAAGTTTACGGCTCCGATACCTCCGGGAACATCTCAGTCGCTCTGGCAAGAATACCGTTGAGATGCGCTATGAGGATTCCGTAATTCGTGATCGGAACTCCCTGCGATACACAGGTCCCGATTCTCCATTTCATCTCCTTCTCACGCAGCGTGCAGCCTCCGCAGTGAATGACCATTCTGTAGGGAGTCACGTCCTTAGGGAACTCAGTCCCCGATGTGAACTCGAACCGCGGCAAAACACCGGTATGTTTTCTGATCCATGCAGGCAGCTTCTCGGTACCTATATCTCCGCACTGCCTGTGGTGGGTACAGCCTTCGGAAATAAGAATCCTGTCTCCATCCTTAATGTTGTCAACGGTAAACGCCCCACGGCAGACCACCCCAAGGTCGCCCTTGTATCTAGCCATGAGGATAGAAAAAGACGTGAGAGGGATACTTCGCGGAACGATCCGGCTCACCGCTCCAAAGACCTGACTGTCCGTCACGACCATCCTCGGCTCCCCGGCAAGCTTATTCAAAGTCTCAGCGAGTTCAGTCTCACGGCAAATGATAGCCGACGCGCCTCCTTCCAACACATCCCGGATCGTCTGCTGCTGTGGCAGGATCAGTCTGCCCTTTGGGGCAGCTTTGTCAATGGGAACAACGAGGACACAGACGTCTCCCGGATTCAGAAGGTCGCGGATGAGCTTCTTCTCATCCTCCGCGCCTTTGATAAGGGCGGCGGTCTTCTCTTTGAGGCGGGTGATATTTGCGCCTGTAAGCGCGCTTACCCAGATCTCATGCTCTGTCTCTGCGGGCACCGAGCTAAGAAGGTCAGATTTATTGTGCACTATAATATAGGGAATGCCCCGAACACTTGCCAATTCCAACAGTTCCCGCAGATCCTCGTCGGTGCCTGTGTTGTCCGCGATAAGGAGCGCAATATCCGTCTTCCGCAGGATCCGCTCAGCAGCCTCTATCCGCTTTGCTCCGAGCTCCCCGATGTCATCAAGTCCCGGCGTATCGATAACGAGGACCGGTCCGAGCGGCAGGAGCTCCATTGCTTTCTGTACCGGATCCGTGGTCGTCCCCTTGTAGTCAGAGACTATAGCAATCTGCTGTCCTGTAAACGCGTTCATAAGACTGGACTTACCGGCGTTCCTCTTCCCGAAAAAAGCTATATGGGTCCGCTCCCCGGACGGGGTCTCGTTCATCTGTGCCATGATGACCTCCCTCTGCTGTTTCTATCCGCCTCAGGCTGCGATCCGCGTTAGGCTTTTACCCCTGACGCTTACTCTGAATCCCCTGTCAGCGATGAGTTTCATTTTGCGCAATAAAAAAGCGCTAATCTATTATAACGCATTTGTCATAATAAATTAACGCTGAATTGTTTAAATATCCCTGGTCACACGGTCAAATGTCATCTGGACCGTCTTCTCGGGTTCCGGAGTCATATTGCTGACGATTACATTCGCGGCAAGAGCAATCAGGAATGCAGGAAGAAGTTCATAGATAGCGAATACACCGCCGATCGGAGCGATAAGGAACTTCCACACGAAGATCATAACTCCGCCTGCCACCATACCTGCGATCGCTCCCTGACGGGTCGAACGCTTCCAGAACAGAGCGATCAGCATCTGCGGTCCGAATGTCGCGCCGAAGCCTGCCCATGCAAATGAAACTACGCGGAAGACCGAGCTGTTCGGATTCCACGCAAGTACAAGCGCTACAAGCGCAATACCTGCGACTGTTCCTCTCGCTACGCGCATAGATGCCTTACGGTTCAGCTTGACACCCATGAAGTCGTGAAGAAGATCCTGAGAGACGCTGGATGCAGCTGCGAGCAGCTGAGAGTCGGCTGTCGACATGGTCGCGGCGAGAATGCCGGCAAGGATGATACCGGCGACGAATGCGAACAGAACGCCGTGCGTACTCATAAGATTGGCCATCTTAATGATGACTGTTTCCGAATCGGAACTTGTTGTCAGCATCGGAATCTCGCCAGCGATTGAGACGCTGTAACCGATGAGACCGATAAAAATCGCGATGCCCATGGAGAGCACTGCCCAGATACTTGCAATTCTGCGGGACATGGTCAGCTCGGATTCTTTTCTGATTGCCATGAACCGAAGGAGAATGTGGGGCATACCGAAATATCCGAGGCCCCAGGCCAGTGTTGATACGATGGGCAGGAAGCCGTAGGAACCGGCTGACCCTGTGGAAGCATCATATCCCTTGAAGATATTAAGATAACCGGGAAGCGCGCTCGCATTGGCTGTGACGTTGGCCATTCCGCCGGCTTTCTCAATTCCGAAGAAGACTATGATGATCAGAGCAATTGACATAAAGATACTCTGCACGAGATCCGTGGTAGAGACCGCAAGGAATCCGCCGAGGACAGTATACGCAATAATAATGATCGCGCCAAAGATCATAGCTGCGTGATAATCAACTCCAAAGAGGCTGTTGAACAGTGTTCCGACCGCCTTGAAGCCCGATGCAGTGTACGGAATGAAGAAAATAAGAATGATAAGCGCGGCAATCAGCGAGAGAACATGGCGCTTGTCATTATATCTTCTTGAGAAGAAGTCCGGAATCGTAAAAGCGCCGATCTCGTCCGAATAGCGGCGAAGCCTCTTTGCGACCAGCAGGAAGTTTAAATATGTGCCGATTGAGAGACCGATGGCAGTCCAACTGACTTCGGCAACTCCTGCAAAATAGGCCAGACCCGGAAGACCCATCAGCAGGTAACTGCTCATGTCCGAAGCCTCCGCGCTCATGGCTGTGACGATCGGTCCCAGCGAACGTCCGCCGATATAGAAATCAGCAGAGCTGCTGCCGCTTCCGCGCCTGTTAAAGTACGCGCCGATGAACAGCATCGCACCAAGATAAACAATAATAGTAAGGATAATTAACACCTGTGATGTGGTCATAATCTCCTCCCCTCCTCCTTGTATTACTTTATTTCAGCAGGCCAAAGGCCTCCATCTCCCTCTTTAAAACTTCCGCATGCTCCGGCTCCATCTCTGTGAGCGGCATGCGCATAGGTCCGGCATCAATGCCTATATACTTCAGCGCGGTCTTTACCGGAATAGGATTGACTTCCATAAAGAGCGCATTGATAAGTTTGATGGCCTTATACTGAATCTCCCTCGATCCGGCGATATCGCCGTCGAAGAATTTCCGGCACATATCATGTGTCTCCTGCGGCGCAATGTTAGAAAGCACCGAGATGACCCCAAGCCCGCCGCATGACAGAATCGGAAGGACCTGATCATCGTTGCCGGAATACAGGTCAATGCAGCCGTCCGCCATGGACATCATCTCGATCGTCTGACTGATATTGCCTGTTGCGTCCTTGATCGCAACTATATTCTCGACATTTTTGCACAGCCATACTGCTGTCGCCGGAAGAATGTTGCAGCCGGTGCGGCTGGGCACGTTATACATTATGACCGGGATCGTAATTGAATTGGCTACCTGCGTATAGTGCGCGATCAGCCCTTTCTGTGTCGCTTTATTGTAGTACGGTGTGACTACAAGGACCGCGTCAGCTCCGGCCTTCTCGGCTTCCTGAGAAAGCATGATCGCAGTCTCTGTGCTGTTGGAGCCTGTTCCCGCGATGACAGGTATACGCTTCGCGACTTTGTCAATGCAGTATTTAATAACATCAATATGTTCTTCCTCGGAGAGTGTTGCCGACTCACCCGTGGTGCCGCACACGATGATAGCATCCGTGCCGTTGGCGATCTGGAACTCGATCAATCTGCCGAATTCATCATAATTCACTGAACCGTCCGCATAGAATGGTGTCGCGATTGCTACACCTGCGCCTTTAAAAATTGCCATATTCAACTCCCTGTAGCAAAAAAATAGCCGTTCGCGCATGGAACGGCACCTTAAGATACATTAGTCTTTCGGATAGCGCCCCATCAAAATGATGACAGTCGCACAGATCTTATCTGTACGCCCAAGTATCCGTCCCGAGGTGACGAACCTTTCGGCATGATCCCCTTTCAAGCTGCTTCTTCTGCGCCTCACGCATCTGCCAGTCTACTCATGAATCACGCAACCTCTACCTCTGATAACTTCACCCATACTAGCACCAAAGACAATTTCTGTCAACATTGTGTTTTAGTATATTAACGCATTCAAGTCTTGCGTCACAGTTCAGACAGGCTGCTGCCAAGCTATAAGGTAGTTCCTGAACTGTTATACTCTCGCATTATATAGACACTTTATGGTACAATGAATGCGTCGCACGTATTCTGGCTAAAAGGACTTTTCAATGATGAACTCGCTTATTTCCAACATAAAAAGAGTCCTTCCCGCAGCTCTTGTCTGCGGTGGACTCTTTGCCTCTTTATTCACTTTCCCTGCAATTGTGTCTGCCGGTGAAGATCTCACAGGCAGCCCCGCAGATAGCACTGTCGCCGCTGATGCTGAAATCGATAGCTCTGTCTCCGCAAATGCTGAAGTTGATAGCTCCGTCTCCGCTGATGCTGAAAGTGAAATACCTGTATCTCCGACTGACGAGAGCACTCTCAGCCTAAATGAAGAAACTGTACATATCACCCGTGAGGACATGAGGCCGGCCGGCATGCTGAACATAACGCAGAGCGAAGCCCTGGAATGGCTCCACAACGCCGTAGGTGTCAGCATTGATTTTGACGGAGCTTACGGTGCGCAGTGTGTTGATCTGTTAAAAGCTTACTATGACTATCTCGGTGTCGGTGCCCAGCACGGAAACGCCCAGGACTACAGATCCAATTTTCTCCCCGAAGGCTGGCAGCGCATTGAGGGTGCTGTGCCCATGCCGGGGGATATCCTCATCTACGTCGGCGGGACATACGGTCATGTCGCAGTCTATGAATCGGATTACTCGACCTATCATCAGAACTGGGGTCATCCATATGTCATCAACATGACCGACAGGCCTTACAACGCGATCTCACCGGGTCGCGTCTATTGGGGTGTTGTACGGCCATTCTTCCCGGAATATGCAGGTGCCTCTCCCGACTGGATCATAGAGAAACTTGACGAGCTCACTCTCGCTGCGCTCCGTTTTCCCGGGACAGGCCCGCAAGCGCGCAGAGATTACGGAACTCCTCTTCCGTCAATCTTCGAAACTCACCGGGAGCGAGTTCTTCATCGAGGATGAGCGATCCCATTTCCAGTCTTTTGAGATAGATCACCTCTTTGTCCAAAGCCTCGAACATGCGCTTTATCTGATGGAACTTGCCCTCGCGGATGGTGACCAGAACTTCCGATATCTGATCACTCTTTTCTATAACAAGTTCAGCAGGCATGCAGGTGAAATCCTTAAGGGGAATTCCGCGTGCAAATGCCAGAGAGTCCTCACCCGTCACCACCCCTCTGATCCGGGCATAGTACTTCTTGTCGACATGGTGCCTCGGGGACAGCAGTCTGTGCGCAAGTTCACCATCGTTCGTTATGAGAAGCAGACCTTCTGTGTCCTTATCGAGCCGGCCAACAGGAAATAGATTCCTTCGGCGATCTTCCGGCAGAAGATCAATTACCGTCTTCATCCTCTTATCGTCTGTTGCGGATATAAGGCCGGCGGGCTTATTCAGCATGTAATAGACAAAGGTCTCGTACTGAATTTTCTTGCCTCGATAACACACTTCATCCGTCATCGGATCCACGTTCTTCCCAGGGTCTTTGACGACTGACCCTCCGACCGTCACCAGGCCTTTTCGTATATCTCTTTTCAGTTCGCTTCTTGTTCCGGCATTCATATCAGCCAGAAATTTATCGAGTCGCATGGCTTTCTCCATCTATATCATTGAAATCCCCTGGCCTGCTTATCTTCGTCAGCCGTCAGTGTCCTCTATGTAACCGGCATCCGCCTCTGCGGGTCTTCTGCTTCCGGCGGGTTCCTCAATCTCAGGCAACCACAGTCCGCGACTTCGCATCTGCTCCGTGTAGAACACATACTGCTGAATGACTCCCGCCACGTCGCCAAAGCCGGGAAAAGGATTTCTCCCCTCACAGGTATTGTCGATGACTTTACGGATCCACGTATCGATCGGGACCCTGGATATCCTGCCGTAAGCGTATAAGCATACACAGTTGGCAATCTTATTTCCAACACCGTAAATGGTCTTCAGCGTATCGAAAAGTCCTTCATCGCTGAGTCCCTCCATCGCAACAAGATCGATCTCGCCGCTCGTCACCTTATCCCTTGCGTCACAGATATAGGGAAGGCGATAGCCGACTCCCGCTGCCTTCAGCATTCCCATCTCAATGCGCATGAATTCATGCGGTGTCGGGAATGAGAACAGGGTTTCACGGTCTGTCTCGATCAGGTGTCCGCCCAGGCGGGCGAGCGTTTCGACATTGTTCGCAATCGCAGGGATACTTTTCCGCTGAGATAGGATGAACGTGATAAGCGTCTCCCACGGATCCTGACGCAGTACCCGGATGCCTTTCCCTGCCCTCATCGCTGTAAGAATATACTCGCTATCCGTCTGAACCGACTGCCTGACCGCCTCATAATTGCGGTCAAGATCAAAATATGGATGCCATACATCGTGATAGGTCATTTCATCACAGGACACCTCATATCTCATATCGGCATCTTTTCTTATATATAAAACTTCGTCGCCCGTGATAAAGCGATACCACCCGTCTTTAAGCTCCCTTACCCGGAAGCACTGACCGCTCATTCTGATTTTCTCAAGGTCAAAATCATCTTCAATAGTAATAAACATGCTGATCCTCCTAAGTAAAGTATTTGAAGCCACTGAGCTTCTTTAATATGTGTGCAGGCAGATAAAACAGCATGTTTGAAGATCATGCGTTCCGCAGAATGCGTTTGACAGGTGTTTACATTATATCATCTGCACACAGATTCTCAACCTGTATTTGCCACGATTGCAGAAAGACCCACGTTTTTCGATGAAGACGGTGACTGCGCCGGTCAGCAGGACCCGCGTTTTTCGATGAAGATGATGACTGCGCCGGTCATCGAGACAGGCTACAGCCCGGCAGAACTAATACTGATGTTGTGGTAAATTTTTAGTTTCAGCTTAACGGTTGATTTTCCGCTTAGAGGCAAATATAATGTAGGGTGGACCGAAAATCGGTCGTTATTCTAAAGAAAGGAGCCAGACAAATATGGAAAACGGCGGCAGAAGCAGCGGACGTGATTCCGGCGATATCGGTGAACCTCCGGAACCTTTATGGGTCTGGTCTTCTCTTTATCGGTAATACCGGATTAGTTCTGCCTCTAACCGTTCTAAAAACGAATCGCTGCGAAGGATCCACGGACATAAGCGGATCCGCAGTGTATTAAGACGGAGGTAAGATATTGAATAACGAAGATTTTTTTGAGACATACGGATTCTCTATTGAGGAGCTGAATGAGCTTCTCAAGACCAAACAGTACAGACAGCTGCGGGAAAAAATCAACGACGTCAACGAGGTCGACCTTGCCGAGTTCATCGAGGATCTCGACCATGAGCAGAGACTGCTTGTCTTCCGCATGCTTCACAAGGACAATGCGGCGGATGTTTTCGCCAACCTGCCTGTCGAGGTGCAGGCACAAATCATCATCTCGATCACTGACACTGAGCTTAAATCCATCGTCGACGAGCTCTATGTCGACGATGCGGTCGACATGCTGGAGGAACTGCCTGCGACGGTCGTAAGGCGTGTCTTAAAGAACGCGACACCGGAGACCCGAAAACTTATCAATCAGTTCCTGAAATACCCTGAAGACTCCGCCGGCTCGATCATGACGGCCGAGTACCTGTCCCTGAAAAAGGAAATGCGTGTACTCAATGCGTTCGACTATATCCGCACACACGGACAGGATTCTGAGACGATTTACGTTCTTTTCGTCACAGACAATGAACGCCATCTGGAGGGCATCGTAACGGTCAAGGATCTCCTGATGCATCCATATGAGACTCGTATTTCGGACATCATGGATGATAATATCATCAAATGTACGACGACGGATGACCAGGAAGAGGTCGCTGAACTATTCAACAGATACGACCTCATCTCTATGGCTGTCACCGACCAGGAAAACCGTCTCGTCGGTATTGTCACGGTCGACGATATCGTCGACGTCATGGAAGACGAGGCAACAGAGGATATCGAAAAGATGGCAGCTATCCTCCCGACAGATAAATCCTACTTCCAGACCGGTATCTTCGAGACCTGGAAATCCCGTATCCCATGGCTGATGCTGCTTATGGTCAGCGCCACCTTTACGGGTGTCATCATCAACAATTTTGAAAATGCGCTCGCAGCCTGCGTCGCCCTGACCGGCTTCATCCCCATGCTGATGGATACAGCCGGCAACTGCGGCAGCCAGGCTTCCGTCACGGTCATCCGTGCTCTCTCGCTGAATGATGTCGAGTTCCCGGACATTCTCAAGGTCCTCTGGAAAGAATTCCGCGTCGCGTTCTTCTGCGGAGCATCACTGGCTATGGTCAACTTCATAAAAATTTTCCTCATCGACCGGACGCTGTTCCACAACCCGTCGATTACAGTCATGGTCGACCTGGCAGTATGTGTGACCCTGTTCGTAACGGTCATCTGCGCAAAGCTCGTCGGATGCTCCCTCCCGATGATCGCGGAGAAATTCGGATTCGACCCGGCCGTCATGGCATCACCGTTCATCACGACAATCGTCGACGCGGTGTCACTGCTCATCTATTTCTCATTTGCCCGCGTATTGCTCGGCATCGGATAAACTAATTCGTTAGTGAAACAGCCTGATTGGATAAAAATCCTGTCAGGCTGTTTTTTTTCGGCACATACCCGGCAGAGTGCGTAATGCTCGCAATCAGGAACACCCCGGCGTTCTTGCCGGGGCGTCCGAACACATATTGCCACCACTTTCGCGCATAAGAGCCACAAATTGTTTGCAGTTAATTCTCGCAATTTGACTAAAACTGAAAGTAATATTCTACTGTAATTGACAAATTTCACAAAAACCTTTATATTTTATAGTAGAAAGTCTGTAGCCCGAACTATGCAAAAATAAGGCAAAATGATGATTTTTCGCCGGTTTTTCGCAGCCGGACAGGCTGCAGGCATTTTGGAAAATGATAAGAATTAAGGGACAGTACACTGTCCCGGAATGGAGGGATGCAATATGTATTTAGATGATTACAAACGCTGGCTCGCCGCTGACCTCGAGGACCCGGATCTGAAGCCGGAACTCCTTAAGATTGCTGATGACGACGAAGCAATTAAAGAGCGCTTTGCAGTGTCTCTTGCTTTCGGAACAGCAGGTCTCCGCGGAACACTCGGTGCCGGAACCAACAGAATGAACATCTGGGTCGTCCGTCAGGCTACGCAGGGTGTTGCCAACTGGGTCAAGACTCAGGGCGGTAATCAGACAGTCGCCATCGCTTATGACAGCCGCTTAAAGAGCGACGTCTTCGCGAAAGAAGCAGCCGGCGTTCTCGCAGGCAACGGAATCAACGTCCGTATCTATGACGCTCTCATGCCGGTACCGGCTCTGAGCTTTGCAACCCGTTATTATGAGTGCAACGCAGGTATCATGATCACAGCATCCCACAATCCGTCCAAGTACAACGGATTCAAGGCTTATGGCCCGGATGGCTGCCAGATGACTGATGATGCCGCAGCTATCGTTTATGATGAGATCCAGAAGACAGACATCCTCACCGGAATCACAAAGATGTCCTTCGCAGCAGGCGTCAACGCCGGCATCATCAAGTATGTCGAGGATGACTGCAAGGCAGCTTTCTATGAGGCAATCGAAGCTCGTCAGGTCCGCCCGGGTCTTTGCAAGACAGCCGGCCTGAAGCTCGTCTATTCTCCGCTCAACGGCACAGGTCTTGTACCGGTAACCAAGGTCCTCGGCGACATGGGCATCACAGATATCACGATCGTTCCGGAACAGGAATATCCGAACGGCTACTTCACAACAGCTCCGTATCCGAATCCGGAAATCTACGAGGCAATGAAGTATGGCGTTGAGCTCGCGATCAAGGAAGGCGCAGACCTTATGCTCGCTACCGACCCGGATGCTGACCGCGTTGGTATCGCTATGAAGTGCCCGGATGGCAGCTATGAGCTGGTCTCCGGCAATGAGATGGGCGTTCTTCTTCTCGACTATATCTGCGCAGGCCGCATCGAGAAGGGCACAATGCCGAAGGATCCGGTAGCTGTTATGTCCATCGTTTCCACACCGCTCGCTGATGCAGTCGCCAAGAACTATGGCGTAGAACTTCGCCATGTTCTTACAGGCTTCAAGTGGATCGGCGATCAGATCGCACAGCTCGAGGCTGCCGGCGAAGTCGACCGCTTCATCTTCGGTTTCGAAGAGAGCTACGGCTACCTGGCTGGCCCGTATGTACGTGACAAGGATGCCGTCATCGGCTCAATGCTCATCTGCGAGATGGCTGCTTACTATCGCAGCATCGGCTCCTCCATCAAGCAGCGTCTTGAGGAAATCTACGCACAGTATGGCCGTTACCTGAACAAGGTCGACAGCTATGAGTTCCCGGGTCTGTCCGGCATGGACAAGATGAAGGGCATCATGGACAGCCTCCGTGCAGAGCCGCCGAAGGAATTCGCAGGCAAGGCAGTCGTCAAAGTCACAGACTATGCGAAGCCCGAAGAGACAGGTCTCCCGAAGGCCAACGTCCTCATCTATGGTCTTGAAGACGGTGCATCTGTCGTTGTTCGTCCGTCCGGCACAGAGCCGAAGATCAAGACATATTTCACGACACTTGGCAAGGACCTCGCAGAGGCACAGGCTGAGAAGGATGCTCTCGCAGAAGCCTGCCAGTCGATTCTCGCATAATTTGTTTATATAAAGCAGCTGCTTTAACATGAGTAAGCCCCCATATACGGCTGACATTTGTTCATCAAAGTCAGACTGTATATGGGGGCTCTTTTTATTGGCATTTAGCGGCGGAACAGACCTTTCCGCTTTGTCTTTCTATTTTTAAAGTGTTCCGGCACAAAACCATTCAGCTCGTCCTCGAGCTCGCGCCTTCGTTTCATCTCCTCGATGAACTCCGCCGCATCGTCCGGCACCTCGTCGAGGTCATCACCGGTATCGACATTGAGCGGCTGTCTCCTGAAGAAGATATCGTACATGACAGGCACTACGAAGAGGGTCATGAACGTCGCGTATATGAGTCCGGCAGCGATAACTGTCGCCATGCCGCGGCCCATCTGACTCCCGAGACCTTCGCCAATAATCATTTTTGACATGGCAAGAATCGTAGTCAGAGCGGTCATAAGGATCGGACGCATACGTGTCTTTCCGGTGGCAACAAGCGCATCCTGTCTCTCCATACCTCCCATTCTCAGCTGGTTAGTGTAGTCAACGAACACAATACCGTTGTTGACGACGGTTCCCATAAGGATCAGGAATCCCATGAGAGAGAGCATTGAAAGCTGCTGTCTCGTGATGATCAGACCGATCATACCGCCCGTAAAGGCGAGCGGAATCGTGAACATAACTATGAACGGCGAGAGAAGACTCTGGAACTGCGCGACCATGACCAGGTAAATGAAGAGCAGCGCGACAGCCATGAGCTCTGACATCTGTCTCAGCATGTCGTTGATCTGAGTGGATTCACCGGCGATCTCGACACGATATCCTTCAGGCGGCTTATACGAGGCAAGCTTCGTGCGAAGTTCTCGCGTGAGCAGTTCGGTGTTCTTTCCCTCCTCCGTTGAGGCAGAGACAGTGATATAGCGGGTCAGATTCTCTCTGCGGATCGTTCCCTGGGCATAGGTCTCCTCCAGGGTGGCAAATTCACCGAGCCGGTGCTTCGTATTCTTCTCCTCTTCTTCCTCCTCTTCCTCATCGTCGGAGTCCTCTCCAAATGAGGCAATCGCGGACATATTTCCCGATGAAGCCCCTCCCATCATTGCGCCCATGGACCCTGACTGGGAAGATGCTCCTCCCATGGCCCCGGACTGAGCTCCGGTGAGGCCGGACTCCTCAAATTCCATATCAAGGATATTCTCTTTGGTGAGGAGATTCGTCTCGTCGATGATCACGACTTCAAGCGTCTCTCCTCCGTTCGAAATTGTTGTGGATGTCACCGAAGTTGTCAGTCTCTGTGCAATTTCCGCGAATATCTGAGCGACAGTAAGTCCATAGGACATGGCTTTGTCTTTATCGATGACCAGATGCAGCGTCTTAGCCGCTTCCTCGGACCCGTTCGTAACGTCATAGAAACCATCTACGCTCTCGATGTACTTCATGACATCCTCGCTGATCTCGTTCAGAGTGTCAAGTTCCTTGCCGTAGATATTGATTGAGAGGCCGCTGGCCATCAGAGCGCTCATGTCGCTCATAGCCCCGCTCGACGCCTGCACCTCGGCTTCTATGTTCTCTGTCGCTTTGTTGATCCTGTCAACAATCTTCTTAACATCCCGGGGCGATGTCCCCTCCTTCGGCTGCACATAGCATGTGTAGGCACCGTAAGCGTCAGAGCTCACTGCCGATGTCACCATACTGAGCGCGCTGGAGGCGGAGAGAATACCGACCTCCTCGACGTTGTCAATCTTCATGATGATCTCCATGGCTTCGTCGACATGCTGGTAGGACATCTCTCTCGTGTCCTCCTCCGGAGTCCGTATTGAGACCTGGATCTCATCGGCAGCCATATCAGGGATGATGACGACACCCATAGTGACCAGTCTGATGATGCTGAGGATGAGCAGAAGGACCGCAATGCCGATCGTCGGCAGCTTGAACCTGAGGCAGAATCTGAGTGCCTTCTCGTACACTTCCTGGACCGCACTCATGACCCGGCTGTGCTTAGGCAGAACGTTCCTGAAAATTGTGCTGGACGCAGCCGGCACAACGGTCATCGCAACAACAAGTGAAGCTATAAGACAATAAGAAATCGACAGCGCCATGGGAACCAGAAGCTTTCTCACAGTGCCGCTTGTAAATACCATCGGGAAAAAGACGCATATAGTCGTCAGAGTCGATGCAATAATCGCTCCCGCGACCTGTTTTGTTCCCTGTACTGCCGCTCTGGGAGCCGCCGCGTCTCGGCCGCGGAGTCTGAAAATATTTTCAATAACAACAATCGAGTTGTCGACCAGCATACCGATGCCCAGTGACAGGCCTGAAAGTGTCATGATATTGAGCGACAAATTCGAAAAGTACATGAGAACGATCGCAAAAAGAACCGACAGTGGAATACTGATTCCGACCAGCAGCGTAGGTCTCACATCTCTCAGGAAAAGCGCGAGAATAATGACTGCGAGAATCGCTCCGATGATCATACTAGAGAGAACGTCCTCCACGATCAGGGTTATATAGTCACCCTGGTCCATGAGTTTAATGATCTTGACGTCCGGGTTCTTCTCGTGATACTCGTCAATAGCCTCATTAATGTTCCTCGACAGTTCGTTGGTTCCTGTAGAAGAATTCTTAAAAACAGAGAGCATGACCGCGGGCTGACCGTTCAGTCTCGCGTATGCATCCATGGAGTTATCTATGACTGTGATGTCCGCGACATCTGTCAGATGAATTGGACCGATCTCGTCAATGTCGACAAGCAGGGCATCAGCGATCTCCTCACTGTTGTCATACTCATCACCGACGCGAAGCATCCAGGATTCATCGTTCTCATCGTCGATGTAGCCGGCCGGCATCGCAAAGTTCTGAGCGTAGACCAGCTGTGAAAGGGTGGACGCTTTGAGGAGCGCGTCAGCATTTGCATTTTCAATCGCTGTCTTTCTCGCGCTCTCATACTGTTCTCTCGCGGCTTTGAGCTGGGCCTGGGCGCTGGACAGTTGAACCGTGGCGGTCGAGAAGCCGACCGCAGCATCGAGCTGACCCTGTGTCAGTCCGGCATAGACCTGCTGCAATGTGTCGAGCAGCGCGGGAACCCTGTCCATCAGATCGCTGACGTCACCGACATCAGTCTGCGCGGCAGAGACTGAGGTCGCCATAGGGCTGTTCGACACGACGTAGGATACGTCTGTGAGCAGGCTCCTGGCCTGAGGTACAAGTGTACTGAGCTTTGATACGGCAGACATGAGGGCAGACAGAGAGCTCCCGTCCAGCATTGCCCTCGTCTCATTAAGTCCGTCAATTACATCTCCCGTCTCTGCTGCGAGCGCTTCGGTATCAAACGCGCTCCTTGCCTGCACAAGCGCTCCCTGCTCATTCATGATCGCGTTCGTGAGTTCTATCTGAGCATTCTGGAGATCTGTGTTGGCATTCATCATCGTCGAGAGCGCCTGTGCGAGCATCTCCTGCAGCTGTGGCACAGTCGAATGCGCGTCTGACAGAGATGCCTGGGCAGCCGTGAGATCGGCATATGCCGCGTCGCGGCTCTCGGATGCATCATTTAGAGCAAGTTCCGCGTAGTAAAGAGCTTCCTCGAGTTCCGGTCTTGTCGCCTCGTCGGCAAATTCATATGCCATCCTGGCCTCATTATAGGCAGTCTGTGCATCAGTCAGAGCGGACTCGGCTAAGCTGTAGGCGTTTACTGCATTTGCAAATGCAGCACTCTGCAGATCCGATGATGCAGCCGCGGCATTCTGCAGCTGCGTCACAAGTTCATTATATGCTTCCTGAGCTTCGTAGGCTGTTGCCATTGCCGACTCTACTTTGGCCTGAGCTTCTCCCCTCGCCTCCGCAAAATCATAGGCTGCGTCCTCCACAGTAGCTCTTGCCTCGGCTCCATGGACTTCAATGACGTACCTGACGTCGTTCATAGTCTTAGTCAGCTGGTCGATCTGATCTTCGAGATTCTTTGTGAGCTCCCTGACTCCAGGCTTAATACTGCCGAAAATCCCCTCCGCAAGAAGGTCTCCGAACCCGCTTTCCTGCTTTTCGAGTTCATCCTGGCCGTCATCGACCTTCTTCTGGGCATCAACAAGCTGCCTTCTGGCATCTTCAAGGGCGGAATTCGTCTTCTCGAGTATACGGTCGTTGACCTCGTTGATCTTGCTTCTGTTCAGCTCGACCTGGACCGTCTTCTCCACAAGGCCGATCTCAGTGATCGAGGCGACACCTTCTTCCCTCTCAAGATAAGGGACCAGTTCATTGTTGACATAATCAGAAAGCTGATAGACATCCGCGCCGTCTTTTTCTACGCCAATATACATGGTCGCGACCATATCCATTGAGAGTTCCAGAATACTGGGTGTGCCGCATCCGTCCGGCAGAGTAGCCCTTACCTGGTCAAGAGCACTGGACACCTTTACCATTGCGCTGTCCATGTCCGTGTCATCCTCGAACTCCAGCTGAGTCATGGCAAAGTTTTCGGCGCTTATCGTATACACATTTTCGACATGCGAAATAGTGCCGAGGGCATCTTCCATCGGCTGGCTCACTTCAATCTCAACTTTTTCGGGACTTGCGCCGGGATAGGGCGTAATGATCATCAGATACTGCAGCGTAAGTTCCGGCAGAAGGTCCATCGACATTCTGGTCACGGAAATAAATCCCAGCACTATGACCACTATCACTGCTACAAGAACCGTGAATGGTTTTTTAACGCTGAATTTTACCATTGCTCTTTCCTGTTCCCTGTATCGTCAGTATTCAATCTTCAAGAAGCAGACTCGCACTCTCACTCTGCCATCTGGTATTTCGTCTAATAAGAGCATCTGTGATTTTCTTATGAATCCTGCAAAGATTCTGGATATCTTCATCCCCGACATCACATGCAACTGAGGAAAAATACGATATCACTGCGTTCTCACACTCTTTTCTGTGCTTCTCGCCGGCATCACTGATCGATATCAGTGTCTTCCTCCTGTCTGCCGGATCGAGGCGTCTAATAATAAGTCCTGCTGATTCCAGCGTCCTGAGTTCCCGTGAGAGTGCGGAGGGCGCAATACACAGGTCCTGAGCCAGCAAAGATGCCGAGATGCTTCCGCGTGCCCCGGATTCCGCAATAACCATATACAGGCGCTCAAGCGCAGCAAAATGGCTGTCGGGGAAATCAGACAGGGAATTTTCCAGAGCCTGTTTGGTCAGCCGGCTCATCTCCTTAGTGAGAACGATTATTTCTTTAATACTCTGATTGGTTTTATCTTCCATAACTCTTTACACATGTAAATATTTAACAGTTGTTAAGTATTCCATATTGATAATACTACAAACTCATATAATTGCAATAAAAAAAGATCCCCCAGGGATCTTTTATAATCGCAGGAAGCGGGACCACAGTAAATTCGGATCCACAAACAGAAAAACTCCGAATCATAAGATTCGGAGTTAAGGCGACACCCGGAATCGAACCGGGGATAAGGGTTTTGCAGACCCGTGCCTTACCGCTTGGCCATGTCGCCAAATCGAGTGACCCCAAGCAGGTTCGAACTGCTGTTACCGCCGTGAAAGGGCGATGTCTTAACCACTTGACCATGGGGCCATAAGCTCCCCGAGTAGGGCTCGAACCTACAACAACTCGGTTAACAGCCGAGTGCTCTACCATTGAGCTATCGAGGAATAGCTGTCATAGTGACAACCACATATGAGAGTATATCATGTACTTCTCAAAAAATCAAGTACACACCCTCAAAACCGCACATACAAATCTAATTCTACAGGTCAGGCGGTTTCCCGCCTTCTCCTCTACTTGGTCAAGCCTTCGTCCGATTAGTAGCAGTCAGCTCCATACATTACTGCACTTCCACCTCTGCCCTATCAACCTCGTCGTCTTCAA
>JBGUWZ010000004.1:0-36394 GCA_045221675.1 Lachnospiraceae bacterium | reverse complement strand
ACAGTACACAACGATGCAGTTTCTTACGCAAACTGCCGCAAGGAGCCGGGCCTTAACTCCAAGGTTTTCTTCACAATCCCGAACGGCACAGTGGTCACCACGACAGGCCGCAAGGTCAAGAAGGACGGCTATGTATGGTACGAGATCATGCTGGCCGGCGCTTATGACACAGGTTGGATCGCAGGGAGCCTGATTGGTTTCTAAATTCATCTTAGCCAAATAAAATCTGATAAAAATTGAATGGGCAGGTCCTAAAGTCGGATCTGCCCATTTTACTCTGTCTTGCGGTTATATGTGCTATCGTCAGCTGCTGTGCAGCCGGGCAAACAGATAGGTCCATTTGCCACTCAAAGAGTCCTCATTGCCGGCGATCAGCTCAAAACCGTCTATGATAAATGCTTTCTCTATCTGACCGTCTTTCGGAGAAGAGGTCTCACCTGGGGATCCTTCGGCTCGAAGAGTGTCAATAAGCTCGTTGAAGATGCCCTCGTCGCCGGAGGTGGTCCAACTGGCGCAGTTTGTTTTGCAGTCTTCTGCAGGACTGTCGAAGAAGAAACGCATATTGCCGATCCAGCCGTTCCAGCTCACGCTGTCATAAGTCATCACGCTGCCATCATCGGAGTCTGGTTCCCCATATCTTTCTTTAAGATCCTCCCGATTCATACCCTCAAAGCCTTTGAAATCCCAAATCTCCACGGAGTCGAAGTACGGCTCTGATTCTGAAGGAGAACTGATCGTAGACTGCGTAGGCATTGGATTTGCATGCTCACTCTCTCCCGATTTCCAACGCAGGCAGTTCAGGAAATGATCCATAGGTTCCTGAATCGCTTTGAAGCTGAAAGCCTCTCCGTTATCCGGGCAGTTAAAGTGGAGCGTAAAGCGCTGACCGTTTGGTGCCTCGGAATACATATCCCGCATGCTGAGGCCAAGACCTCCGCCGCCCCGTTCGATTACAGTCGCGCTCTGTCCGGCGATCGGTATCTCATAGTAGTTGATGGTCAGCCCGGTTTTAATATAGTCGTCTCGGAGCGCTTCTACATCGCCGTCCTTATATCCGCCGCCGTTGATAATAATGCTGCTCCAAATGCTCTTGTTTTCGTGAGGCTCCAGGATTGTATCGTAGAAATACTGGATCTTGGTTTTCTGGATTTCCCAGCCTTCGGGCACCTCAGTGGTAAACAGTTCGTTCTCATAGAGAACGTATCCCGGGGAAATCACCTGTACCGGGTCAGCCGGAGAAGCCGGAACAGATTCATTGCTCTCAGCTTCCGGACTGATATCGTCCGGTCGATTGTTATCTGATTCGTCCCGTTCATAATCATCCGCGCTTTCTGCGTCTCCCGGATCGTTTTTTCCATCTGACTCCTCTGTACTGCTGTCAGTATTATTTCCACAGGCGGATAGGCAAAGCGGTGCTGACAGGAGCAAAAAAACACATAAAAAAGATATAATAATTTTGACTGATTTCCCCTTCATGTTCCAATCCTCGTAGCTGATTCTTTTTTCAGATCAATAGTAATACCTTGTCGGTGTGTTCCGGTAAATAATGCCTGTAAAATCGATCGTTCCATCCGTTAAGTCAGCAACCACGGTTGCCCGTTGTCCCTGAGAATTCTGAAGATATAAAGTAACAGAATCATCCGATACAGATCCGTCCGTCAGATCCCATACGTCGTCAGGCGTCTCACCGCTGATATTTGTATAGAACATATAGGTCGAATCCCCTTCTCCACCATCATAAAATGTAATCGCCGATTTGCCCGACTCCGAAATGAACGAGAGCGAACCATAGCCATCGAGCTGTTGTACTATGGTCAGGGCGGCGCGCTCCGAATTCTCCCAGTGTTCTCTCGTCACGCTATAGTGATCTTCAGAAGAAGAAAAGTATTTGTTTTTTCATGGTGTACCTTCACATAATTTTTTCGTGGACCTTCGCTTGCCGATGTATCCTTTTATTCCTGACACAGCTGTCTCATTTTCATCTTATGCCGCAAAGTCCACTATGTATTATTATAAGCGGGATTGCCTGCCGGAACAAATGCATTTGATGAATCGTACACTCAGGAAATAGTCGTATTCATTGATTGCAAATAACAATAAACTTGCATTTACTTTGGCAAATTCTTTTAGCCCTCCCAAGAGGTCCCTCGTATATATAAATGTACGGGTCAAAGGAAGCCCGCTAAAAAAGAAAATCACACAAAATTATAGATAGATAAAGGAGATTAAAATCATGACAGATATGAACAAGATCAATTTCGAAGCACTTGAGAACGTAGCAGGCGGTTATGAGAGACATACAGTACATAATGATGCAGTATCTTACGCAAACATCCGCAAGGAGCCGGGCCTTGACTCCAAAGTATTCTTTACCATCAAGAACGGTGAGCAGGTCTTAACAACAGGCAAGAAGGTCAAGAAGGACGGCTATGTATGGTACGAGATCATGCTGGCAGGCGCTTATGATACCGGCTGGATCGCAGGAAGCCTGATTGGTTTCTGATCCTTCGGATCATACCGGAAAACTTATAAAAGATGATAATTTCGGCGCGGTTCCATTTAGGAGCCGCGCCGTTTTTATTTCGAACATACATCATTTAAGGCCAACGCCCTCAAACCAATATACTACAATTGCTGCACGCCCATTGCAATGTTGACATATTCCCACGCCTCTTTTTCGTCAAGCGAAAATTTTGCAACCAATTTCCTGACAATTTCAGACGAGGAAAGATTCATTTCTTCCCTATATATCCTGATTGCACCTTTGATTTCTCCTTTTTCCATGCCAATTGCCTCGACTCGATCAAGCACCTCGCACATATTATGAACACCTCCTTCAGGACCTTTCTCCCACTTTAACACATCCTCAAATCGCGTATCTTGTGTCATGACACTCAAGAGCTGTAACACGGCTTCCACATGGTTTAACGTCTCAGTGCTCGGAACATATTTATTATTCTTGCGCATCTGGGAAAAGTAATCGGCAACAACCCGAAAATCACTGTGGAAATACCCCAACTGCTCATCTTCCAAAAACGCAATCTCATAAAGGTTGATTTTTATATCTGATACATACGGCCGTAAAATATCCGGAACAGTTACAGCTTCAAGCAGAGACTGCGGCTCATCCCAGTGTTTCTTGTAGCCAAAATAAAGCACAATGGTAACGACCGGGTACCGCGGATTTTTCCTGTTTTCCTTTAGTAATTGGACCCTATACTCTGCACTGTCATAGCTGTAAACACGTATTGCCATATCCTGGTCAGGTTCTGTCTGATTCTCTATTCCGATACAGGCAATTCGAATATTGTTCTTTAACCAGCGCTTCGCGACATCTCTCTCAATATCTCTGATCACGCCATCCACTTTATAGGCTGCCCTGGGTGTCTGATCAACAAGTTCATCCTCCGCTATTACCTGTTCTCCCTTAAAGAGCAGGGCGTTTACAACATCAGCAAACACATCATTATATGTGAATAGCATCTTCTCCGTAATGTCTTTTTGTGACATGTTCTGATCACTTCCTTTTATTATAATTTATTTCCGTGAAGGATAAAAGAGCCGAGTACGCATCAAAACCAGTTCATGAAAAATATCATCTTTTCAGAAATCTGTCTATGGATTTTTGCAATTTCCATAAGATCTTATCATTTATCAGGCAAATTCCATAAAATATTACCATTTATCATTCCGATTGTACCGGTTCTTAAGGAGTACATATCCCTTCCCTGTCACCAATTAATTTGCATTTACTTTGGCAAATTCTTATAGCCTTCCCAAGATATCCCTCGTATATATATATGTACGGGCCAAAGAAAGCCCACTAAAAAAGAAATTCACAAAATTTTAGATAAATAAAGGAGATTAAAACCATGACAGATATGAACAAGATCAATTTCGAAGCACTTGAGAGCGTAACAGGCGGTAAGGATGTACAGGTCAAGAACCCCTCTGTTCCCTATGCTAACCTCAGAAAGGCACCGGGCCTTGATGCTCCTATCAAATGCAAACTCGATAACGGTGACTGGGTAGGAACAACCGGCAGAAAGGTGACCAAGGACGGTTACACATGGTATGAAGTATATGTGCTTGGTGCTGAGGACTTCGGCGGCTGGATTTCAGGCAGCCTGATCGGATTTTAATCAGCAACATCGCGGATAAGAACTAAATAGCATAAATCATCGGCGCGGGTTCCATTTCGGACCCGCGCCGGTTTTGTTTTGATACAGACTCTCGCCTTGTCAACTACCACGATCTAAAGGTCATGGCAAATGACTATACTTCCTTAAAACAATGCCTCCCCGCTCCGACATTCCCGGTCATTCCTCCGGGCAGCTCGATCTCTGCTTCACAGTTCGCAGGAACAGTAACAGTATACACCGTCTTCCCGTCAAGTTTTTCCCATCTGCATTCGACCTTGCCGTAGACACTGTTGTAAGCAGCCTCCGCCCAGGTGAAGCTTCCGCCGGGTCGCGGCGCGATCCGGAAGTGATTCTCCCCGTCGACGCGGATGCCGCACATGGTCTTAAAGAGCCATTCGCAGACAGCGCCCTTGGAGTAGTGATTCAGAGAGGCAGGCGTTTCTGTGCCATATGGTCCCTCCCAGTTCTCCCATACAGTCGTTCCTCCTGCTTTCGGCATGGAGAGCCATCCGGGGATCTGCTCGTTTTCCAGGAGCCTGTAAGCCGCATCAAGATCGTATTCGGCCAACACATCCAGGATCAGCGGCGTGGAGAGGAAACCTGTTCCGAGGCGCCAGTCGTAGTGTTCCAATGCTTTGATCAGGCGCTTTTGCGCAAAGGTCTTCTGATCATCAGTCAGCAGTCCCATCGCCAGCGGCCGGACGAGCTGCGCCTGCCGGTCGGTATCCAGTGTATACTTCCCGCCGGAAACCAGTTCCTGATAAGCCCGCTTACATCCCTCCGAATACTTACGGAATTCCTCCGCGTCATCCCGGCGCTCCAGATGGGCGGCGATCTCGCTCATGAGTCCCAGCACATAGGCGGTGTACGCAGTGGAGACTTCCGGATGCGGTGCGACAAAATCCTGCCAGCGGAAAGCACACACGTCCTCCGGTTCGGCCCACTCGCCATAGCTCTGCCCGATGTTGACCAGATATCTCTGTGCATCTTTGGAAAGCCGGATCCGCTCACCGACGACCGGCATGCGTCTGCCGCATCGCTTCTCCATGAAGCGGGCATATCTCACCATGCCGTCGTAGTACTCCTTTAAGATCGCATCATCTCCGAAAATCTTCCAGAAGCGGTATGGGATCAGAACGCCTACATCCGACCATCCCACCGAGCCGTTCATCGGACGCATCTGCGCGTCCGCGCCGCCTTCCGGCGCGATGTGAGGAAGTTTGCCGTCCTTTTGCTGCCAGTCGTACACATCGTGCAGGTATTTGCGGGAAAAGGCCGCAAAATCGAACAGGATGCCCGCCGACTCAAAGAAGATCTGCGCGTCGCCGGTCCAGCCGTGGCGCTCACGGGTGGGGCAGTCGGTTGGGATATCCAAATGGTTTCCCTTGGCCGACCACACGGTGGCGTCAACAAACTTGTTCAGGAGATCCCCGGAACAGCGGAACCACCCGGTCTGTTCCATATCGGAGTAAACAGCAACAGCAGTGAAATCTTCGGGTTTCCAGTCTGCTTCGCTCTCTACCAGAACATACTGAAATCCGAACACGGCAAATGTCGTCCTGTACTCGTTCAGCCCCTCTTTGCAGTAATACTCCACCTGCTGCAGGGGTGTCGTGTGTTTTTTGTCCGTAAGCTGGATGTTCTTCTGGGTAAACTCGCCGTCCTTGTCCAGCATTTCTCCGAAGCGCAGAAAAATGCGCTGTCCGGCGCGAGCCGTAATGGAAAAAGCGGCATAGCCGGCGATATTTTGGCCAAAGTCCAAAATGTTTTTGCCCGATGGCGTAGTAATCAGCACCGGTTTGAACTGCTCATGCTCTGTCGCCGGCACATTGTTGGAAGCGGCGGGTGTGACGGAATGCTTCGTCAGTTTCGCCTTGCCGCGATAAAGCGGCACGCGGAACGCTTCCACGACCTCTCCGTCCTTGTTGTCCGCAAAGCGGATGGGGCCGTCGTCCGACCAGTCCCAGCTGTCATCTGTCGCTATCGTATATGCGCTGCCGTCCGCAGATGTGATCTCCAGCTGCGCAAGAAGTTTTGTCTCTGTGCCATACTGATTCAGCAGGCCGTGCGCTCCGCAGGCGCCGCGATACCAGCCGTCAGCCAGCTGCACGGTCAGATCATTTCGTCCTTCCTGCAGCATGTCCGTCACATCATACGTCTGGTACTGGACTCTTTTGCGGTAATCGGTATGTCCCGGCGCCATGAAGAAGTTCCCAATCTTTTTCCCGCCCAGCCTTACCTCATAGAGTCCGCATGCTGTGATATAAAAGCGCGCTTTCCGCACAGGCTTTTCTAAAGTGAAAGTCTTACGGAAGCAGTCTACGGGATAGCGCTTTTTCGGATTAGTTTTGTAATCCCCGGTGATCCACTGTCCCTGCCAGTCCGAGATACCCGTCTCGAAAAAGGCTTCGCTCCATTCACCGGGCTCACCGTTTTCATCCCAGAGACAGATCTTCCATGTAACCCGTTCCCGATCCCCTAATTCTCTCGGATAAACAGCGCGCATGGAGGCAGTCTTCACTTTTCCGCTGTCCCAGTTTTCACATGTAATCCGGTACGCTGTCTGCTTTTTCCCGCCCTCGCAGTTCCACATCAGACGGGGATGACTAACATCGATTCCGACTGGGTTAAAAAGATACTCTGTTCTTAATCGAATCGCTTTCATTGGTCCTCCTGTAAAAAAGAACTAGGGGCAGCCCCCTGGTTCATGGATTATCTCATCCCATCCGGCAATGTACCGTTTAAAGCCTGATACATATCTGTGCTCAGGAGTTGCAGATCCCCTTTTCGCTTTATACTTCAAGCTCGGTGACTTCTTTCGGGTATTCCCGGAGCTCATCATCTGCGTGCAGCGGCTTCCACACCTGGGCAAAGAAAGGATCCACCTTCGCCCTGGCTCCGTAGTTCCAGCTCCGTCTCTCGCACTCGGGGCACCAATGACCGCCTTCCAGCACCAGCCGGGGGCTTGCCTCGAACTCGTGGCCGAAGGCGCAGCGGAAGCGGAGCTTTCCTCGCCAGTCTCCAGTTTCCATCTTCTCCGACACCAGAGCGCCTCCGCGGAACTTCGCCGCTTCTTGCATATCCTCGAATGTCAATTCGCTCTCCGGCTTGGTCTCGTCGTAGCCATGGTCGATGGGAACTACCTTGGCCCAGTCTGTGAAACGCTGCACGTCACTGTACTTCTCGGGAATCTGTTCCCATGCAGCTTTGCTGCCCCAATATGCGTCGATGTGATCTTCCATATCGGTATCCAGCCAGTGTTTGGTCCCGTGCTCGGAGTTCATCAGAGGCCGGAAGGTCTTCTTGATGATGGTGCCCATAAGCTTTTCTCCGCCTGGGACTTTTGTTATTACTTTGCCCGCCGCAAGGCCGGAGCCCAGTTCCTTGAGATAAGCGTCATAGAAGTACTGCATACTATCCGAGCGGAAGTGCAGGTAGTTCTCCAGCTTATCCGAATCCAAATAATATTGGCCGTGGAAGTTTCGGGTGGCGTAATATTTCGGTTCGATGACCGGGTCCAGGTTCTTGAAGCCGAGCTTTCCGTACATTTTCTCGTACATCTCGCCGGTACTGACCCGGCAGCTCTCGCCGCCGCCAATGTTATAGATATGGCCCCAGAAGCTGTCGTCCAGGCTTCCGTCCGCGTCAAAAGCGCAGATGTTGCGCATCGCCCGTCCGCTGTCACGGTCGGAAACGTATTCCAGCACGTTGTCGATGCAGTTGTGGAACTGTATGGCGTCCCGTATTTTGGCCATGGCAGGACCGATAATGCCGGTCTGCCGAAGACTGACCCAGTATTTCAGGCCGCTCTCTATAACATACCGCTCCGCAGCGACCTTACTGACAGCATAGTAATCGAACATGCTGGGCTTGATCGGATCGCCAACGCGCCCCCAGTGAATGGGCGGCATCCGGTCGCCGGTCTCGGCCACAGTGCCGATGTATATGAATTTGTAGCTGTCGGCCCTGTCCTGTTCGTGAATCGCCTCGATAATATTTCTTGTGGAGCCGTAGTTGTTCTCCATCGCCTTCTTCGGATAATAGTCTGCCTGTGGTGAGACGAAAGCCGCGATGTGCAGGCACAGATCACTTCTTTTTACGCAGTCATAGACATCCTCTTTGTTCAGAAGGTCGCCGAATTTCATCAGAAAACCAGGCGTGCCGATATAGCGTTCAAAGAGCATCCGGTTCTTGTCGTTGTCCCGTACCAGGATCACCAGATCGTAGAGCTTGCCGAGATCGGGCAGCATCATTTTAAAGCTCTCATAGCCCATGCCCCCGCCGGCACCGGTCATAAATACAACAGGTCTTTTCATGCCTCATTCTCCCTTCATACTGATGACTTTTGTTTTATTGTCGATGATGTCTCTGCAAAGCAGGATGGAGTCGCCGATGGCACCGTCGATATCGTCTCCGGTAACGCCCAGCTCCTGGGCACCCTCGGTTTTGGAGATGAAGAGGTTTGAGCACATAATGTCGGTGAATTTCACCATGTGTAGGCCGCCCTGAATACCCTTCTCCGCCTGCTCTTTCATAATCTTTTTGCCACCTAAGGAGTACATCCAGTTGGGGATGGTAACGATCTTTTTTTGCGGGCAGTCCAGATATTTGTGAACGATCTTCAAAAGCTCCACCCAGGTCAAATTATAATATCCGATCGGATAGCAGCGACCGCCCTTGTTCTTTTCCAACGCACCGGCGATTGCCTGGCCGACCTGATGGACGGTCACCATCGTTGATCCACCTCTGGGATACATGGTCACACCCTTCATGCTCATAACATTCTCCACAAGGAAGACCCAAACAGGCTTACGTCCCGGCTGGGTGCCGAAGATGTAGGGCAGTTCCAATACCGCCACGTCGAGATCTTCGTCCGCGAAGCTCATGGCGGCGATCTCCTGATCGATGCGGCTCCTGATATAGGGATGGTACTTGGTAAGCTCTTTTTCCGGCCACTTCTTGGCCGCATAAGAAAAATAGGAGCCGAGAATGACCGCGTGCTTCACGCCACAGGCTTTACAGAGTCCCAGCATCCGCTTTACCGGATCAATGTTGTACTTCTCATATAGCTCATAAATGGGAGCCGGACCCTCGACACGCTCATCTACGCCTGCAGCAAAGACGAAGCCCTCGCAGCCCGCGAGCTTTGCCTTGATCTCTTCATCGGACATTTCGAGATAGTTTCCGAATTCGATTTTCATTTCCTCGGGCAGCACCGCGCCCTCCGGCAGCGGCGGCAACGCGATCGACACTACCTCATGTCCCCTGGCAATTAATTCTCTCGCAGCCTCGCTTCCTAACAGTCCGGTTCCACCTATCATAAACACTTTCATACCATACCCCTCCATTTTCTCATCGATCCGACGTGAACCAGAGGTCTGACCCCTGGTTCACTTGTGTGCAAAAGTCTTAATTTTTCCGTCTCCTTTTCGGCGTCGGGAGCTTGATTGATTTGGGATCAGGGAGCCTCACCGACTTAAGATCAGGCAGTTTAATCCTTTTCTTTTCTGTATTGGATTCTGCTTCCGCATCCTTCCCGGGCTTGCTGCCGAGGCTCTGCAGCCCTGCAATCGGATGGCCGTTGGCCAGAGCAACCATGCCTTCCGCGACGTTCGCCGGAAGGGCTCCGCCGCTGGAAATCACCATCGCCCGCAGCGGGGAATCCGCACCGGACATCACCATCATCTTAAAGGTCGGGTCGCTGTAATCAACTTTTCCGCCGAAGCCCTGAGCGATAGTCTTCTCCGTCGACTTGAACATGCTGTTCATGACGGGAGAGAAATCCTTCATCTCCATGCAGGACATCTCCATGGTAAAGCTTCCCTTTTTGATCTCCGGTTCCGGCTGGATCGGGCCACCGAAAAGCATCTCAAAGTCTTCGTCGGTGGGCAGGCCATAGGGAGTCTCATACCAGCTGCCTTTCTGCCATGCGGGCACGGAAATCTCTTCTCCCAGAACAGAAAGTTCACCGCAAAGACGAATATCTGCCGAAGATGCGCCCAGTTCGACCGTATACGTACCGCCGGGCACTTTCCAACCGTCCGCCCAGACAGCGAAACTGCGGCCATCGAGGTCAAACGCGACTTCGCGGCTCTCTCCGGGCTTCAGGAATACTTTGACAAAGCCTTTCAGTTCGCGGACGGGACGATACAGGCCATCCTGCGGGGCAGCCACATAGAGCTGCACAACTTCCGCTCCCGGTACGCTGCCGATGTTGGTAACTGTCGCAGTGACGCGGCGGTCTTCAATCTTCAGACTGTCATAGGCGAAAGAGGTATAGCTGAGTCCATATCCGAAGGGGAAGCGCACAGGCGCGCCCGCCTTCTGGTAATAGCGATAGCCCACGTAAATGCCTTCGCTGTAGTGCGTATATTTCTTGCCAAAAGTCCCATAAGTCGGCACATAGCTTAGGCGCAGCGGCCATGTCTCCGTCAGCTTCCCGCTGGGAGTGACTTTTCCGGTCAGAAGGTTGGCTGCCGCCTGCCCGCCCGCCTGTCCGGGCAGGCCCATATACAGAACCGCCTTTACCTTGTCAATCCAGGGAAGTTCCACAGCGCAGCCACAGAACAGAACGACGACCGTGTTGGGATTTGCTTCTGCCACCGCTTCGATCATACGCACGTGTCCCTCGGGCATCTTCAGATCTTCCCGGTCAAACCCTTCTGATTCGTAGATATCGGGCAATCCGGCACAGACTACGGCGATCTTCGCATCACGGGCTGCTTTCCGTGCCTTTGTGAGGCCGGATTTGGTTACCTCGCCCTTTTCATTACAGCAGGCAACATATGGAACGTCCGGAAGGGCATCAGCAAGGCTCGTAATCTTTGTAGGGTTGATGTGGCTGGAACCGGAGCCCTGATAACGCATATTCTTCGCCATGTCACCGATCAGCACAATGTCTTCAGCGTTAAGGGGCAGAATGCCGTCTTCATTTTTGAGCAGGACGGCGCCGCCCTCGGCGACCTTCTGCGCGACAGCATTGTGCGCTTCTATATCGAACGGCTTCTCAAGCTCCTGTTCCTGCGCAAGGAGCGCAAAACGGATTACCCGCGCCGCACAGGCGTCCACCGCGCTCTCAGGAAGTTTCCCCTCCCGAACAGCCGCGGCTACCCAGTCTTCCATATAGTCGCTTCCGCCCGGCATGGAGAGATCGCAGCCTGCTTCCATCGCCTTCACTCGGTCGCAGAGCGCGCCCCAGTCGGTGACTACCAGGCCTTTGAATCCCCATTCCTCGCGAAGAATGTCATTCAGCAGCATTTTATTGTCACTGCAGTGCACGCCGTTCAGCATCGGATAGGCACACATGACTGTGGCAGGCTGTGCCTTTTTGACCACGGTCTCAAATGCGGACAGATATATTTCGCGGAGCGTGCGCTCATCGAGCTGGCTGTTGCCGTTGAAGCGCTTATATTCCTGGCTGTTGGCCGCAAAGTGCTTGAGGCTGGTGCCGATGCCGGTCGACTGCGCACCTTCCACCCATGCGGCACCCATCTGTCCTGCCACGAACGGATCCTCGGAAAAGTATTCAAAGTTGCGACCGCATCTGGGGTCGCGCTTGATGTTCACGCCGGGACCCAGCACCACATTTGTGCCGAGGGAGAGCCCCTCCTCACCGATGGTCTTTCCTTCCGCACGGAGAAGTTCCGTGTCCCAGGTCGCGCCGCTTGTGACGGCCGTGGGGAAACAGGTGGCAGGCTCCGACTTGTTGACGCCTAGCATATCCGCTTCGCCCTTCTGGACGCGCAGTCCGTGGGGGCCGTCGGACATCATGAACGAGGGGATTCCGTACTTCTCCATGGCTTTGCTGTGCCAGAAATCAGCCCCGTTGCAGAGGGATATTTTGTCTTCCAGTGTCATTTTTGTAAGGATTTCCTTGATTTTGTTATCCATAGTTTCCTCCCTTTAGGAACGCCTCGGCATTCCTGCCGCGCTGCGCATACGTATAAAGCACTTTCCTTCCGCCGCGGAGAATCCGCCGGAGATTTTCATCTCGGACGTGGACTTTACACCCACGTCCGAGACGGGTTTCACTTTGCGCGTTCATCATAGACTTACGTCACGAGAATTCTGAGTCGGAGATTAAATGCCCGACTCATTCATTACCTTCAGAATCATTTCATACAGCGGTTTTGCCTCCGCCGCATAGGCAAGGAGTGAGGAGATAGGCTCTTCCATCACGTACTGGATCATCGGGTTGTCCAGCATATCCGGCATATATTGCCTGATGATGGGCTGTGCGGCCGGATGCTCCAGCATCACGCGAAGCAGTGTCTCCATCGTGTAGCGGTCCTGTTCAAGGTGTGTCTCCGTGTCATATTCATAATGGTAACTACCGCTTCCAAGCTCCAATGTTTCCTCTCTCTCCGGCAGTGTCAGCCATGCGGTCGTCCCCACGGGCACCGTGAGATCCACCGTGATCTTACCATTCTCGCATCTCCAGGCTGTCTGAATCGCACCGTAGACACTCTCATACGACAACTCTGCCCGGGTGATGCCCTTTATGAAGGCAGGTGCAACAGCGAACTTCCTGTATCCGGGTTCCAGGCGGCGCAGACCGCAAAGGCGCGTGTAAAGCCAGGAGCCGATGGCGCCGTACGCATAGTGGTTGAGGCTGTTCATATTGGCGGGATTAAAGCTTCCGTCAGGCATAATGGAATTCCAGCGCTCCCAGATCGTGGTGGCTCCCATTTTGACTTCATAGAGCCAGCCGGGGTTCTCCTCCTGCAGAAGGAGCTTGCCGGCGACCGCATGCCTGCCGTTGTCGCTCAGAGCAAGGCAGAGATATGGAGTACCGATAAAACCTGTGGTCAGATGTGTCTTGTGGGCTGCAATATTCTGTTCCAGTCGGGCTGCGATATCCTCCTTGAACTGTTCTTCAACCAGGTCAAAATAGAGGGCCAGCGTCATGGCTGTCTGTGTCTCGCTCACGAGACGGCCTGTCCGGGTCACATACTCGCCGCGGAAGGCGTCAAGCACTTTCTCACGCAGCTCGCGGTAAAGTATTTCGTCCTCCCTGTGCCCAAGGACCGCGGCGCTATCCGCCATGATCTGCAGTGTCCAGAGATAGCAGGCATTGGCTACGAAATAATCATCGGTCGCTCCCTTGCGATCGTCAGCAAGTCCGTTCACCTCCGCGTCAAGGCCCAGCCAGTCGCCGTACTGGAATCCGGTCTGCCACAGACCGTTCTCACCGCACTGGCGGCGGACATATTCCGTCCAGATCTTCATACTCTCATACTGTTCGGCAAGCACCCGCTTGTCCCCGTAGGTCTCATAGAGTGTCCACGGAACTACTGTCGCGGCGTCGCCCCAGTAAGCGGAACCGTTCTGTCCGCCGGTCGCACCATCGGAAAGGACGTCCGGCACCACCTGCGCCATACCTGTCTCCGGATTCTGGTCTGCCGCGAGGTCGCGGAGCCATTTGCGCATAAAGGGCATGATGTTCTGGTGGAATACCGCCGTGGGCGTGTAGGCGGTCGCGTCACCGGTCCAGCCGAGACGCTCGCTGCGCTGCGGGCAGTCGGTGGGCACGTCGAGGTAGTTGTCCCGCTGTCCCCAGACGATATTCTGCTGCAGGCGGTTCACCCGCTCATCGGAGCAGGTAAAGCTCCCCGCCGCTTTGAGAGCGCTCGCGAGGTGGCAGGCGGTAAGTTCGATCTGCTGTCCCTCTTCCAATCCCGTGAGGCAGACATAGCGGAAACCGTGGAAAGTAAAATGGGGCCTGAGGATCTGTTCCTCTCCGTTTAAAATATAGGTATCCGTGGCTTTTGCAAAGCTCAAATTGCCGGTGTAAAAATTGCCGTTTTCGTCCAGACTCTCGGCATGCCGCAGCACAAGCTTCTGTCCGGGTCTGCCGGTGATCTTCACCTCTACCCAGCCGGTCAGGTTCTGAGCGAAATCAAAGAGATGGTCCCCGCTCGGAGCAGTAAATTCGCGGGAAACCGGCAGTGTGATGAGGCAGCGCACAGGTTCATTTTCCTGAGCTGTGATCGTCTCATAGCCGTGCTCGAAGGCAACAGCATTGCCGGCAGGCTGCTTAGGCAGCGTAAAGTCCTGAGTCTCCCCGTCATAAATCTCGGAGAAGCGGATCGCACCTGCTGAGACCGTCCAGTCATCATCCGTGCCGATGACCTGCTCCGTGCCGTCCGCATATGTCAGGATCAGCATAGCCAGAAGCGCTGTGGTGTCACCGTAGTGGTTGGGCGTGGGAGTAAATCCGAGGGCACCGGCATACCAGCCCTTGCCGAGCGTAAATCGCAGCTCGTTCTCCCCTTCCCTGAGGTTCTCCACCGGATAAGTCTGGTACTGGAGGCGCTTATGATAGCTGGTCCAGCCGGGGGCAAAGTAAGTATCATCCACCTTCACGCCGTTCACTTCCGCTTCGTAAAGGCCCAGCGCAGTGGCATAGAGCCTTGCCCGAACGGGAACGGAGGTGGCAGTAAAATGTCTGATAAAAACGGGACTGGCGGTTTCTTCTTTTTCAAAGCCATGGGTGATCCAGCGGGCATTGCCATCGAAAGCGGTGCCGGTAAGAAGGCCGGTCTCAAATGTGGCTGAAGCGGAAGCGCTTTCTCCGTGGTTGTCCCACACCGTCACATTCCAGGTGTATGCGGTACGCGGTTCCAATACTTCACCCAAGTATTCGATGAGGATACTCTGACTGTCCTCCACACGTCCGGTATCCCAGATCACATCACCGTTCGATACGGTGATGCGGCAGGCACTCTGCCTTGTATCGTTCAGGTCACTTTTCAGCTTCCAGCTGAATCGGGGCTGCGGCTCATCCAGCCCGACAGGGTCTGTCTTATATTCAATCGTAAGGTCATATAGCGTCAGCATGATATCCTCCATGTTGAAGTTCGTTGCGTGGTATCATTTTCTTTCGGGAATGCCTGCAGAGCGCCGCCCCGCAGGCTATGTTGGGTTCTTCAATCTTCAACGCAGGATTCTCGTGACTTCAGTCGTGAGAGGAATGCGCAAAGTCTTGCTCGTCTTCAACGTGGGTATAATGCCTGCGTTGAAGATTGAGGCCTCCGGCGGATCGCAGAATTGCGCATTTGAATGCAGCTTCGCTGCTGCGCAATTCGCGCGCGATCGGAGATCGCGATTTACATCTCGCTCGTACTTTGTCTGAGTATTACTCCGTGATGCCTTTCTCGGCTCTGCGGGCACGGATCTCTTCCACGATCTGCGGATAGATCTTCTCCAGGTCATACTTGGTGAACAGGATGCCCATGGCAACAAACAGGACCAGCGGAATATAGATGGCAAATGTAAAGATCGCCGTATTGACGGACGCCGGCTGGGAGGCCGCAGCGGACTGATAACCGGCAAATGCCAGAAGCCAGCCGATCAGCGATCCGCCGATACCGGAACCGACCTTGCCGCCGAAGGAACTTGCGCTGTTGCTCATGCCGAGGAGGCGCTTGCCGAACTTCCATTCATTATACTCCACGCAGTTGTTGACCATCGCCGCGCTGACGCACATCATGGGCATGACCGCGAATGTCTGGAAGGCGCCTCCGATGATGCAGGAGTAAAAGCTGTAAGGAGTGAATACACGGACGATGCAGGCTGCCGCGCCGATGACGCTGCCGATCAGGCAGGTCTTCGCCATGCCGAACTTATTGGTCAGCGGACCGACCAGGATGAAGCCGACGAATGTGGGAATAAGGCCGATGGCACCCAGCAGGGCAACAAGGTTATCGTTGCCGAGGATGTACTTGGCATAATAGGTTCCACCCGAGGAGCTGAGACCGAAAGAGATATTGACGAACAGGTTGGCGATAAGCATGATGACCCAGTACTTATTCCGGAACAGGAGCTTAAGTTCATCGAGGAAGGAGTCCTCCTTCTCGGTCTTCTGGAGCGTCTGCACGTCGACATTCTCTTTAGCTGTGCGGTAGAGAATGAACAGCGCAAGACCGGAGAGGATGGAGAATACGACCGCTACCTTGATCCAGGCCGCCTGATCCGCGACACCGCCGGGACCCAGCATGTTGGTGATAGGGATCAGCATGACCGCGATGACCATTCCGATGAGATAGCCGAAAATCATACGCGCGATTCCCATCTTGGCCCGCTCCTCCACACTTTCTGTGCGCAGAGCCATGATCGATGTGTAGGGAATGGCGACGGCGGTATAAATGACGGCTGAAATCAGAACATTGGTTATGAGAACATACGCCATCTGCACACCGCTGCCTGCATGAGGTACGGTAAACAGCAGCACGATAATTGCCATCGTCGGTGCCATCATCCAGAGGAACCAGGGGCGGCACTTGCCCTTCGGTGAATTGATCTTGTCCATGACCTTGCCCATAATAAGGTCGGAAAAAGCATCCACAATTTTAGCGACCAGAAGCATGGTCGCGACCGCGCCGGCCGCAAGGCCGACTTTTTCAGTGTAGAAATACGTGAGCTGGCCTACCAGAGTAGACATAATGTTCAGCGGGAGCTGACCGATACCATCACTCAGATAGTCCGGAAGACGCATTGTTTTCTGGATACCCATGCTGTCGAGTCCGAGTTCTTTCTTTGCCATAATCATCCTCCTCCTATTATTTCCTGGGATTTCTGTTATTTGATTGCAGTATAACAGGGGAACATTTGCCCATATATAAAATTATTGATTATGATGTCGTTTTTCTGATATAATTATGTCAGATTCAATCTTTAACATGGATTTAAAGCCTGTGCTCCGGATCCCGCCTCCGGCGGATCGCAATTTAAAGGCTTCCGGGAGGATCGTGCCCGCATGAATCGGCTTAAGGGATTGGGGGAAAACAATGCAGGAAATCAAAAAAACACTCGAACGTTTCTACAATGTAACAGACATTCCGCTCTCCCTTCTTGACGGAGGCGGCAGGCTGATTCAGGCATGGCCGTATACGGAAGAAGACATTGTCCTGATTCCCTCCAGCTCTGCGGCTATAGAAGCTTTCAGACGGGGAAATAGAGATGCGCTGCATCCGATCGTCCACTTTCTGGAACCGGGTTTTTTATTGGGGATCGTGGAAGTGCGCGAGGATCTCTATGTGCTGATCGGTCTTGTGAGTCCCTACTGGCATTCGAGGGAGGTTGTCCTGAGGACGGTCAGCGAGGCGATCCATCCGCTCTTTCTGGAGGCATTTTGTGAAAGAATTCTCCAACAGCCTTTGGTTACCCTGGAAGAATTGAAAGACCTGATCTGTCTGATAACGAACCAGCTGGGCGCGGAGGTTCTTCCCGAGAATATCCTTTTTGTGGATGACGTCTCCACCAGAAAGCTGGGTGCTTCATTGCTGGACCAGTCTATTTTCCGTCAGCGCGAGGAATCGGCGTTCCATGTGCCGCTGGATTTTGAGGAATCACTTACGAGGGCTGTGGAAACCGGAGACCGGGCGCTTCTTGAACGCACTCTGTTCATGCCGGTTCTTGGCCGGGTCGGAAGGATGTCCCAGAACGAACTCCGGCAGCAGAAATATGCCTTTGTCTGCCTTGCCACTCTGGTCTCCCGCGCTGCGATCAGAGGCGGTCTCGCCGCGGAGACGGCCTTTAACCTTAGTGATCTCTACTGTCAGCGCGCGGACCTTTTGACAGAGATTCCGCTCCTTCAGAATCTGACTTTTACCATGCTAATGGATCTGTGTGGCAAGGTGAAGGAGGCCCAAAAGCTGCCGACGGTATCTCCTCTGATTGAAAAATGCCTTACCTATATCTCTGTCCACCTGCATGAGCCTGTCAGTCTCGAAGATCTCTCAAGGCACTGCGGCCTATGCGGCCGCAGCCTATCCCTGCGTTTCAGGAAAGAACTCGGTATGAGCATCCCCGATTATATCCACCGCGAGAAGCTGCGCGAGGCGGAATACCTGCTCCGTCATACAGACTATTCGCTCTCCGCGATCACTATGTATTTGAACTATCCTTCACAGAGCTATTTCACGCAGATCTTTAAGAAGTACAGGGGACAGACACCGCAGCAGTATCGGGACAGGAAGTGAGCGGCGCGGCAGGAACGCCGAGGCGCTCTTGATTAATGGCGTCAATTTTCCTCAATTTCCTCTAATTTTCTTTGGCAGATGAGGCTCTAATTAACTTTGGCAAATTCTTTTAGCCCTCTCAAGAGGTCCCTCGTATATATTACTGTACGGGCCAAAGGAAGCCCACTTAAAAAGAAAATCACACAAAATTATAGATAGATAAAGGAGTTTAAAACCATGACAGAAATGAACAAGATCAAATTTGAGGAACTCGAGAACGTAGCAGGCGGCAAGGATGTACAGGTCAAGAACCCCTCTGTTCCCTATGCCAACCTCAGAAAGGCACCGGGCCTAGATGCTCCTATCAAATGCAAGCTTGATAACGGTGACTGGGTAGGAACAACCGGCAGAAAGGTAACCAAGGACGGTTACACATGGTATGAAGTCTATGTGCTCGGTTCCGAGGACTTCGGCGGCTGGATCGCTGGCAGCCTCATTGGTTTCTGATTTCACAGCAACTGAATAAATAACAAGTAATATGTCAGGGGCTGCCGCAATTGCGGCAGCCCCTGTTTTATTCGAATCTATCCCGTTACCTCTAAACAATCCTGAAAACAGACTACTCAGCAGTAGTCACATAGGCGGTCTCAGTGAGGAAACTAGCCAGGATGGCGTTACTGATGAATGCATACTCGTCTCTCTGGTGACCCCTGTCGGTCATAGAGTTGGCGAATAGCGTGATGTTCACATCATTGCCGTCTGCGTCCTTGCCCTCATAGGAGAATCCCATGATACCGCTTAGGAAAGCCTCCCTGCTCTCTTCATCACCGTTCAGAATGCCCTCCAGCGGAGCGCGGCTGCCGTCCCGCTGCACAAGGACCTTCGCGCCTTCAGGCAGTGCCGTGAAGTAGCAGTTGCCGGAGCCGTAGAATACGTCGTCCCCGTCCTGAATGTAGCTGGCATTGACCAGCGTCTCCTCAGGATACGTGACATAGCCCAGGCAGTCCTTGCCGTCTGTATAGTCGAATTGAACATCAGGAAGGATGGATTCCTGAACCATTTCTATGGCATCTTCTCTGTAGCCCACATATGGAGCCCCGGCCTGCACGGCGGCAAGCCCCTCCTCATCCAATGCGCAGCCACCCACTACCGCGTCAGCCTGCGCAGCGTCCTCAGTGATAGCGAAGCCCATCATTTCGAGTGCCATCCGATCAAAGTGGTAATCCGGGAAGAAAGACACGAGGTCCGTGTATACGTAGCCGACAGATTGAGGTGTAAGTGCCTCGCTGGTGCTGCTGATATAGACCGTGGGAGCCTTCCCGATGACATAGGCGATACAATCCGGATTCTTTACGCCGGTTCCTTGAAGGATATAATCAGCAGACACGGTCTGCCAGTCATCGTAGGAGCAGATAAAGTCGCCCTTGTACGCGCCCTCGGTGATCATGCCGACCTGTTTGCCGGAGCCAAGCAGGGTGTTCACAGCTGCGGTGGAACTCTCAGAGGCGTTGGAGATGATCACATCCCCGCCTTCCTCGCCGCTGAACTGGGATACAGCGTTCTCCTCAAGGAAGGACTGCACCGTATCATAGGTAAGCGTCTGGTCCAAAGTTTCTGCGATAGCTTCATATTCCGCTTTCTTCACGCAGGTGACCATGTCAAACCCGCGGGTATAGCTGAAGGCGGCGATGGTTTCATTAGACATATCGATCCAGTCGCGAACGACGGTGCCGTCGTAAAGGGTGGCGTTGGCCACGGACCGCTTGGCCTGATGCATGGAGACCACGGCAGTCCCGGCGGGCAGGGTCTTCCCGTCCGCAGTGACGGGGGCGGAAGCGATGCCCACCTTCACATCGTTGCGGGTCAGCCATTCGATGACATCATAGGCTGCCTGGAGATTGGTCTGGTGCTCCGCGTCCAGTGGAATCAGATAGCATTCGGGGAAGAACTGACCGTTCTCACCTTCCCCATCATGGGCAGGGCGCATAATCCCGGCTTCGGCACCAATGTTGTCATGCGCATCCACATACCAGGGCGCGACCTCGGCATCAGAGTTTCGGTTCTCTATGCCGCGGGCATAGATTTCCGCAAGACCTTCGAAGTAGCTCTCTTTGTTGGCGGCTATGTAGTCAGAAATGCCGAGGAGCCCGTAGGTGGCTGCCTGACGGGCGTTCTCGGAATAGGCAGGCATCTCAATGGTGTAGCCGGCACATCCGTGGAGCATGGCAAATGTCGGAGTATAGAGTGTGGACATATCATCTCCGCACCTCTCCCAGGAGGGCACACCGTTCTTGTCGGTGTACATCCAGTCGCGCAGCGGCATGGTATAGCTCTGGTAATACGGGTTATTGGCCACAGCTGCAGCACCGAATGCCTCCCCGGCAGCCAGACGATGTCTGGCGAGCACGTCATACTCAAAGCAGGGCTGGTGAGGCGGAGTGCTGGGCTCCACCTGGAACTCATTGACCTGTCCGTGGATCTCTACGAGGGTGACAGGGTCATAGGTGCCGATGAGATGCTGCATGTTCTGAGTCTCCGGCATGACCTGCAGGCAGTTGTCCCGGTTGAGATTACAGCCTCCGGCGGAGCAGCGGGTGTAGACCATGCGGCCATCCACGTTCTCCTCCGGCACGATGATGAAAAAGACATCGTCCAGAAGATCAGCCACATTAACAGTGGTCTTCTCGGAAGTGTAATACTCGTCAAATCCGTCCACCTTGCCGGATTCCTTCGCACGATTAGGCCAGATGGAGCCCAGATAACCGCATTGTTCCGCTGCCAGCGCCGGGGTGTACCTGTTCAGTGATTTCCGCAGTTCTTCTAATTTTGTCTTTCCTTTCTCCGTGAAGCCGGTGAGGAGCGTGTACTCGATGGCAGGCTCCTCGATCAGCATCCGGGCAAATTCCAGCACAGCGTCCGCGGCAGCAACTTCGTTGGCGTGAATGTTGGAATACATGACGGGCACCTGATAGTCCCGATCGCCGGCGCTTTGGAGCTCCTCGATCACCGCGGTTCCGGTCTCCTCGGCCCGCTCTGAAAGATCCAGCCATTTTTTTACGGACGCGCTGTCCCTGGCAACGATAAGATAGGGCATGTCATAGCCGAGATAGGATTGACCCATCACACAGTATTCCACATAGGGCTCAGGGGTCGCGCTGTCGTCGTCCCCTTCCCCTCCAAGCCGCTTCATCTCATCGTACATCTCCCACATGGTGTGGAAGGAGGCATAGGGCTTGATGGTTACATTTTCAATGGAAGCCAGAGTATCTCCGTCCAGCTCGGCGGTAAGGGTGAACCGGCCGCAGATGTCCATGAACCTGCCGCTGCTTTCGTGGGGCATACCCTCATTTCCCATGTAGATGACCGGTGATGTGGCGAAATCGAGCTTCAGCGCAGTGCCGTCCAGCGTGGTCTTAAAGCGCTTCATGGAGAAGGGCGGTTCACTCTCATAAATCTCACCGTATGTGATAGTCGCAAAGTCGATCGTTTCCTTCTCGTTGGGGAACATTTTTTTCTCGCCGTGGACAGGAATGAACTTCCCGTCAGAAGGGTCGCCGTAGGAGGCGGTGCGGTGGAGTGTCCACGTCACTTTGTCCGCACCGGCCTTTTTGACCCGGGCGGCCTGATCTTCGGTCAGGGAGAACGTTATGGATTGGTTGGTCCTCTCTGTCAGAGCAAGGAATAGCTCGGTGGGATTATCCGATTGAACGAGCGGCGCTTCTGCGTCCGCCGTACCGGTCCGACCCGCACAGGCACTCAGGCTGAGTATCAGCGAGAGCGCGAGGAACACAGCCAGAATTCTGGAAAAAACTTTCATGGTATTTGGCTCCTTTCTTAGGGAATGTTCGGCTGACCTTATCCTATACGATTTATTGTATCACGAAAAGCAGCCTGATACATCTTTTAGCTCTCCCTAATATTGATTCGTATATTTATATAGTGGATTATTTCCCGCTGTAAAGCGGAATAATTCCCGCCCGTCTATTCATTATGATATACTAATTTAAGTATATCACTCGTTTGTTCAGAGGCATATCGAAGCTGCAAACTGTTCTTTAAGGGGGTGTTCTTTCCATGAAAACTCAGTTCCACAAGGTTTTTATCAACATTGCGGTGCTACTTCTCCTGCTGCTCCTCTTACCGGGGCGTGTCCTGGCAGAGGGTTATTCCGCATCCACCATTCGTCTCCTGTATTACGAGGGAAATGTTAAGGTGATAGATGCCGACGGGAAATCACGCACTCTTATGCAGAATAGCCGCTTTGGCAGCGGCGAAGCCATGCAGACAGGGAAAGAAAGCACTGCCTCCGTCGGTCTTGACCAGAGCAAAATCGTCGCTCTGGACGCCGTGACCCGCGTGAATTTCTCGCAGCAGGGGAAGGCGATGCACATGGACCTCGTGGAAGGCACGCTGCTGCTGGATGTGCAGAAAAAGCTCGACGAAGAGGAGTCCCTCGATATACGAACTTCCAACATGGTTGTGGGTATCCGCGGCACGGTGGTCTTCCTGTCCAATCTTCCCTCGGCTGAACATGACACCGATGATCTGGAAGAAGTCCTGGACGAGCGGATCTCCTCCGGAGAAATGATCACCACACTGGGAGTGCTGGAGGGCACGGCGCATGTTAGTTATGTTGATGCAAATGGCAGGCAGCAGTCAATCGATGTAAAAGCCGGAGAAAAGGCCACCCTCCGCGGCGATAGTATGGGCAAGTCCGCCTCCGATGCCTCCGTTGAGACCATGGTAGCCGAAGATCTCAGCAATTTCGTAGTCAAACAGCTGATGCGTGACGACAAGCTTTACGACCGCGTCGAGGAAGCCTCCGGCCTCGCCGATGAAGCCGTGAATCTTTACGCGGCTGACAAAGATTGGACCTGTGACGTTCCCATCACGCTTATTGCGCAGAGCGCCAGCAAGCTGTACGACGGTACGGCGCTCACCCGCGCCTCGGACGTACTTGTATACGGCCTGCCAAGCAGCTTTTCCGTACGCGCCATCGCAGCAGGCAGCCAGACTGACGCAGGATCCTCAAAAAACCCGATCGGCACTTACACAATCCTTAACGCGCGCGGCGAGGACGTGACCAAACATTTCACGGACATCCGTACCGTGGACGGCGAACTGGTCGTCGATCCCCAGCCGCTCACCGTCTGGACCGCGAGCGCGGAAAAGGTGTATGACGGCACGCCCCTTACCGCCCCGGATGCGCGGCTCTCAAATGCTCCGCACTACAAAAAGGAGTCGGTCCCCTGGCGGAATATGGCATATGTGCAGCCGGACACGGGAGATGTACAGGTGCTGTACGGTATATGCGGCACCGTCTGGGTGCACGGCACGAACCCGCTCACCGGTGAAACACAGGAAATCGAGCTGCACGCCGGTCAGAGGCTGCTCGTATATCTGCACGACGAAAAGGACCGTCAGACCATCAGTCTCACGCTGGAAGATGTGAAAGAGACTGAGCTTACGGATGAATTGCTGCGTCTGTACGCGGACAATCCGGATTTCCTTGATCAGGCCGTGAAGGATACCACCTGGGACGCTGAGCTCATGACCCGGCTCATCAATGATCTCCCGGAGCGGGATGTCGATTCGCGCATGGTGACAGAACATGACCTGCAGGTCGAAGAGAGTGACGCGCACAACCTGATGAGGGACTGTACGAATGTCCGAATCACCATCGACACAGAAATCACCGATTACAACGACAGGGCTCTGGGCAGCGAGGAAGCGCGGTACACGCCCGTCGTCATCGACGAAACGATCAGTGTACGGGCTACGGGCAGCCGCACGGAGGTCGGCACGAGCACCAATGCATACTCGATCGACTGGGGCAGCGCGAAGAGTTCTAACTATGTTGTGAACGAGGAGCTCGGTACGCTGACCGTCATTGCACCCGAGACCCCGGAAGATAATAACGATAACCCTGTCGTGCCTACCGTCGACCCGACTCCTCCGGAAGATGACACGATAAAAGATCCTGTTGTGCTGACCGCAGCCAGTGCGAGTAAGATATACGACGGCTCACCGCTGACCGACAACTCGGTGAGCGTCAGCGGCCTTCCGAACGGTTACACCTGCACGGCGACAGCCGGCGGAAGCCGGACAGATGCCGGAAGCAGTGCAAATACCGTCGATTCCTACACAATTTACGATAAAGACGGAAATGACGTGACTTCAAAATTTACGAACGTCACGACCGTGGACGGCACGCTGACCGTTGAGGCAATACAGATGGACTTCAATCTGGGCGGCAGGGAAGTTGATTTTGACGGCTCCGCTCCTGTCCCGAAGCCTACTTTTACCTATTTGAACGGTGAACATGCCGGGGAAATCGTCAGCGGAGTGCGTCTTCTTGGCAGTAGGTTATTTGCAAAGCTCGCAGCGCCCCCCGCCAAGTGGTCATTCTCCCTGTATACCGGTGACGCCATGAGTCTGTCCATACAGGGAGGCGGATCTTACGCCGGAACATACACGCTCGTAGGTTTATACGACTTCACGACCGGCAGCAAGGGTAATTACGCAATTTCCTATTCCGGCACCACCATGACTATTAAACCCGCGAAGGTGACCGTTACCACCGGCAGCGCCGACAAGACCTATGACGCGGAGCCCCTGACCTGCGAAGAAGCGACTATCACCGGTCTGGTCGGCGGCGACACCGCCACTGTAAAGGCGACAGGCACGATTACCGATGCCGGCACGGCGGACAACACATATACCATCGACTGGGGCACCGCTGATCCGGGCAACTACACGATTGAGGAAAATCTGGGTACGCTCACCGTGGACCCGCTCGGCGTGACGATCGACATGAACGGCGGTTATTCGACCACCTTCACTAACCTCCTGCATAACCCCCGCAGCGCAACGGCGACTTTCGAGAACGGGAATGCGGTCACCAGACTCAGCTCGGAGAAGGTGTACGACGACGGTGAGAATCCGCTCTACTACTTTGCTGAATTTGCACTTATGGGCACGGACACGATGGAGCTTAAGAGCACCGGGGCAGTCACCGCGGGTGAACATGAATTCACGAACACCTGCACTTTCACGAGCGGCAGGAAAGAAAACTATGTGATTTCCTATGAAAACAATACCGTGACGATCGATCCCCTGAGTGTCAACCTGTATCTGCTTCCCGATAGCGAAGTGCAGTATAACGGCCAGATCCGGAAGGCAGTTCCGCGGGTCGGCGGCTATTACTGGATGACGCCGGAGGAATCCGGTGAAAACACATGGAATGTCACCGGCTCCATCAAGAAAAAGACGCTCTTCCGGGTGACGATCACGGGCGGCGGCAAAGACGTGGGCACCTATACATACTCGTGTTCTGTGAGTTACCCCGACCCGGATATCGGGGAAGAGAACTTCGATATTAATATCTATGACGATACCCTGGTAATCAACCCCGCCCCTCTGCACATTACGACCGGCGATGGCAGCAAGAAATATGACGGTACGCCGCTCTCCGGAGGTGAGGCCACCGTGGAAGGGCTGATGTCCGGCGACGCCATCACCGTCACCACCGCTGCCCCCACAGAAGTGGGTACGACTGATAACACCTACACGATCGATTGGGGTGATACCAATAAGGATAACTACACGATCACAGACGACATCGGTGAGCTGACTATCACCAAGAACGACACAAAGATCACAGTAACTGCCGGCTCTGCCTCCAGAGCATACAACGGAGAAGACCTGACAGACAGCAGCTTCACCGTCGAAGGTCTGCCCGGTGCCCTCACTCTTGAAGCCACCACAGATGGTTCCCAGTATATAGCTGGGACAACCAAAAACGTGATTACCGACCACAAAATTCTTAATTCGGACGGAGAAGATCGGACGGAGAACTTTACCAATGTAGAATATGTAGATGGCGAATTGGAAGTCACATTGAAGAGAATAGCGTTCTGGTCCTGGCCGGCCGTTTACACATACGATGGCTGGTCTCATTCCTCAACAATACCTTTTGGGTTAGTCAGAATTCAGTTCGCGTCAGCGGACAATATCCAGCAGTCGGATCTGAGCTTCAGTTTTGATACTTACAGGGATGTCGGCAGCCATCCGGGCACTTTTACCGTATCCTTTAGAGACTATTTCGGCAAAGACCTGTCTAACAAGTATACGATCATCTATGAAGGTCCAAACGGGTCTGAACCATTTGCAAATGTAATCATCCGGCCCAGAGATCTCACCATATCCACCACTTCCGAATCCAAGGTGTATGACGGTAAACCTCTGACGGGTAGCGCATCCCTTAGCGGCATAGTCGGCGGCGACAATGTTAAAGTAACCGCTGACACCACCATCACGGATGTGGGCAGCGCAGCTAACAACTACACGATCGACTGGGGCACCACCAAGCAGGAAAACTACACTCTGATCGAAGATCTTGGCACACTGACGGTCACACCCGCCACGCTGACCGTAGTCACTGACTCAGACACCAAGACCTACGACGGTACGCCCCTGACGGCAGGTGCGGATCTGGAGGGTCTGATTCCTCATGACGACGCCACGGTCGTAGCGACCGGCTCTATCACAGAACCGGGCAAAACAGTCAACACCTATAGAATTGACTGGGGCACCACTAATCCGGATAACTACGTAATCGTTGAAAAGCTCGGCCAGCTGAGCATTACGAACGGCGAACCCGCGCCTCTGACGGTAATTACAGAATCCGCTTCCAAGACCTATGACGGCACGCCCCTGACTGCGGACGCGCGCCTTGTGGGGCTCAAAAAGGGCGCAGACGCCACAGTCAAGGCCACAGGCACCATCACGCACGCAGGCAGCACAGAGAACACCTATGAAATCGTCTGGGGAGATACAGACCCCAATGATTACACCATCACCGAAGATTTCGGCACACTCACCGTGGATAAAGCCGATCTTACCGTGACCACCGATTCCGCTTCCAAGACCTATGACGGAAAGCCGCTGACTGCCACCGGTGCGAGCCTCGAAGGACTGTGCGGTACCGACGATGCATCAGCCACCGCCACCGGCACTATCACGAATGCCGGCAGCACAAAGAACGGCTACGAGATCACATGGAATTCGACCAGTCGGGACGACTACACCCTCAAAGAAGAGCTCGGCACACTCACCGTGGAGAAAGCCGTCCTTTGGGTACGCACCGGCTATGACTATAAGGAGTATGACGGTACGCCGCTGACCTGCGACGAAGCTGAACTCGATGGGCTGCAGAATGGTGAGACTGCCCAGGTCAAAGCCACCGGCACTATCACGGACATCGGATATACGGAAAACACCTACGAGATTACCTGGGGCACGGCAAATCCGGACAACTATGAGCTCCGGGAAGATCTGGGATGGCTGGGCATCTACGATCCGGACGATCCGGAGCTTCCGGATGATGAACCCCTGTTATCGAGTCCGGATAATCCTCTCCAGGCCGGACCAAAGAACGGAGCCAAGAATGAGCCTGATGCCGTAAAAGCCCCCAAGACCGAGAAGGAATCCAAGGTCGAGAAGGGATCCAAGGCTGAGACGAAACCCGAGACGGAAACGAGTTCTGGGGCTGATAAGGAGACCGGGACTGAAATGAAACCAGAGACGGAAACGAGTTCCGAGGCCGAAGAAGGAAAGAAGCCTGAGGCGGAAACAAATTCCGAGGCTGAAGAAGGAAAGAAGCCTGAGGCAGAAACGAATTCCGAGGTCGAAAAGAGTTCCGAGGCTGAACAAAGTTCGCGGAATGATACGGATTCCGAAGCTAAACAGAGTCCGGAACCGGAGAAGAAACCCGATCCTGTAACGGTGCCCGAAAAGAAGCCCCATCCTGTAACGGTGCCCGAGCCGGAGAAGAAACCCGATCCTGTAACGGTGCCCGAGAATGAGCAGAAACCCGAGACCGCAAAGGATTCCGAGACTGAGGAAAAAACCTGACCTCATGATGATCGGAAACTCAGTCCGGAAGGATAACATGTAATAGAACCGGCGCGAGATCCATATGGACTCGCGCCGGTTTTATTGGCTTTTTCATTCTGCAAGTTCTTTTATTGCATCTACTGCGGCATCAATTTCTTCTTCCGTATTGAAATAAGAAAAGCTGAAACGAACGGCTCCGGTATCTGTTGTTCCGAGCGCTTTGTGCATCCGCGGAGCGCAGTGAGCCCCCGGCCTTACTGCGATATCGTAATCTTCCGCCAGCGCGTCGGCGACGGCTCCCGAGTCATAATCCCATATGTTCAGGGCTACAATAGCACACCGCTGATCCTGTGACAGGTCTCCGTAAACACGCACACCTTGTATGTCCTTTACGCCGTTATAGAACCGACGCATAAGGGCGATTTCCTTATTATGAATCTCTTGCACGCCGGTCTCCAGTATAAAATCAAGTGCCGCCGAAAGCCCTGCCAGACCGTGTCCGTTCATTGTTCCGGCTTCCAGCCGGGTGGGGTACTCTGACGGCTGTGTCGCAAGATAGGACTGCACGCCGCTGCCGCCGACTTTAAAAGGCCTGATTTCTACCCCTTCGCGGATGCAGAGCCCTCCGGTTCCCTGCGGTCCCATAAGACCTTTGTGACCGGTAAAGCAGAGCACATCGATGCCCATGCGCTCCATGTCGATCGGTATGCAGCCGGCTGTCTGGGAGGCATCCACGACAAACAGAAGTCCGTTCTCTCGGGCAAAAGCACCGATCCTTGCAATATCAAGAGTATTTCCGGTCAGGTTGGAGGCGTGCGTGCATACAATCGCTCTGGTCTCCTTCCGCAGAAGGCGGGAAAGATCCGCATAGTCAGGCATGCCCTGCCCATCGGCCGGAAGAAAATCAAGCATGATCCCGTGCTCGGCCTCCAGGCGATACAGTGGCCGAAGCACCGAGTTGTGTTCCAGATCGGTGCTGATAATATGGTCGCCGGGATCAAACAGACCGTTAATCGCGATATTGAGGGCCTCGGTGGAATTGGCGGTGAAGGCGACATGGTCAGGCCGACTGCAGCCAAAAATCCGGGCAGCCTTGCAGCGGGTCTCATAGATGCTGCGGGCAGCAGCCAACGACTGAGCATGCGTCCCGCGGGACGAGTTGCCCATCGATTGCATGGCGGAAACGACCGCGTCGATGACCTGCTGTGGTTTGTGCAGCGTCGTGGCGGCATTGTCAAGATAAATCATGACCTTACCGCCTCCTTGCGGATCGTCTTCGCCGCCAGAGCGGCGCCAATCGCTCCGGCATAACGTCCGTTTTTATGAGCGGTAATCTCGCGCTTCAGGGATTTACCGAGCGAGAGGCGGATGTATTCGCACTCACACAGACCGCCGGTCAGGCAGACCGCGTCGCCAAGATCTACATGAGACACCTGGGAAGTGACCTTTCTGACAATAGAGTCCACAACGGCAAATGCGATATTTTCACGCTTCTCACCGCGGCCTATAAGGCTGATGACCTCCGACTCGGCAAATACAGTACACATCGAACTGATGGAAACGCCGCTGCCCTGTGCGGCCATATCGCACATCGTATCGATGCCGACACCCATTGTATTGGCCATAACTTCAAGGAAGCGGCCTGTACCGGCGGAGCATTTGTCATTCATGATAAAATCCATGACACGTCCGTTTACCGCACTGATGACTTTGGTATCCTGTCCGCCGATATCGATGACCGTGAGATTTTCGGAGCCATAGATCTGTATAGCTCCCTTCGCGTGGCATGTGATTTCCGTCACCGTCTTGTCCGCGAACGGAACGGATACACGTCCGTACCCAGTCGCGACCACCGGGCAGTTTTCCGTATCATACCCCTCCGCCTTAAGGCGCAGCCGTACAGCTTCCGCGGTGTCCACGCTGCTCCAGCCGGTCGGCTGCACAAAGAGCAGTTTGGGGTTATCGTTTTCATCCAGTACGGCTGTCTTCGTGCTTGTCGATCCAATATCTATTCCGATATAGTAGCGCATAAAAAGTTCTCCTGCACAGTCAGCAGAACCTATCCCGCCTTGGCTTTATCTGGCAGGGCATCTCCACGATACTGTGGTATTCCGCACCGGATTCAGCGAGATAGGCCCGCACTGCCTCAATGTGCTCCTGCTTCACCAGAAGGGACATGCCGCAGGAAAGCTCTCCCTGAATGGACCGCGGCGTAGGCGCTATGCGGGCAGGGAGGCCAGCCTGCTTCAGCATGTCCTGCAGGGCAAGGCCCTGGGTGTAGTTGGCAAATAGTATATAGTAGTTCAGTTCGTTGTCAGCCATATCAGCCGAGCATCTCCACGAACGCGCCGATCCTTGTGCGAAGCTGCTCCGCGTCGGTATCAGTGTAATCGGTCTCGATACCGAGGACCGGGATTCCTTCTGCCTTGAGGGCTTTCTCGACCGAATATCTCTCGGTGTCATACAGGCAGCAGAACTTGAGATTGGTATCGATGACGCCGTCGACCTTGTACTCTTTGGTCAGGCGGATGATGTCCTCGATACGGCCTTCGTTCGGGGTGAAGCATGCGCAGTTGTTCTTCATATAGCGCTCGGACAGAGCACGGAACTGGCCTTCCAGTGATGTCTGATTTTCATCGACAAGATTTTCGAAGTAGCGTGTGCCGGTACACATTTCCTCACAGACAACAGCGGCGCCGCTGGTCTCGATGATGTGATGCAGCTTCCAGTTCGGGATTGCCAGCGGTGTGCCGGTCAGCAGGATGCGCTTTGTGCCTGCCGGGAAGACGGACACCTGATTTTTGATGCGCTCATCCAGCTCATCCGCCAGTTTGTTGCACATCGCAGCGCAGCGGGTCGGGTCATCAAAGAACGCGATCTGGGTCATGAGCAGGCGGTCCTTGCCGCTGATGGGAATCACATCGCCCTTAGTCGCCGCGAAGACGCGGGCCATAGCCTTGCGCTTTTCGTTTATTGTCTTAATTGCAGCGTTCAGACTCTCTACGGTGATCTTGTTGCCGGTGAATTCTTCTACGACTTTGGCAAATTCAGCGATTTCCTCTGTCCACTTTGCGATATCTTTTTCCCTCTTCATCTGAGGCATATCCATGATATACATCGGGACATCTTTTCCGAGGATCTCCCATGCTTTTTTCTTTCCGTCGCAGGTGGTCTCACCGACATACATATCCGCAATGCGGAAGAACGGGCATGTTCTGCCGAGTCTTGCGCCGACGGAGGCCTTGATCAGGGGACATGTGGATTTCGGCAGGACTTTTTCGCCGTCCGGGACCCAGAACTGGGATCCGCCGCAGAGTCCGGTGACGATACCATTTGCAGCAAATACAATTTCATCCGGAACATAGACACAGAATGTGCCAAATACTTTCTGACCCTTTTTCTGAGCCTCGATCAGCTCAGAAGGACGGATACCGTGGATCTCAGATACGACGAAATCCCAGAAGCCCATAGCTTCCGGGCGGTTCTCCTGCGACAGGTATACGTCGCCGAATGCAGTCGGCAGCACCTGACAGAGCTGATCATGCGTCTCTAAATCCATTCCCAGATCTTTCCACATTTCCACATAGTTTGACATAGTTCATACTCCTTAATGTGTTGAATTTTTCACAGGCATCCGTCCCCAACGAGTCTGATATAATCCGCCGCATTAGTGGCTGGGTCTCTCACTCCTGTTAACAGTAATATTTTACTACAATTAAAACAGCTTAAACAGGGTATTTTTCTGCAAATGTCATCATGTATACACCAAGATGTCTGTAAATATTGCTATAATATTGTCAGATTCTCGACATTTAAAGCAGCACTAATTGCACTCACGATGAAGACGAGTGTCACCTTGCGCGCGTATCGCAGACTCACGTCACGAGTATTGCGCGATGAAGAATAAATGCGCTGAAAAGATTTCCGGCAACCATACTGTCAATCTGCAATCGAAATCCAGATAGGAGGCAACATGGAACTACGGGGAAATATCAAAGACAATAATCTTATAATAGAAATCACCGGAAGGCTGAGCGGGGACTATGCAATCAGAGCCGAGCAGCTGCTCAGGGAGCTAAGAGTAGACGGAGACTATGAATGGACAGTATTTGACCTGAAGGAATTGGAATATATCTCCTCCGCGGGTCTTCGCTTCTTTATGAAAATCTATCGGAAGGATAAAAAGATCAGGATCATAAATGCTTCTTCCGGGGTCTACGATATCTTTGACATGACCGGCTTTACCGATCTTATGGAAATCCAGATGTCTGAAGTAAAGAGCAGCGTGGGAGACGACAGCCCCTTAAACGATACATCCTGGCCGGTGGAATTCAAACCTGTCTCGGTTCTTTTTGAGGAGCAGGTCAGAAAGCATCCGGATCGAACAGCCGTTGTGGGAGACGGGATCTCCATGACCTATGAGGAGTTGAACGATGCGGCGAACCGTGTCGCCAACGCCCTGCGCTATTATAATGTGAGGCCCAATGACACGATCATGATCCTGCTTCCCAGAAATATCATGTATTATGCTGTTAATCTGGGTATTCTGAAAGCCGGAGCCGCATTTGTCACGGCAAGTACCGAATATCAGGATGAGAGAATCCGCTTTATGTATCAGGACGCGGGATGCCGCTTTCTGATCACGACCCACCGGATTACATTTGACAGACTGGACTTCATCATCAATCTTGGAAGACGCCCCCTGTTTCTTGAGGATATCGTGACCTCGCCCTGGCCGGAGAACCCTCAGGTAAGGATAGACGAATCGGATCTTGCCTACTGTATCTATACCTCAGGTTCTACCGGAAAACCCAAAGGAGTTATGATCGGACAGGGAAATCTCTGCAACTATGTCGACCACAATCCGAAAAACAGGGAGACCGTGGCGATTGGCGAGCACGGCAGCGTACTTTTGGCAAATGCCGCGCTGACCTTTGATGTCTCCGTCCTGGAGGAGCTGGTCGGGCTGACCTCCGGCATGACGATAGCCATGGCGTCCAATGCCCAGATCATGAATCCCCTTCTGATGCGTGATTTCATGCTCGAGAACAAGGTGGACGCCATGTGTGCAACTCCAAGCTATATCCGCATCCTCCTCTCAATGCCTAAGCTTCGGGAGGCTCTTTCGCAGATCAGGGTCTTTGCCATCGGCACTGAACAGTTCCCGAAAGGGCTGTATGAACGGATCAGGGAGATAAATCCCGACGCTCTTGTGCTGAACTGCTATGGGCCGACCGAGACCACCATCAGCGCCTGTATGAAGGAAATAGACGGCTCCGAGCATATCACCATCGGCAGGCCGTTAGGGAACGTATCCTGTTATGTCGTCAATGAGGCGAACGAGGAAATAATGCAGGGAGAGATCGGGGAACTTCTGATCTGCGGAAAAGGCGTGGGTCTGGGTTACAAAAATCTTCCGGAAAAAACGGCAGCCTCCTTTATAAATTTCAGGGGAATGCGCGCCTATAAAACGGGAGATTATGCCCGTATCACGGAGGACTATGAGATAGAATTCCACGGAAGACGCGATAATCAGGTAAAATACCACGGACTCCGGATCGAGCTGGGGGAGATCGAGGAGGTCATGTCCGCCTGCCCGTTCATTGAGAGCTGCGCCGCAGTCGTTGTGGAGGAACGCTTTCTCTGCCTTTATTATGTTGCAGCGGACGGAGAGTTCTTTACCAGGGATGATCTCAGAGATTTCGCCAAAAAGCACCTGGCTCATTATATGATACCGGATCTCTTCCAGGAGGTTCGGGATTTCGTAATGAACGCCAACATGAAGCTCGACAGGAAAAAGCTTCCTAAGCCCGTCATTCCGAAAAAAGAAATCGTTCCTCCGCAGAATGAAATGCAGGAGAGGATCCTTGCAGTCTTAAAGACGCTCCTGTCCGATACGGAGATTGGCATTACTACGGATCTCCGAGACCTGGGGATGACTTCCCTGACGTTTATGGCCTTTTTGGCGGAGCTTGGAGATTCGTTCCAGATCGGGCTCAATATGGCGGATCTTCGTGAGAATCCCACTGTCTCCGACCTGGAAAAGCTGATCCTCTCCAAGCCGAAGACGGAGGCTGAAGCGCTGAATAAGGACCGTTATCCCATGATGCCCACGCAGATATTTCTGTATGATGAAATGGTCCTCAGGAATAGTCCGGAGAACGTCCTGCTCTCCCTGCTTGAGATGGATAAGGATATCGATATAAATCGGCTGAAGCAGGCGGTTGCAAGTACAATAAAGAATCATCCCATTCTCTTCACCCGACTTGAAAGAGGAGCGGGGCGAGATGCATTTATGCTTCCCGCAAAAGGAAAATGCGAAATCCCTGAGATTCCGGTTATCGAGGTCACAGAGGAGGAAGTGCCTGCTCTCAGAGAGAGACTGGCGCTTGAGCTGGCAGATCCTCACACATATCCGTTTTTTGAATTCAGGATTTACAGAACGGAGCGCAGACTCTTTCTTTTCCACAAGGTTCCGCATGTAATCAGCGATGGCGAGAGTCTGAATATACTTTTCCGGGATATCGCCGACGCATATGCGGGCAGGGAGCTGCAGCCGGAGGGAATATCCCTGTTTGGTATCTGCGATGAGCTGAATCAGGTGATCGAGTCACCTCTGTACGCACAGATTGTTTCATATTATAAAAAACTGCTTCATGGCCTTAAAAAGTGGACAGCTATCCCGGAGGATCCGACCGGGCTGCCGGCGGGCCAGGACGTGGTCGTAAAAACTCTGAGCGCTTCCGCTGAGCAGCTCGCGGCGGTCAAACAGGCTCTGAAGGTCTCGGGGAATGTGCTGTTTATGGGACTTATGGCACTCTCCATGGCGATTCAGACCGGGGACAGGGAAATCACCTATGCGTTTTCTCATAACGGCAGGAATGACTCCAGGGTGAAAAGAACCTACGGCTTTCTTGTCAACACGGGAATCTGCCGGCTGGATGTACGTCCGACCCGGACACTTGCGGCATTTTTCCGGCAGATACAGAATCAGGTTTTTGACGCTATGAGCTGTCAGCTGTTCCCCCTTGAAGAAATAGCTGAGGCGTATCCGGGCGTTATGGATTATAATTATTTATACCAGATCAGGCATCCGGAGCTGGAAATGGACGGAAAAAAGGCCATACTGCACAGTCTTTCGATTCGGGATGACTGTAAGGAAGGCGTGGTGGTGCAGAAATCTGCCGAAGAAGATACGGAATCCCCCGCGGTCTGTGATGACGGTCTGTTCAAGCTTCTTACTCAGGTATATGAAAATGATACCGTGGAATATGAGCTGACCTACAAGATCAACCGCTACAGCCGGAAACGGATCGAAGAAATGGCGGAGGACGTAGACCGTATTCTTTTGAGAATTGCCGAAGAGGATGTGGAACGCATTACGATCGGTGATGTCTGTGTATGACCATTTCCAGGGAAGCGAGACTTCCGAGGCTCAGTAAGTCCGTGACGAGCCGGGCTATTTGCTTTGGCGGTAATCTGCCCGCAGCTGCCGACCGAGCTGTCAAAAAACATAATGAAATATGTGCTTTTTTCAAAATAAATGCTATAATATTAGACGCAGTAAATGTGGTGCATACGGTCTGTTAATATTTTTAGCTCTCTCCCCGGAATCCTTGCATATACAATGTACGGGCCAAAGGAAGTCTGCTGAAAAGAAACTACAGATGCAAACCAGGATATAAAGGAGACAAAACTATGGCAGAAATGAACAAGCTTAATGTCGATGCACTCGAGAATGTGGCCGGCGGCGCAACACGCACAGTGGCAAATGACGCAGTTAATTACGCAAATGTCCGCGAGAAGCCGGGTCTTAACAGCAAAGTCATGTTCAAGATCCCGAACGGCGAGAAGGTCTACACAACAGGCAAGAAGGTCACCAAGGATGGCTACACATGGTATGAGATCGTCTGCAATCAGCATCCGAACGGATGGATCGCAGGCAGCCTGATTGGTTATTAATTTTAAATCGACTGCTTAAACCTAAATAAGTTATAAAAAGCGGGTCACAGTCAAAGTACTGTGGCCCGCTCGATTTTTTAACTTTTATTTATCTTCCGTCTCATCTGTTTTTAATTCCGACAGACTCCTGCTGCTGGCGATAAACGCCGAGATGACCATAATGAGCAGTATCCCCCAGACATTGAGGAACGTGACAGGTACGCCAATCATATAAGCAATCACTCCGCCAATAACAATAGCTGCCGTATAACCCATGAAAATTCTGATTAATCCAACAAATAAATCCACCATTTTGTCTTCCTCCCTAATCAGCGGCGTTTCAGCGACATAATTCTCCGAATGATTGTAAACGGTAGAAAACGGGCATTCATGACTGCTTCCTATTTTAGTGTTACGATACTGACAAATTAATTTTTGGGAGGTACGTAATGA
>JBGUWZ010000003.1:0-2812 GCA_045221675.1 Lachnospiraceae bacterium | reverse complement strand
TGATTATTCCGCGTTACCAGCCCATGCGCGCAAGCGCGGTCGGCGCAGCCAAAACGCTGTTCAGCGCATGCTGAACGCTATTTAGCTCACCTTCCGGTAAGCTTCATTTAAGGATTACTGCACCGCATGTGGATTTCTTTTTTAAATAAATAATAAATGGGTGGCTTCGGGCGCCGCCTGAGCGGCGCCCGCGTTGGTTTCGCCGTCAAGCCTTCAAGGGCTGACGGCGGCCAACATAGCCTGTGCTGGATGATCAATAGCTGCTGTATGCCTGAACATTGCACTGTGTCATTCAGGCATGCGAGTAGATTTCCCTCATGTTGATGTCTCCGGTTTCGATCCATGTAGTGTTAAAACGATACCGCTCAACGATGGACTCGGCATATGCTCCGCTTCCGAGGCGCCTGACCCAGTCCTCTCTCTTGTAGAGCGTGCAGAACACTGTGGATGTTGCGTCATACCGTCTTTCAGACAACTCAAAGAGGAACTTTACATCGTCTTCAGACAGATCCTGGATAAGCCACTCATCGAGAATGAGGATGTCATATGAGGAATACTTCTTCAGGACCTTCGAAATACCTCCGGGGGTATGGGAACTGTCCTCATATTCCATCAACAGCTGTGGAAGTCTGATATAACGTACACGGTATTCATGGCGGCAGCCTTCCTTGCCGATCGCACAGCCTAGGAAAGTCTTTCCTGAACTGGAGAAGCCCTGGAACACGATACTGCGCTTCTCAGCCACGAATCGGCATGTCGCTATATCATCAATGATCCCTTTATTGAAGGGGCGTTGGTCTATATAAAGGATGTCATGCACGTCTGCTTTCGGCAGCCGGAACTTCGCGGATTTGATCAGACGGTGAACTTTGTCGTTATATTTCTGCTGATAAACACTGTCAACAGCCAGCTGAAAACGTTTTTCGAAAGGAAGCGCAAGTGTCTGTTCATCTTTTTGCTGAAGCTCAATGGTATCTATGAACTCACCGATCTTCAGCAGCCGGAGTTTCCTTTTGGTTTCTTCGTTTAACATCAGACAGTGCCCCCTTCCTTGTAATAACTGGCTCCCCGGAGATATCCCATGGATGCATCCGGTGCGGGAGCGGGCTGGCGGCGCTGCTCGCTGTAAATAATGTCTTGATTTGCTGACAGGATTCCTTTAAGGTGACGGTAACGGGGCGATTTGATCCCCCTGCTGAGGGCAAGCTCACAGGCCGTCTCCAGTCTGGCTTCTGTATACGTCCTGCTGAGCCGCAGCACTGCAAGGCTGGGATTATAGCCCTGTTCTTTTATGTCCACGCCTTCGAATATCCTGTTAATGACCTGCAGGGTCGACTTTCCGATAGAAGCAGCCCAGTTCCGGATCCTGTCATCGTCCCATTCTGTGATATTCCTGAACGCAGGCGGCATATCTTCAGGGTGTGTAGAGTACCGGTTCGACACATAATCGGGGAAGCGGTTATGCGTCGTCAGCCTGTCTCCATGATGATAGATCTCCACGGTCTGATCCGTTATTTTGAGATCGACTTTGACCTTCTTCTTCGCATACTGGTATGGGCAGGAGTAACGGTTCTTCTTATATACGACATGGAAATCGAGATTGACAGCCCTGCCATATACCCACTCGGCGATCTCATAAGGCACATCAGGGAGAGGGCGCAGGTACGCTTTTTCCTCCTGCCACACCTCATACCTGCTGCCGTCACGTTTCTGGAAGGGCTCATGATTGTACATGCGGAGTTTTTCTGCCACACCCTTTTTGAGTGATTCATACGATGTAAACAGGTCATTCCTGCATCTGGCAATGATCGCCGTTGCGATTTTGCCAACATTGCCTTCCACAGACGGTTTTTGCTTAGGCTTTCGGACTCCAGCTGGCATGATCGCTGTCAGATAGTGTGTCCCAAGAGCAGCATAATCATCCGTCAGGATGATCTCGCCTTCTTTTGGATGAGATACAACACCTGTTTTCAGGTTGTCACAAACGGTTCTCCTGGGGACTCCTTTAAAAAATGAATACATGCGGTTATGACACCGGAGGAATGTATCCATTTTCATGTCCAGGCATGGTTCTACATACGTGTACTGGCTGTACGGCAGTGTTCCCACAAACAGGTATACGGTTATGGCTTCACCTGTATTTAAGTCGACGAAGTGCATGGTGGGTCCGGACCAGTCAACTTCGACTTTTTCTCCAGGTTTATGATCCAGATGATTGGTAAGCTTGTTAGCCTCCGTATAATCGGCGTATCCTTCATTAAATTTCGTCTTTCCCATAGGGATCTCGCCTCTCTTCTGGCACCGGTCCCTGTATTCCTCATGAAGAAGCTTTAAAGTCACGCCGACTTTTTTCAATTCTTCGTGGACATGGGCATAGTCCGGATCACCATACATGATCTCGTTAGCATGCCGATCCGGGTAGAAAAGGCGATACACCTCATCGTCTGTAAGCGACACGACATCACTGTAATGAATGTTTTTCTCGTCGGCAGTCCTGAAGACATCACTTACAGAGTGCCTTGAAATGTTTCTTGAGGATGCAATGGCGTTCCTTGACATCCCCGCTTCCCGAAGCTGCAAAATGAGCTTCACCTTGATTTTTCTGGCCATTTTTCCGGCCTCCTTTCAATAGATTTGGAACTGATAGTTCCTGCTCATCATTCTATTGAAAAGAGGATAGTATTTGCCATATGGAGTATGGGCTCAACGGCGGTCAGAGTGCGCTGAAGCGCGGTTGCCGCGGGATGGCCTCAAGTGCGGCCAGGGTGCGCTCAACTGCGACCCGGGTGGGCTGGCACCCCGGAATAATCAA
>JBGUWZ010000002.1:0-17798 GCA_045221675.1 Lachnospiraceae bacterium | reverse complement strand
AAGACCCGGAGGGGCTTAAAGCCCGAAGGGCTTTGATACCACCTCCATAGGACGCGGTTCAGCACCGCATGGGGGTGGAGGTTCATTGTAAAATGCATCTCGCTCATTAGCTCCTTTCAGCGTATCGCTGTAAGCATGAACCGCTTTGTAGAACTGAGGGATCCTCTTCAGCTCACCGGCACTCATTTTCCACTCACGAATCGGATCCAGGTCATGCGCATCCACGTACTGCAGTCTGCCATCGCGAGAAGCCAAAATCTCCTGACGGAGCTCCTCTCGAACCTCCATCAGAATCCTTCCCAACAGATTTTTTCTCTCCATTTGGCAATAACACGGCAGTCCGGATTGTTCAGATTAATTCCGATTCCCCATTTCTTATCATAGGGAGAGCACTCAGCCAGAATCGCATTTCCAGTTCCAAGCAGAATATTCAAAATATCTTCGTTCTGTGCAAATTTTGCCTTCACGCCGCGCTTTACGACCGTGTAACAGGTCTTCTCCCACTTCTCCGGATCAAATTCCGGGAATTTCTGACCTGCGAGCTTCTTGCATTTGCCTGGATCACTTGTCTCCATAATCTTCTCGGCAAGGTCATATTTCCCGAACATCATGACCTTTTGATACATCATGAACTGCTCGGAATTGGCATAATGCCGTCCTGCATAGTCAAATCCGGTCTGATACCAGTTGCTGAAGCAGCCATATGCTTCATATTCATGGTAAAATCCGATCATGACAGGACCATCATCAGCTGTAACATCTATACGACCTTTGTTTATTTCTTTATTTAATTCATTCAGAGCTATATCATATGCTTCCTTTGTATTTGGTCGCAGAACAAATACGATTTCATCAAATGCATTGGGATAAGACGTTACATACTCGCTGATTGCATGAACCGCGATCTGCGCCGCCTGTTCCAGAGGATAATTATATATTCCGGTAGATATAGAAGGAAACGCAATGCTCCTTATACTGCGAGACGCCGCCAGCTGCAATGAACTCTTATAGCAACTAGTAAGGAGATCCGCCTCATGGCGATTGCCGCCATACCATCTGGGACCGACAGTGTGGATGATATATTTGACCGGGATCTTATAAGCTCCGGTAATCCTGGCCTCTCCGGTCGGACAGCCATTCAAAGTCCGGCATTCCTCAAGAAGCCCGCTTCCCGCTGCCGCATGAATAGCGCCATCGACGCCGCTGCCTCCGAGAAGGGAGGAATTTGCGGCGTTGACGATGGCATCAATACCGACCATTTTTGTGATGTCACCCTGAGTGGTACGAATGATTGTGTTGCCTTGTTTCATAATAAATCACCTATCTTTATAAAGTGTTCCAATTATCTGCCAATACAATACTTTCCGCTCCTCACGCGTCAGGGACGGTTCTTTTCACGTGAGAATTCTCACGCAAAAAGAACCATCCTCAATTCACGTCACCTCAAAATCTCGCTCCATTCTCACAACCGGATACTCCCTAACGATCCTCTGATAGCACGAACACTCCTTATCATGGTCATTGATAATCCCGCAAGCCTGCAAATGCGAATAGATCGTAATTGCACCTACATACTTAAACCCACGCTTCTTCAGGTCTTTACTTATCCTCTCCGACAGACCGTTGCTGACGGGGAGCGGTCCATCATCATGACCATCATACAATATCGTTTTGCCATCAGAATAGGTCCAGATGTACGTGCAAAAACTCCCGAATTCCTCCCGGACTTTCTGATAGCACCGGGCATTATTGATCACAGCTCGCACCTTCCGCGGAGAACGGATCATGCCCTCAGTAATCAGGATGCGCTCAATATCAGAATCGTCATAAGACGCAATCTTGTCATAATCGAAATTGTCGAAACACCTGCGGAAAATCTCCCGCTTTTTCAGCATGAGATCCCAACTGAGACCGCACTGCATGCACTCCAGGGTCAGGTGCTCGAACATCTGGCGGTCATCGTGCACAGGGATGCCCCATTCCGTATCATGATATATTTTGTTGGCCTCATTCATATTGGCCCAGGTGCAGTGACCCATTTGCATTCCTCCATCCAAGAATCAGAGTATCATTTCCACTGGAAAAATCTAAATAGATACCAACTGTTGACAACCATCTTTCATCTGCCGAACGCACATACTCGTTTACAGCACCATCACCAACGTCCCCGCGCCAATCAGGACGCAACCGATCAGAGACCTGACCGTAAATTCCTCATGCAAGAAGACGAAAGCCAAAAGCAGTGTAATCACGACCGACAGCTTATCAATCGGAACAACTTTTGAAGCTTCACCAACCTGCAGGGCTTTATAGTAGCAGAGCCACGATGCCCCGGTAGCGAGCCCTGACAGAATCAGGAAGATCCAGCTCTTCTGACTTATGGATTTGATGCCGCCCTGCGTGTTTGTCAGGAACACCATCCCCCATGCCATAGCGACAACGACCACCGTGCGGATCGCCGTGGCCAGATTCGAATTCACCCCTTCAATACCAATTTTGGCAAGGATGGATGTGAGTGCTGCAAATATCGCCGAGCCCAACGCAAACCATAACCACATAATTCTGCCTCCTCTTTCACCATTGCTCAGCCTTTCCGACCTTCCACACACCCTTTATTCTCCCAATTCATCGCAAAATCTTATCAAGCGGTTTGCCTTTGGCAAGTTCGTCCACCAATTTGTCCAACCAGCGAATCTTCTGCATCAGCGGGTCTTCAATGGACTCAACGGAAATGCCGCATACCTTTCCCTTGATCAGAGATGCTCTTGAATTCATCATTGGAGCATTCTCAAAAAAGGTGCCATAAGTCATATCCTGATCCACCTTCTCCATATCATAGCCTGTCAGCCATGCGATGATTGCATCCAGTTCCTCTTTTGTACGGCCTTTTCGCTCCACTTTTTGCAACAACAGCGGGTAGACTTTTGAAACCTTCATATCATAGATGCTCTGCCTCGGCATATTTGTTCCTTTAGCCTTTCTTATTCTCAAAGGAAGTATATTTCGCTGCGCTTCCCTTTGCTTTCTCGACCGGGTACTTAGCCTCGTTCTGGTCCATCTTGGCATTCACGATCTCGTCCTCATCAAGCCCCAGTTCATCAAGCATGTTCCGACAATAGACCAGCACATCCGCCAGTTCCTCCTTTACATGCTCGATATCATAATCCGTGTCGCTCCATTGGAAACATTCCAGAAGCTCATTCGCTTCGATGGAAATGGACTTTGCGAGATTGGCGGGCGTGTGAAATTTCTGCCAGTCTCTGTCTTCGGTGAAGCGGTGTATGCGTTCGATTGTTTCTTGTTTCAAGGCTTTGTTCTCCATTGTTAATTAATCTATGCTCGTACATTTGAAAATGCCCTATCGAATACATTTGCTATCCCGTTGCTACATGATTATTATCACATTTCCTTTATGCTACTAAACATTTTCAGACACAATTAAAAAAGAGCAACACAAGTAGGCTGCTCTCTTTAGTAACTGATATACATAATTGGGGAAAAATATGATTATGATTCATTGCACTCCCTCGCATGCAAATCAAATGATGAAACCACGTAATCATTATACTCTTGCAGGAAATGGGATTCAATGAATTTCCCTTTTTACCTCCCCGTCACCGCCACCGGTTCCAGATAGAATATCTCGTGGAGACCATCGAACTCACCCACATACGCAATGATATGCACGTTGAGTCCGGTGTAAACCGACTCCAGATCGGAATGCAGATCTAAGAAATTCACATCCTCGAATTTGAAATTAGGTCCAATCTGAGTATTCGGATCATAGTCTCCGGCACTCACCAAAATGTCATAGCGTGTGTCGTAGTTTCCGTGATTCATCACATTGTCAATCCGTCCATCAAATTCTATTTTTCTGCCTGCATACTTACTGGCAAACTCTACATAGGCAGGATCCGATGTTGCGTGCATCGACAGAATTTGAGCCAATTCATCACAGTTATCAATTGTAAATATCTGGTTCTCTTCTTCAGCTCTACGTGCCGCTTCTTCAGCCAGCCTGGCCTCCTCGGCCTGTCTTTCTTCTTCCGCTTTTCTTTCCTCTTCAGCCAGCCTCTCTTCTTCCGCCTTGCGCTCCTCTTCCTCTCTCTGCTTTTCTGCGATGACTTCCGGATCATTTTCGTAGAGAGTATGGTAAAGAACGATAATTTCCGCGTTGGCATCATGAACCTCGCCGCGCTTAAAACCATCCTTACCATCCACGGTGATGTGGTCCAGTGTCCCGTCATCCGTCACTCCGAAATAAATGTCATAGACGGGTTCTGTCTTGATATTTGCAAACCCCATACCTTCCAGTTCTGAAACCACCTGTTCAAAATTGTCGCCAATGAATTCGTCTGAGGATTTCGTGAATTTTGCCTGACCTTCCGTAAGTTCGATTTTGTAATCGACATAGTCTTCTGTCACCGACACATGATCACTCTCGCACTGTATGGTATAAGCAGCCTCGGCATCGCTTGTCACATCCAGAGTCGCTTTTCCATTGACATCTGAATCATCTTCCCGGGCAAATGTAATTGAATGCTTTCCATACGTAAGCTTCATCTGCAAATCTTTACTCTCGCCATGTTTCATGGTTGTCTGAGATTCATCATCAACTATCAGACTGACATCGTATTTGCTAAAAAGCAGATTGCCAATGAAATTCACATGGAGATCCACCTTGAATTCCGCAAGCGAATGGTAAGTGATAATGACCTCCGCCTCTTTGGGGAATTCAGTCTCAACGGAATAATTCCTCTCCCCATCGATACTGACAGACTCGACATTGCCTTCTTCATAGGCTGAATCTGCGGCAATATCCTTTACTTCATTTGTAGAAATGTTGCTGAAGCCTGCATTTTCAAATTCCTCATAGACCGTCTTCCATGCCACACCTGCATACTGATCTGAGGCTTTTGGCGCCTTGATTCCCCTGCTGCCGCATCCAGAAATGCACATAGCGAAAACAAATAGCGTAATTATGACCATAAATCTCTTCATGTAAATCCCCTCCTATACTAATTGCAATATCATCGGGCGAAAGCCCATTCCTCCATGATTATAGTATAGCAGTTCTGACGTATTGTGCTTTGGAAGAATATTTCCAAAAACACAAGTAAGGGACGGTTCTTTTCACGTGCGATTTCTCACGCAAAAAGAACCGTCCCAAGTCGCTACCTCGTCACAGCCCCGCCGCCAAACAAAATCCCGTCCGGCTCCGACGACTGAAGAACCACAGACTGCCCCGCCTCATTCACCGTCCCGACGTACACGCCCCCGTTCACCGAGCCCGTCAGCTCCGCCGTGCCGCTCGTAATATCGTAAGTATAGGTGGTATCCGTCCCATCGACATTCGCGGTCTCAACAACGAAGAGGGACCTGCCATCGGATTTGATCCGGTAAGTATAGGCTGCGCGGTACTCTGCCGTCTGCTGCTCCAGGGCCTCCGCCTCGTCTAAATAAATCGTGAAATTCTGATATGTAATCGCCGACCCCTCTCCCTGAAGATATTTACTGTATATCCTGACTGAGTTCATGGTGCCGTTGTTATCATAATCGAAGCGGGAAAATGTGCTCTGCGGCGGATCATACGTTACATACGCATCCGTCGTCGCTACATAAGACTCATTAAAAATGTTCGGATAATCCACGTACCTCACCACAACGTCCGGCTCCCCGGCCGCATAATAGGAAATCGAATACGGCGGGAAAAAGATATGCAGCCCTTCCGGCGTACAGAACCAGCTGTCAACGTTGTCGAGGCTGACCTCATTTGCAGCAATATTCTGTGCCATCTCCGCCTCGCTGACACTGAACCGGCTCGCGTCCTCCGCGTACAGGATTGAGGCAACGATGCGTGCAAGTTCTCCCATATCCGTGCAAATGTCCCCCAGCATGAGCCGTGCCCCCGTCTCCGTATCAAATGTCGCACCGCCGTCCCAGTAATACCCATGCGCGCCGCCCGTATACTCGCTGTAATCATAATGCATACTTAACATGCGCTCATCTGCCCTGGTAAGGGAAAGCCCCATATAAACGCTGAGCCATCGGTCTGTTTCGTCCGCGACGGGCAGAAGAGAATCGTACATTTCACGCACTCCTGCTATCTGCTCGTCACTGTAAGCGACAAGCGATCCGGCAAGTTCAGGAAAGACAGTCTCCGTGCCATTGCCGAGCGAAACACGGCTGAAATCCATCGTGCATCCGCCGTTATCGCCCTCCTCGTGAACATTCTCTACCTGGAGAATCGGAATCGTAGGGACATCCTCACCCGGAGCACTTCCGTCGTCATCGGCTTTCTCCCCGTCAGCGATGACCTCAGCTTCTGTATCTGCTCCCGCCCCGGCATCGTTTTCTACTGCAACCTCTGCGTCCGCCCCGGCAACCTCCTGCGCTGTGATATTTTCATTTGCATCCGCTTGATTACCTGCCTCGCCGTTTTCCGAACCAGATCCCTGATTTATAAAAATGTACAATGCGATGCCTAAAAAGCATGCGGCAGCAACAGCCAGAACTCCGGCGAAAATCGGCAGCCATTTACCTCTTTTATTCTTCTCAGGACGTGCGGAATCCCAGATGGCCGGCTGATTTCCTGTACTTTGCACCGGCGCACCGCAGTGGGGGCAGAATTTTACATTACCCGGGACCGGGTTCTTGCATTTTTCACATATCATACTATTCTTTTCTCAACTTTCTCCGCATCCATACCACCTGAAGAATCATGCACATGCATGCTCCACCACGTCATTTCAGTACAATTGGTATATCTTTCATCAAGAATCTCCTGGATTTAAATGACAAATCCTTCCGCTCAACATCTTCTGGAGCACCAAACAATTTCCGAGTATATACTCAGCTGCCATTAAAAAAGAGCAACACAAATCGGCTGCCCTCTTTACTATCTTCTGTATGTAGTTTGACAGATAAAGCATCGTGCTCCATTTGCAACTCCCTCATGCAAATCATAAGAAAAACCACGTAATAATTATACGATTACGATGCAGAAGGCGCAATGGATATATCCACTGATGAATAGTTGAGCACTGCTTATCATGTCAAACAAAATCCCAAATCAGAGATTACTGACATGTAACAAGCCCCAGCTTCTCCATAACGGCTTTCCTGTACTCTTCCTGCTTATCTTCCGGAACATGGAGTATTCTTAAGCACTCTTCAATATCCTTTTCATCACTTTGCATAAGCAAATAAATATGCTTCACCGTTATATCATCCACAGCCTGATTATACACGCCTTTACTCAAATTACACATCTTCTCCAGACCCCCTTCCAGTTTCCTTGTCATTGGTATCCCAAACTCTTCCTGCAGCACCTTTTTCTTTTCTGACGCAACGATCTCTTGAGAAAGCAGCACATCCAGCATCTTTATAAGCCCGGAATATCTCTCGACATCGTGTCCCCCAAGACACACCATCACGACGGCAAGCAGATCATAATTGCTTTTAATATCTTTTATCTCGCCGACAAGATCTTTCTTCTCCAAAGAGTAACTCGCAATCGTGTTCTTTCTATACCACGGCGGATTCGTGCAAATCCAGATACTTGCGACCTTCTTTATCTTATCATATTCCGACTCCGCGAAAACAGTCCCATATTGCTCCGAAATCATCCTGCATGCGTAATAAATCCCGCGTTTCTCAATCTTATATCCGGGATAGAAATCATTCTGCGCCTCTACATTAACGATCATATCGACACCTTCTCCCGGCTTCGGCAGGATTGCCCGGAACTTAATGTCAAATGTCGTCTTATTCTCCTTCATCGAAGCGCTTTCATTTTTCATCCCTTCGATGAATTCTACAGTCTCGTCCATATGGACAGCCTCGCTGGAGATAGAGGCCTCCCCCTCAATGTATCTCTCAGCAATCTCCTGGATTTCCATGCCCTCGAACTCCAGTAGGCATTCCTTCAGAATCCAGGCAAGAATATATCTGTTTGCCAGTACCTGCTTGCAAGCGTCATCATAGGATATCATATCCCCGGCTGCATTGATTCTGTTCGCTAAAATAGTTTGAACTTCCAAATGCTTCCCTCCTTCGGTTTTCAACTTGTGTTTCGGGAAATTACGGCTGCGGACGCAGGCCATGGGAATGACAGGCAAGGAGCAATCTCCTTATGAGATTGCATCTACTGTAACAATCAATCCATTCATATTTCAAGTTGAAAAATAACCAAAAAGAAAGCTGGGTTTTCGTACGTTATTATGTGGCTACATGGAAATATGATAAATCACCTTTTAGAATTCACGTAGTTTTGATAATACCCTTCTTTTATCGTCTGCCCCACACCCTTTCGGCAAGGCAGATCTGTCCATTTGCAATTTCTATACATTTAATACTATACCCCTCCACAGTCTATCAGCAAAACTTTATAGTTGTCGTTTAAATCATTTGTTTCTTTCATCATGCTTGTCCTCAAACGAAGTATATTTCGTCGCACTCCCTCTCGCTTTCTCAATCGGATACTTGACCTCGTTCCGGTTCATCTTGGCATTCACAATCTCGTCCTCATCCAGTCCCAGTTCATCCAGCATGTTTGCAGCCGAACTGCCATTGGAAGATAAGTCGCGGCACTATCCCGAGACCAATTTCACATTTGTCCAGGAACCGGGGCTGTTGCATCAGCGACAGCCTCGGTTTTGTGTAGCGGCCAACGTGCACCGAGATGCCCCTTCCAGATTCATGATATATTTTGTCGGCCTCGTTCATGTTGACTTAGGTACAGAGACACATTTAGTATTCTTGCTATATCATACACTTCCTGTTTCATTTCGTAGAAACCAGCAGGGCTCAATGGTTTATCCCTTATATCCCCATTTCCTGATTCTGTAGAGGAAAGTGACGATCTGACCGCGTGTACAGGGGTCTTTGTCACGGAAAGTACCGTCCGGATAGCCGTAAGTAATATTTCGCTCAACGCCCCAAAGTACTGCGGTGCGGTAAGCCGGAGTGATCGAATCCTTGAAGGGGCTGACGTTGGACATGGGCTTCCATTTTCCTCCGTAACGCCAGATGAAGGTCATGATCTGGCCTCTTGTACAAGGCGTGTCAACGCCGTAAGTGCCGTCGCTGAATCCTTTGGCCACTCCGTTCTGATACGCCCACATGACGGCTTTGTAATGCGGATGTGCCGGCGTTATGTCTGAGAAAGGATTCTTTACCCATGAGTATGGCTCCGGCTTCCCTGCCATTCTCCATAGGAACATCATTGCCTGGCTGCGCGTGCAGGCATCATTGATACCGAACAGATTCGTTCCGGTATAGCCCTTTGTTACACCATGGTCGACCGCCCAGTATATTGCATCGAAATACGAATGACTTGGGTCCTTGACATCGTCAAATAGTTTTCTGGCCGGTGTAGCGGTCGGCTTCGGTGTCGGAGTATTGGTCGGCTTCGGCGTCGGCGTATTCGTTGGCTTCGGCGTTGGCGTCTTGGTCGGCTTCGGCGTAGCGGTCGGCTTCGGCGTCGGAGTATTGGTCGGCTTTGGCGTAGCGGTCGGCTTCGGCGTCGGCGTATTCGTTGGCTTCGGTGTCGGCGTCTTGGTCGGCTTCGGCGTTGGCGTCTTGGTCGGCTTCGGCGTAGCTGTTGGCTTCGGCGTCGGCGTCTTGGTCGGTTTCGGTGTAGGTGTCGCCGTTGGCTTCGGCGTTGGCGTATTCGTCGGCTTTGCCATGATAGAGAATCTCACTGTCTGGGAGCCGGTAAACCTTGTGCCCGTGCCATAGATGTACACATATCCGTTATTCGTGCCGGGATACCTGTTCGTGCCGTAGGTAACTGTGTAATCCGTGTCGAGCGTGAGCTTTTTGCCGTTAAATGTGACGGTGGGAACCGGCGTTATCTGGGAGCCCGTTTCCTGATATTCGGAGGCGATTCCGATTACTGCCGCATTTGCAATAGAAGCTTTCGCTATAGTGAAGCTCTTCGATACTGATCCGGTGTAGTTGCTGCCCTTTGCGGTGATTGTTACAGTCCCGCCTGTTGAGGGCTCAATGTTGGTGCCATAGCTGTATGTGAAATCCACACCGGGAGTCAGTGCTTTACCGGATACAGTGACTTCCGGCGTTGGCCTTATCTGGCTGCCGGTATAGGTCTGAGTTCCGGGAGACGAGATACTGGCGGTTGAAAGATCACACGGGGTGATGGTGTATGTCGTGGATGTTTTTCCGGTGTAGTTGCCTTTGCCTGTTGCGGTGACGGTGGCGGTACCGGCATTGACGTTATTCTTGAAACTCAGCGTGTAGTCTGTATCTTTGGTAAGTGGGTTTCCATTTTTTGCTACATACCAGACAACATCCTCGATGAGACTTCCTGTATATGCGTACTCGGTCTGATACAGATAGATGGTCGCGTCCGTGATTGGTAAAGGTGTGACAGTCACGGTGCACGTTGCCTTTTTACCGGCAACTTCCGCAGTGATGACAGCGGTGCCGCAGGAGATGGGTCTGACTATCCCGTAGATTACAGTGGCCACGTCGGGATTGTTTGATGACCAGGTGACATCCCTGTCGAGGGACTCTGAAGGAAAAGGTTCCGCCTTCAGCCTCTTCAACAGACTGCTCTTATACTCTATCGTAAGGTTTGTTTCACTCAGGACGACACTCTCAATGGGATACAGTTTAAAGAACGAGACGGTGTATGAGATCGTTCCGGCAGTGGTCCCTGTGATGGTGACGTTAAAAACATCTCCGTCATTATATGTGATTTCGGCAGGCCTGAAAATGATACATCCGCTCGGTCCGATGCCATCATTGTTGATATTGAAGTAACCGTCGTCGGAAGCTCCGTCTGCAAATGTCCAACTTGCGTTATCCGAAGCTCTGGTCAGCGTGACCTTTACGCTGGAGATGTTTTCAGGTGCACCTGTTGAGACGCTCCATGGGTAATCGCTGGCGAAGTATTCGAGGGGCATATTCTGAGCCGGCCATGCGATCCGGGTTTCAGTAGCGCTGCGGCTCATATCGTGGCAATGCAATGCGTAGGACCAGTTGACCTGACCAACTCCAATTTTGCCCAGTGAAGGATTCAGGACCCATCTTCTGTGCCCAACACAGGACAGATTGGAGTCCGGCCTGGAATCACACATATAACCATTTATAAGACACTGCCCAAAGTTACTACAATCTTTGCCCAGATTTGTCTCCTGTCCTCCGGCGTAACCTAAATTATACAGTTCGTCGGAAACACCGTCAGGTCTTGGCGGATAATGATCGATGTCGCCGTTTAGGTAGTTGATAAAAGCTGTAGCCTGAGCCATTTTCGAGTAGCTGCTGTCCAAAGTGACATCATACTTGAGACCTGCGATGTATCTCACAAGATTCACAGCTGCCAGGCTGTTCTGAAGAGTTGCAGTCGAGAGACAGCCCGGGTCATAGGATCCGGCAGTCGTATTCGGAGCTTTGCTGTAAGTCGTATCGGCATAGACGGACACACCGCTGCTTTTCAGATAGGATTTTATCTGACTCTGTGTATGAGACGCGACTCCGAGACCAACCGTTGCACCTACAAGCTCTTCCTCCGTTTCGCTTTGAAGAGTAACCTCCCCAAGGTCCGGAGCCGGAACCGCAGTATCAGTGTCTCCGATCTCATCAGCAGGTTCATTGACCTCCGCCGGTGCGTTCTCCGTTTCGTGAACACTCACCGAATTATCTGAGACGTCTCCTGACGGTATACTTTCTGCGTTTTCTTCGATATTATAAGATTCCGAAACAGGTATATCCCTGGTGTCTATATCCTCATAGACCTGGACTGCCAGTGCCGGTGCCGACTGTGTCAGGCATAACACGACGCTTAAAATGATACATAAGACTCTTTGTTTCACTTTTTCCTCCTTCATCACTTTTCCCTGAAACGTTAGATACTTTACTTGTCGTTCAAATCATTTATTCCTTCAATCTTCACCATTATCCTCTTTAGACTGTGTTGTATCATTCACAAAATATACAGTGTTTCTTTTACAATATTGAGAATGGACTCTGTGATCGTAGATGATTTCAAGGGTCATACTACCTTCTTCGGACGGATCGTATTTAAAAACAGCAACTGATTCTTCTGCTTTATTCTCTTCCTTCGGATAGAGAGCACCCACGAATTCCTTTACATTAGATTCTTCTAAAACTAAGTCTATTCCGTATCCGTCTGCCAATTCAACCTCACAGTTTTCTACGCCAATAAACTTGTAGATAACCTGTAAATTTTCATCTACGCCCTCGTCCTTATCCGTGACAGCTATACTTCCTATTCTCACATAACAATTACCAGCCGTCGAAAACTCTTTTTTCTGGTCTCCATACGTCCAGTTATTATCATTGCCGTCAGTATAAGTTATCGTAGTATCTACGATAAACGCTGTCTTTTCTTCTGATGATGCAGCGACTGTTAATTCAGCTTTATTCGCTGTATTAACATCACTCATATTTTCGCAAGCTATAAAACTGCAAATAAACACAAACATACAACCTATTGCAATGAATCTTTTAATCATAATTTGCGTCCCCCTGTCTGATTCCATTCCAAAGTTTTGCTTATCGGCGCCCTGCATATTTGATAAATATCCAGATTAGTATCATATAGCAGACTGTTTTGGGCAGCATCAGCATCCCAAGCATCGGAATAGCGCCTGCCCCTACCGCTACCGGAATGTAGAAAAGGAATGACAGCGAAACAAGCAGCCAGACAGAACGTAACGTATTCTCTTTATCCCGGTTTCTATAATAAAGACATATAACAATCACTCCGATACATACAAAAGGTATGTTACGAATTATCCCCCACATGACCGAACTTTCGTTCGTAAGCCACCTGTTCTGCGGCACGAGGCACAAGATGATACGAACGATTGAGAAAGCATATATCGTCGCTTTGACCTGTTTATTCTCCTGTTCACCGTAAACGCACAGCCACAGACGATACATAAGTACGTAGAACACAGTCATCGTCAGAGATGTTACAAGCTTGCCGATTCCCAGCCAGGCGGTAAAATCAGCATTTGCAAAATAGTTGAGCACCCGGGGAATGAGGTGAAAGGCATCCCCGCCCCCAAGAATAAGGACGGCAGAACCCATAATCCTTCCGATTCGATCCTTCCGCCTGCGCAGAATGTAGCTCCCCGCTGCTATCGCAAAAATAAGATATATAATATCAAATAAGCTTTCTCCGTATTTCATAATTCACCCCGCATTATACGTATCATTACCCCACCTAGAGCACTTGCAGTTTTTGATGATCCCATTACTAAAAGAACCGTCCCAAATTTACCATCAAATCACCCTCGCCTCCAACAAAAACCTACTCTCCAGCTTCCCACCTGACACCGCATCATACTCATGCCCTTTGGACCGGGTCGCCGTCATAAGATGAATCTTTATCTCCTGATTCTGCTCATAACCTGAACTGACTTGAGTATCCGACTTTCCATGCCCAATCAGAGCCAAAGCTAACCTTATTCACATCCCACTCAATACAATACTTCGGTAAAAACTCGCAACATTTTATCGGTCTCGCCCTTGGTCAAACTTCTGTCGGATGTTCACCTCCAAACTCCTCACGCAATTCCATCAAAATCCTTCCAAGCAAATTCTCACCGGGCCATTCTGAAGGGTCAGTTTTCGCAGCTGTTTTCGCATCCATGGCAATCCCCCAGACACAATCCTTAGGGCTTGCCTCTGCCATGATGGAATCTCCGGTTGACAGAAGCATTTCCTTCAGATCTGGATTTTGTTCATATTTTGCCCGATTTCCAGCCTTTACAACTTCATACTTGACTGCGTTCCAAGCCTTCGCATCAAATGGTGTCACCTGTTTACCAAGCCACTTACAGCCTTTTGCAGTATTTGCACGAAGTATTTTCGTATAATTTTCCGCATCATGAAACAGCTTGGCTTTTTGTGCCATCATATATTGCTCCACACAGAAATACTTGAAATCATCAATGACAAATGGCCGCTCAAACCAGTTGCTGAATTCTCCGTATTTCTCATTATCCAGCCAAAAGAAGGTATATAGCCTAAAGAATCTTCTTATGGCTCAGTTCCACAGTATTCAGGACATGCCCAATACTCTCATGGAAAACAAGATCTGCCTTCCCCTCCATCTTGGTCTTACCCTTATTTATGATCACGAGATACTTCCCATGATACATGTGTGCAAGCTGTGCTGCTGAACCGACCTCAAGTGAAGTCCCACCGATAATGAGGCAGTCCGCATACCTGATCAAAGATATTGCCTCCTCATAGGCCTTTTGAGGAAGAAATTCTCCATACAAAGTGACATCAGGGCGGACCATTTTTCCGCACTCAGGACATATGGGAACATCTTCCCTGCTCTCGAAAATGAAATCCGGACCGAACTGCGCGTTACAACTGACACAGTAACTTCTTAAGGCACTCCCATGAATCTCACAAATCTTTCGACTACCCGCCTTCTGATGAAGGCCATCAATATTTTGTGTGATTATCCCATCAAGATGCCCGATTCTCTCCATCTCAGCAAGTTTTTTATGCGCATCGTTGGGCTCAACATTCCGGCAATCCAGGTTCTTACGGAAATATGAGAAGAATACTTCCGGTCTCTTATCCAGGCATGCGTAGCTGAGCAAATACTCCGGCTTATACTTTTGAAAACGGCTGTCCTTCTTCTTGTATAGACCGGTTTTACTCCGGAAATCCGGAATACCACTTTCAGTTGAAACGCCCGCACCGCCCAAAAACACAATATGGGATGACTCTTCAATCATCTCATTTAAGGCATCATACTTTCGTTCGCCTTCAAGTGAACGGAAATATTTTTCTTTTGCGCGAATAGAAGAAAAATCAGGAAACATAGTTCACCTCAATGATCCTTCAGATTAGTTTCCGTTCCCTACCGGGAATTGGTCTCCTTCAAATAATCTCAATCCGTTCTCCGTCCTCCGGGATCAGGATTTGTTCGACATACCGAGTGCCTACCAGCTCCTTTTTCAGCTGTTCCCTACTCAGATGGGCGTGACTCACAGCATCCATGTGGCTGACGATCACGGTGCTGTCCAACTTGCAATCGCAGGTCTTTTTTACATCATCGGCATTCATAATTAGACGACCACTCCTACCACGAGCATCGCACGCATTAACTATTACGACGTCCGGATGATAGCGGTCAATAACGGTCCGGACGCCATCATAGAAAACAGTGTCCCCAGCAACGTAAACTATCCTCTAGTCTGCACAGATAAATACAAAACCGGAGCCGGGTCCCATGCGTGTAACAGTCTCTTCATTCTCTCCGTGTCGGGCATCTACACGATAAATCGTTACACCGCCGATCTGCATCTCTTCTTCACCAAACCACCGGAGTTTTGTATAACCCAGTTCCTCCAGTTTCCCAGCATCAATCTCGTTTTGGCAAATAATTGTAGCATTTGCAGGCAGATAATCCGAAGAAAAGTGATCCGGATGAAAATGTGTCAGAAGATAGTAATCCACATCTGATGTCAGCTCCTCCGGAGAGACTGGAAGTGGACAGATTGGTTTCGGAATAAAGCTGTGTGTAGCTACGGCCTAATCTCGTTCCTCCGGTGTACAGGCGTCCATTAGCCAGGGGTCAATCATGAAAGAAACGCCGGGGTATTGCAGTTTCACCGTTGCGTTTCGTATCTGCCGAAATGTAATCATTGCTTATTCTCACTTTCTGTTTCCATGCCCATCTTCTCAATTAGGTCATCGAAGCTCTTATTCTGCATTCGTATTTCACTTCTCATTCTTTGCCGACTTATTCAGGAATTTAAGAACGGCTCGATTGAATTCTTCCGGATTCTTATTAGCAATAAAGTGACTGCCGTTGATAAATACAAGCTGGCTGTCCGGAATGCACTCCGCAATCAGGCGTGTGTGCGATTCCAGTATCATATCTCTTGTCCCGACAATGACCAATGTCCTTGCTTGAATCGCTTTCAACTCATCAGCTTCCACGTTCGGATCATTGACCATCAATCCCAGCATCTCCGAATTCAGTCTGGCTGAGTCGCTCTTATCAGAGAATTTCCTTGCGATCCTATATCCGATCTCAATCGGAATCTGAATAAATCGCTTTATACCGGCAGGATTCAGGTTTGCTCCATTCAGAATCAGCGTATTCACCCTGTCAGGATGCCGGATTGCAAAAACCATAGCAATATTCCCACCGTCTGAAAACCCAAGCAGATTCGCTTTCTCAATCTGATGATTATCCATGAAACACAGCAGATCATCTGCAAACTGCCTAATCGTAAAAGGCTTATCGCCTCTTGGCGTTTTTCCATGTCCTCTGGTATCAAGTGCATAGACATGATATCGTTCGGCGAATACTTCAATCTGTCCTCGAAAATAATTGCAGTTTTCGCCGTTCCCGTGGAGGAGGATAAGCGGCTCCCCGCAGCCTTTTTCTATGTAGTAATGTTCAATATCCATATATCCTCCGCCATCGATATCCGCAAAACAAGTCGCCTGGAACATATACAAATCATCAATTTCCAGCAAATCCAGGTTTCTTTCTATCCTCTTCAGATGATCATCCAATAGCCGATACACATCATCCATGTACCGTTCCAGCTCACTCTTTAAATCCTCCCGGATCTTCTTACCGTCTCTCATCAAAATCCTGAAATTTATAAGCCCGTCGCGAATTTTGATCTTCAACTCGCTGTTATTCAAAATATTTCCGAGGAACAGCATTCTTTTCCTGATCAGCTCCAGGTCTGCATTGACCTGATCCTTTATCGTCTGCATCGCGTCAAAATGTATATCAGCCGATGTCACATAATCACCTGAATCCATCTCAAACCCGATCATGGCATACTTCTTGGACAGCGTCGTATAATACTCGACAGCATCGTTATACATCCCATTAATCTCTGAAACAAGGTCATTGACAAAGGAATTACAATTACGATTTATCTCCCGTTCCAATGCTTTTATCTGGTTCTTCTTCATGAAGGGGACAATCCATTTCAACCTGTCCGGCTTTTTAAGGAGCTCTGACTTTTTCAGGGCAAATAGACTTTCAAATCTCTTTCTTGCCTGATATGGCACCTTACTCTTCAATGAAGCCCACACATTCCTGATGATTGAAATGAAGATTTCCTCCCTTCCAAACTGTTCGACAGCTCCTCCGAGCAAAGCCTTCCTCACATTACTGACAAACACGAAATTCCTGTCGTCAATCGAATCAATCCCCCGCTTCGCCAGTTCTTCTTTTACAGAATCCCTGAGCACAATACCATCCGGATCGGATTTGGAATTGCAGTGTGTCAGCGCTATGGTCACATGATTCTTTTCGCCGAGCAGCTTCTCCATAATGTCAATTTCGAAGTCCTCAACGCGCGCGGATTTAGCATTAAGGCAGAAGATAATCGTGTTGAACCAGTCGCTGATTTTCATTGAATCGTGGACTTCAATCTGATCGAATATTTTCTTCTTCCACTCATCCGCCTTCTGCACACTCGGCTCCAGCCCCCATGTGTCAAAAATATGCATCTCAAAGTGCTCGTCATATTTATATGTGAACTCTTTGATCTCCATCTTCGTCACAGGCGCACCGACCCCGACCTTCTGCAGCTCTCTTCCAAACATATAGTTCAGCAGCGAGCTCTTTCCGACTCCGGATTTTCCGATTATTAATACATTTGTACTGTCTTTATTAATGCCCTCGTTCAAGAAATCACGCCTCCGCGTTCCTGCTGTCTTTAACAGCTTTGTTCGCAATATCCTTGATATTGAATTCGTTCTTGTGCTCGTTCACGTATTTGTACGCTTCCTTTAATCTGTCACTG
>JBGUWZ010000001.1:0-110452 GCA_045221675.1 Lachnospiraceae bacterium | reverse complement strand
TTGATCTGTTCTGGATAATATTTACTTTTCAAGGTTCATCCGACCGGTGAATCTTAGTCGGTAGGCTCAAGATTCCGAGAGCCTATTATATAACAGATCCACCTGCAGCTCTTCTTCCAGTGCGGCAATCGCGCGGCTCACTCCGGACGTAGTAAAATGAAGCCGCTCTGCAGCAGCGGTTAAGCTTCCCTGCTCCAGCACGGTAATCAGAGCTTGCAGTTTCTCAGTGTTCATAAATAAAATCCTTTCGGTTGACCTATGGCAAATAGTGAAAGATTTCTTAACATTATACTTTAGAAGCCCACTGCCTCTGCGCCGAAAGCTTCTGCTCCGGCAGAACTCTCTGCCCTTGGGCGGGGATTCCCCTATATGTTATTATAGCCCTTCCTTGACATATTCTCAAATTACATTTGATTTCTTTTCGTTTTACTCAACCTATCATCCTTTTTATAATAATACTGATCCTTGATGATACAGCCAGTCGATAAAAACCAAGTTAATCCAACAACTTTATTTGACAGCATTGTTACCGAAAAGAGGACTGCCATGTACACAACCCTTGCCCTCCGTCGGCGAAGAGCCGAAGTTTCACTCGAGATACCCAAACAGCTCATCCGACTGGCTGTCCCGCTGATTCTCGGAAACTTCCTTCAGCAGCTTTACAACACGATTGACGCCTTTGTTCTTGCACACTATGCTGATGCCGGCTCCTTCGCCGCGGTGGGCATTGCGGCCTCTGTTATGAACCTGTTCATATTTGCAATCGTCGGCGCATGCGCCGGCATATCTGTAATCTTCTCCCAGTATTTCGGGAGCGGTGACATGGAAGCCTTCCGCAACGAGCACTTTCTGACTGCTGCCTGCGGGACGGGTATCGCAATTTCGCTGTCTGTCATTTCCATCCTGTTCCTCAGACCATTGTTAGCCTTGATACAGGTTCCCGCGCAGCTGACTGCCCCGGTCCACAGCTATCTGGTCATCATTCTGCTCGGTCTGCCGGCATCCTATCTCTATAACCTGTGCAACGCGATCCTGCGCAGCGTGAATAAGACCGGTGTCGTGCTCCTCATACTGTTTGCCAGTGTTCTCCTGAATATCGTGCTGGCATTTCTATTTGTAGCTTACTTTCACGCCGGTATCCGAGGCGCTGCTTGCGCGACACTCTTCTCGCAGATTTTCTCTGCAGTGCTCGGCTGCCTTTATATCAGAAAAATGACTCCTGAGCTCGCCTTCCACAAAGGCGACATGTACTTAGACGCGTCAAAGCTCACCCGCACCGCCCACCTTGCCGCGGTCACTGCGCTCCATCAGTCGAGCCTCTATCTCGGCAAGCTGTTGGTCCAGGGCGTTGTCAATACTGCCGGAGTTGCCGCAATATCGGCATATACTGCGACTACGCGTATAGAAGGCTTTGCAAATTCCTTCGGCGACAGCGGTGCCGCCGCCACCTCGGTCGTAGTTGCGCAGTACACCGGAGCAAAAAATAAAGAAAAGGCCAAAAGCACCTATTGCTGGAGCATGCTGCTTCTCATTGCGCTCGGTCTGATTTCATCGGCGATTCTCTTCCTCGGCGCGACCGCCTCCTCCGCGTTCATGCTCGGCAGTGCAAATGCCGATGCCCTGCAGGCTGCTGTATCTTACCTGCGAGTGATCGCCCTGTTTTATATCCTCTGCTTCACCGGCAACGCTTTCGTGGGCTATCTCGACGGAATCGGCAAGGTGCAGTACCCCTTCATCGGGGCAGCAAGTCACATTACTCTTCGCATCCTTCTGTCTTATCTTCTCATAGGCAGGATGGGGCTTGCCGCCGTAGCCCTGGCCTCCGGGCTTGGCTGGGTGTGGGCGAATTTCTTTTGGACAGTTGTCATTCGACGCGTTGGGGACAGCTCTTTTCACGTGAAATAGCAGCTCAAACAGGCTGAAACGAAGTCTTCGAATCCGGCGCAAACATCATCTTCATCGAAAAACGTTGGTCTGACTGAGCTGCTTCACATGAAAGAACCATCCCTAAATTACGTTTAATCTCTTGTATACTCGATATAATCCGCCTCGCTCGCGAACAGGACGTACCCGTCACCGACGTATCCCATGTATCCGCTCTCTGTCACATAACCCTTCATATTGCACCTCCCATAGCATAAATATATGTAAATAACAGCTTCTTTTTTCCTGTACCGTTTCTATACTATATTTATGCCATAGCAGGTGTCCGCGCAGACGGTCACCCAAACAAAAAACAGAACAAATTTTCTCTCATGTAAAACGCAATCTCTGATCGCGCGAGAGCTGCGCGTCTGCAAAATAATAAGAGCCGCCACTTTCGTGGCAGCCCTATAAAAGCTAATTCAGATATCCAGCGCAGCGTGATAGCCCCAGTAGACCGCATTGGTAATTGTTGAAACACGGGAGGCGTCGCCGATCACGCGTACAAATGGTGCCGCGTCAAGCAGCTCGTTCACAACGTCGGTGCGGGATCTCTGGCCAAGCGCGCAGATAACGCTCGCGCCCGGAACAAGAACCTCATTATTGTCCTTGTCAGCGCAGACGACACCCTCAGATGTCACACGCAGAGCTCTGTGACCAGTGTGGACAGTGACATACTTGTCGATTTCCTTGAGGAGGAGTGGGCGGTGGCGGACATTTGCATCCGGTGCCAAAACGTCGCGCATCTCAACAAGCCTGACCTTCTTGCCCTCCATGCCAAGGTGGATCGCGCACTCGCAGCCGGCGAGACCGCCGCCCATGACGACGACCTCATCGCCGACCTTGTCTTTCTCTTTATAGTAATTGTTGACAATGACAACATTTTCACCGTCAAGACCCGGAATCGGCGGGACCAACGGGCTGGAGCCGACGGCGATAATCAGGGCATCGGCATTTTCACGCTCCGAATATTCCTTCGTGACCTCCGTGTTCAGGCGGATCTCAACGCCTGCGTCGCGGCAGAACTTCGCGTAGGTGAGAGAGAGCTCATACATTTCATGCTTGAACGGCAGAGCCTGCTCGCTCTTCAGTATACCGCCGAGAGTGTCTTCTTTCTCGCACAGAATGACCTGGTGTCCGCGGCGGGCAGCTGTCCACGCGGCGTAGAGTCCGCCCGGGCCGCCTCCTGCGACAAGAACTTTCTTCTTTACCGGTGCCGGATAGACCTCATCGCCTTCCATCTCGCGACCGATGATCGGGTTGACTGTGCAGCGGCGGGTGGATGTGGCGGCGCGCTCGGCCATGCAGGTGAAGCAGCGCAGGCATTTGACAATGTCACCGTCGCGGTTCTCTGTGACTTTTCTCGGAAGGAACGGGTCTGCCAGGAGCTGGCGCGCCATGTAGACGACGTCTGCCTTGCCGGACGCGATGATCTCCTCCATCTGCTCCGGGTCGGAGAGACCGCCGATTGTTGCGACCGGCTTAGAAACATGCTTCTTTATCTCAGCCGCGAGGAACACGTTGCGGCCGTGGTCCGTGAACATGGACGGGTGTGTGATCCCGAATGTCTTCTGATAGGTTCCCGCGGATACATGAATGAGGTCAACATACGGTTCGACCAGCTTGGCGATCTCTATTCCTTCCTCGATTCCGTAACCCTCGTCGACGAATTCAGCGCCGCTCATGCGGAACTCGATCGGGAAGAACGGTCCGACAGCTTCGCGAATCGCTTTCAGGACTTCGATTGCAAATCTAGCCCTGTTCTCAATCGGTCCCCCATACTCATCTTCTCTCTTGTTGAACATCGGGGACAGGAACTGGTTAATAAGCCAGCCGTGACCGCCGTGTACCATCAGCATTTCAAATCCCGCTCTCTTCACAAGCCCGGCCACATGGGCATAGGCACCGACGATCTCATCGATCATGTCCTTTGTGAGGGCTTTGACCTGAACGCCGTCTGCACGGACTGTGTCCGACGGTCCCCACTGGCTCAGAGATTTCTGCTTGCTCTTGTCTGTCATATAGGTTCCGGCGAACATGCCCGAATGCGAGAGCTCGATTGACGGGATCGCGCCGTGGCGGCGGATCGCATCAGCCGTGTATGTCGCGGAGGCCAGAGAGTTCAGGATGCTCTCATCAAGATGGTATGCGTGGGAGCCGTCCGTCTTCGGGTGTACCATCAGCTCGCTGACGGTGACGGCGCCGGCTCCGCCCTTTGCGCGGAGTTCATAGAAGGCGGTGGATTTGGGACCGATGCAGCCGTCATTTGCAATATCCGTGCCGCCCATGGGGGCTGAGAACATGCGGTTGCGGAAGGTCGTGCGTCCCAGTGTGATTGGGGAACAGAGATGCGGGTACTTTCTTTCCATGGTCATACTCCTTTTTGTGGTCGGGTTTGTGTGTGGTGCATTTGTTTTGTTTGCTTTGTGTTTCGCTCGCCTTTGAGTTGTATTTGCTTTTTTGGATGCGTTCGCCATTTGGCTGGCTTTGCCTTTATGATTGCGAGAAATCTTAATTTATGGATTCAATTTATCACAATAGTCGCCGCGCTTCTTGTCTTATCCTGCTATATTTGTTCTTATTTTGTCCGAAGTTGCCTCTCATTTTTGGCTTTCAGGCAGAGGCAACTGATTCGCCAAAAATCCTTGATTTTGCCGCCTCTGCCTTTGCCCCCATGTATCTCGCCAGGACCAAAGGCAGCAAACATACCTCGGAAGCAAGATTTTGATGCCTCTGCCATTTACCCCATGAATCTCGCCAAGATCAAAGGCAGCAAACATGCTCATTCTCTAGCCGATCAAAAAAAAGACAGGGCCGTCGCATAAGGCGCGACAGCCCCGTCTGAAATCAATCACAAATATTCAGGTCTCGCTCACACAAGCTCTGACCGATTACCTCCGTCTGATGTTATTTCAGGTTCTCTCTGTAGAAACTCTCGATCTTGTCAAACGGGATAGCGTTCTTTCCGCCGCCGTCATACAGATCCGTATGCACCATACCCGGAATAATCATCAGTTCCTTGTTGTCTGCATACTTGCTTCCCTCTGTCATGGCTGCGTATGCATCCCTTGAGAAGTAGCAGGAATGAGCCTTCTCGCCGTGGATGATAAGCACCGCGTTCCGGATCTCATTGGTGTACTTCAAAATCGGCTGATTCATAAAGGACTCACAGCCGATCACATTCCAGCCGCCGTTGGAATTCAGCGAGCGCTCATGATAGCCGCGCTCTGTCTTGTAATAGTCATAATAATCTTTCACAAAGAACGGCGCGTCTTCCGGAAGCGGGTCGACGACACCGCCGCCCAGCTTGTACTCTCCGGCTTTCAGGTCTTCAAGTCTCTGCGCGCACATAGCCGCTCTGTGCTGATATCTGGCTTCCTCGCTGTCCTCGCTGTCAAAATAGCCTTTCTCATTTACTCTTGTCATATCGTACATAGTCGACGCGACCGTCGCCTTGACTCTTGTATCGAGGGCAGCAGCGTTCAAGGCCATGCCGCCCCATCCGCAGATACCGAGGATGCCGACGCGATCCGGATCAACATTTTCATTCAGCGACAGGAAATCCACTGCTGCCATGAAATCTTCCGTATTGATATCCGGGGATGCCATGTATCTTACGTTTCCGCCGCTCTCACCTGTGAAGGACGGGTCAAACGCGACTGTCAGGAAGCCTCTCTCCGCCAGCGTCTGGGCGTACAGTCCCGAGCACTGTTCCTTGACCGCTCCGAAAGGACCGCTTACCGCAATTGCGGGGAGCTTTCCCTCTCTTTCCTTCGGCATGTACATATCAGCTGCAAGGGTGATTCCGTAACGGTTTACAAATGTGACCTTGCTGTGCAGAACCTTATCGCTCTTCGGGAATGTCTTGTCCCACTCTGTTACCAGGTTCAGTTCTTCTTTTATAAACATGCTGCATTTCCTCCTTTGTGTCAGCAAAACGGCTTTCCGCTCTTATTTCTGATTTCCTTTTCTGTCTGCCTAATCAGAAAATCGAGATGATCGATTTTCCTCCCGCATTCATGAAGTTCATCAATGAGCCGACAGCGGTCTGATTTCATTTTCTGAATGGCTTCCGGAACGTGGCCTCTCTCACACAGAGTCATAATTTCTGTTATGCGGTCACCGCTGCATCCTGCATCAGACAGGTTCTGTTTCATTTGCTCCAGGTTCATGATGTTCCTCTCCGGTAATTTCTTTTGACAATACAGATTCTATCACCTTGTGAAGTCCATCGCTAATTGCTATAATGAATATCGTGATATTCCATTTAGGAATAGTTTTTTAAGAATTCCGGGAGGAGTCATTTGCAAATGGAAATAAAGACCCTGAGATATTTCCTCGCCGTAGCGCGGGAAGAGAATATGACGAGGGCATCGGAGACGCTCCACGTCACACAGCCGACGCTCTCAAAACAGTTGAAGGCTTTAGAGGAGGAGCTTGGCAAAAAGCTTTTCACCCGTCACGCATTCTCGATCAAGCTGACAGATGAAGGTGTTCTGCTGAGAAATCGCGCAGAAGACCTTGTAAGTATGGCAGACAAGATTGAAAGGGAATTCGTCTCTCTCGACGATATCACGGGCGGAGACCTGTATTTCGGACTTGCCGAATCCTATCAGATCAGATTTCTCGCCAGAGAGATCAGTGCATTTAAGGAAAAATATTCCGGGCTTCAGTATCATATCACCAGCGGCGATACGGAGCAGGTCGCAGAGAAGCTGGACAAGGGGCTCCTGGATTTCGTCGTTCTCTGCGAGAAGCCCGATCCGGCAAAGTATGAGTCGATTATGTTCCCGGAGTCGGATGTCTGGGGCGTCGTGATGCCGGAAGATGACCCGCTGACAGAAAAAGAGGCCATCCGGGTGGATGACCTGATCGGGCTGCCACTGTTCTGTTCCAGGCAGTCATGGGAAAATGACATTCCGAGGTGGGCAGAGGAGAAAATGGATCAGCTGCGCCTTGAGGGTTCTTTCCGGCTGGCTTACAACGCATCGATGTTTGCCAGGGAACGTCTGGGATATCTGCTGACATTTGACAGACTCCTCAACACGACCCCGGGGAGCGGACTTGCTTTCCGCCCTCTTGCGCCGGCTCTTACGACCAGACTCTATCTGGTCTGGAAGCGGTATCAGACATTTTCACCTATTGCCGAGAGGTTCTTGCGCCAGATTCGGCAGTCTTTCGAAGCATGAGCCACCACCCTATGCGATGCAAGTCCGCGTATTATGGACGCGGCACTCTGCATCTGCTCTTCGCAGACCTTCGTCCGGATCTGATTTCATCCACATTCAATCCGTGAAAGGAGTTTATCTTTGTACCCGCCAATCCACGAAAAGCCGCAGATCACATATTCCTTCGACAGGCTGGACATGCTCTGGGACCGCTATCCGCAGTTCCACGAGATGTCTACATTTGCCACGCTCGAAGAGCTCCTTACAGATCATGAATCCTACCAAAAAGACTTCGATGAACTCAGGGAGGAATATGAATCAGGAGGCTACGACAGATTCCTCGTGCAGCTATCCTGGTCTGACCTTCCATACCGCCGCGCGACTAAGGAACTCATTGAGAAGGCGGGCAGCATACGCACAAATCCATACGTGGAAGCCTTCATAGACCAGTTCGCCCACATCGACACCGACAGAAAGGCCTGCTTCCTCTTCCCGGAGAGCTTTGTCTCTCAGTTTTTCGTCATCATGGAGGTCTGCAAGGAGGCGGAATCCTTCTATCCGGTCCGAAATCTCTTCCCGGATGAAGAAAAAATCCACTATCTGGCAATCTTCGATAAGGCAAATATCGACGCGGTCCTGCTCATGTATCACCTGCTCTACACAAATTCCTCCCAGGACCTTTACGGCGGCTACTCCCTCTACGACTACTCGCTCCCATGGTATCAGAACCACCTCTGGACCTGTGGCACAGTCCTCCGCTCCCCCTACCTGCCCGATAAGCTTGCCAAGTTCCAGGGCAGTCTGCCCTTCTATCACAACCCGGCCAAGACGGTCTACGTAAGGCGGAACATCGAGCACATGAAAGAGTGCGGCTACATAACGTCCGAGCTCGAATTTTTCCTGGACCTCACCCGGGTCATCATGCCCCTCTTTCAGTGGTGGTACACAGATCTTGCCCTCTACGAGGAAAAGGACGGTCTGCGGACGAACTGGCGTCTCAAAAGGACCCGCATCCGGACGGAGCTCACGGCAGACGGAACGATAAGGCCAAAGTGGAAGCACGAGCTCTCTCTGTTCCAGGCAATACGGAAGCGCCACCCGGACACACTTTACCAGTACCGGCCCGAATGGCTCGGCCGGCAGAGTCTCGACCTCTACATTCCCTCGCTGAAAACTGCCATCGAGTATCAGGGAATTCAGCACTATATGCCCATCGGCTTCTTCGGCGGCGAGGATGCTCTTGCTGCTCGCCAGGAGCTCGACCGCCAGAAAAAGCAGCTATGCGAAGCCAATGGCGTCCGGCTCATCGAGTGGCCTTACAGCTGCGAGCCGACGGATAAGAATGTGCGGGAGGCCCTGGCTCCCAAGAATTGAGCAGGCGGAGGAAGCACGACTCAAGCACACCGGCTTGACTCCGCCACAAAGAAAGAGCTGCAACACTCGGCAAACCACCGGATGTTACAGCTCTTTTATCTTTGTACAATAACTTCTGACTTGCTGAATCGCTGTCAGTCGAAATCGAAAATACCATTATCGCAGGACGACACAAGCGAAGTTTTTATTTCTTGCCGAATTTCTCCTGCATATACGCATCCATGTTGTCGGCGATCTGCTTAGAGACAGCGACAGCCGCAACAACAGTCTTAGCGCCCGTTACCACGTCGCCGGATGCAAATACACCCTCCATAGTCGTCTCTCCGTGATCATCTGTCTGCAGAGTTCCTCTCTCGTTCAAATGAAGATCATGGTCGCGGTTGACAAGGCGGCTCTGCGGGACCTGGGAGATGGAGACCATGATACTGTCCGCTTCAACCAGCGCGTCCGTGGAATGGTCCTCGACAAGCTTACCCGTCTCGGGATCTTCTACCATATCACAGAAAATCGCGCCCTCGTCCACGATGCGGACAATGCTCTTTCTGTATTCAAAATGAACGCCGTCAAGCTGCGCATAGTTGAATTCGTTCTCAGAAGCTGCGACCTCATCGCCGCGAACATAGACGGTCACATCCTTAGAGCCGTGGCGGATGGCTGTTCTTGCAACGTCCATAGCTGCATTGCCTGCGCCGATAATGGCAACCCGCTCACCGAGTTCATAGACGTCGGGATTGTGCAGATAATTGATCGCGTAGAAGACGTGACCGAATGTCTCGCCCGGAACACCGAGTTTGCGCGGTCTCCACGCACCGGTTCCGAGGAAAACGCTGGCGTAGCCGTCGTCCAGAAGATCCTGTATGCTGGTCGATCCGCCGAGGTTGAAGTTCGGGCGGAACAAGATGCCCATCTCACGCATTCTCTTATAGTAGCGGTCGAGAATCGACTTGGGCAGACGGAACTCCGGTATGCCATAGCGGAGGATGCCGCCGATCTTCTCACGTCCTTCAAAGACCGTGACCTTATAACCGCGGCGGGCAAGGATGATCGCAATGGTGATGCCGGCAGGACCTGCACCGACGACACCGACCTTCATCCCGTTGGGCGGTGCGCAGGAAAGGTCAAGTCTCTCAAAGCATGAGTCGGAAATATAGTTCTCAATTGAGGAAAAGTGAACCGGCTCGCCCTTCATGCCCTTAATGCAGTGACCTTCGCACTGACCTTCATGGTTACATACAAGTGAACATACAACGGACAGCGGGTTGTTCTCAAAAAGAATCTCGGCGGCTTCCATCATCTTGTTCTCCTTGAACAGGCGAATGACCTCCGGGATATTTGTCTGGATCGGGCATCCGAGCTCACGGCAGCGCGGCTTTTTGCACTGCAGGCAACGATTGGCTTCCTTTAATACATGTACTGGCATAGTAGACCTCCTTCAGCAATGTACGTCATCTAATCATCTTTTCGCCTATAGTATGACACTTTATATTTTCATCCGCAATACATTAATTTCTTGAAGAGTGGTCTAAATGAGATACAAAAAACCGCTGTTAAGTCAGATAATATTTCTTGAATTTATGCTGTTGTCGCTCTATGATTTTATCAGACGCATGTTGTGCGGAATGGATTTTTCGCGCGCGTGTATCCGAAAATGACATGCCGATATCAGCATTCCCAGTGCGAAGAGGAATTGTACGCGCAATTGTCTGCACACCATCAGACAGAAAGGAAGGAAATATGAAAATTGTACTCATGGAGCCGCTTGGCGTATCGTCCGAAATAATAGAAAAGCTGGCTGACGGGCTCGTGTCAACCGGGCATACATTTGCATCCTACGACACGTTCACAACGGACACCGACGAGCTGATCCGCCGGGCCGGTGACGCAGACATTCTCATGATTGCCAATCACCCGCTGCCCGGCGAAGTGATTCGGGCCGATAAAAACCTTAAGTTCATCTCCGTCGCTTTCGTCGGCATCGATCACATCGACACGGACGCCTGCAAGGAGCAGGGCGTTGCCATCTCCAACACCGGCGGCTACTGCGATGACGCTGTAGCCGAGCTCGCGGTCGGACTGGCTCTCGACTGCCTGCGCAATATTACTGAGTGCAACGCCGCGGTGAGAAGCGGCGGCGGAAAGGGCGCACTGGCCGGCAATGAGCTTTCCGGGCGTACGGTCGGCATCATTGGGACCGGGGCGATCGGCATGAGGACCGCCGAGATTTTCAAGGCCTTCCGCTGCAATCTGATCGGATTCAACAGGAGCGACAAGCCGAAGGCCAGAGAAATGGGCATCGAGCTCATGCCTTTGGACGAGGTCATGAAGCAGGCCGACATCATTACAATCCACACGCCTCTGACACCGGCGACAAAAGGCCTCATCGGTGAGAAAGAGATCGGCCTCATGAAGCAGGGGGCTATCCTGATCAACACCGCAAGGGGACCCGTGGTCGACACGCAGGCTCTGGCTGCAGCTCTCCGCGAAGGCCGGATCAAAGCAGGTATTGACGTCTACGAGAAGGATCCGCCGCTGCCGGAAGGCCATCCGCTTCTCGGGGCTCCGAACCTCGTCTGCACGCCTCACGTGGGCTTCGACACCAGGGAGTCGATCGACCGCAGGGCGGAGATGGCATTTGAAAATGTCACCGAGTGGCTGGCCGGGAATCAGATCCGGAAAATGATGTAAAATTTAGGTCGATTCTTTACGTGGATTTTGTGACAGTTCAGACAGGCTGCAACGCAGTTTCAGAATCCGGCGCAAACATCATCTTCATCGAAAAACGCAGGTCCTTTCTGAGAGCTCTTAAAAAGCTAAAGCTTTTTTGATCTCTCAGTGAAGAACCTGCAATGCTTTTCTCACGAAGATGGATGCTTTGCTGCCGGAAACGTAACACAATTGCAGCCTGTCTGAACTGTTACGGATTTTTTCACATGAAAAGAACCGTCCCTACTTCACCATTTTCCACTTTTGTGAGATACTAGAAGCAGTTCCTTACTATTCAAATATGAGGAGGAGGTTTATTATGGAGAAACTATTTAAACTCAAAGAACATGGTACCGATGTCCGGACCGAGATCATGGCCGGCATCACCATATTCATGACCATGGCCTACATCCTTGCCGTCAACCCCGGAATCCTTTCCGCATCCGGCATGGACAGCGGCGCCGTTTTCACGGCCACCGCACTCGCGTCCGCAATCGGCTGTACATGTATGGCATTTTTCGCCAACCTGCCGTTCGCGCTTTCTGCAGGCATGGGCCTGAACGCGTACTTCGCCTACACCGTTGTTATAGGAATGGGCTATTCCTGGGAGATGGCACTTACAGCCGTCTTCGCAGAGGGACTTCTTTTCATCATTCTCTCTGTTACCAATGTCCGCGAAGCCATCTTTAACGCCATCCCCGGCACGCTTAAGATCGGCGTCTCTGTAGGTATCGGACTTTTCATCTGCTTTATCGGTCTGCAGAACGCCCACATCTGCGTGGACGGATCCACGCTGGTAACGATGTTCTCCTTCAGCGGATCACTCAGAGATGGAACCTTCAATTCCGAAGGCATCACAGTCCTTCTGGCCCTGATCGGAATCCTGCTCACAGGATATCTCGTCATTCACCAGGTCAAGGGCAACCTGCTGATCGGTATTCTCGCAACATGGGCCCTGGGCATTATCTGCCAGCTCGTTGGACTGTATGTTCCGAATCCGGACGCCGGCTTCTACAGCCTGATTCCATCCGGCATCATCGCGGCTCCGGCTTCACTGGCTCCCACATTTTTCAAGATGGACTTCTCCATCATCGGCACAGTTAATTTCTTCGTCGTCATGTTCTCCTTCCTGTTCGTCGACATCTTCGACACACTGGGAACATTGATCGGTTGCGCCTCCAAAGCGGAAATGCTGGATGAGGAAGGCCACCTCCCGGGCATCAAGGGCGCTCTTCTGGCTGACGCTGTCGCTACAACAGTCGGCGCGGGTCTCGGAACATCTACGATCACAACATTTGTAGAGTCCACTTCCGGTATCGCCGAGGGCGGCCGCACCGGACTTACGGCGCTGACGACAGGCGCATTCTTTGTGCTCTCACTGTTCTTCTCGCCGATTTTCCTGACGGTGCCTTCATTTGCCACCGCTCCCGCACTTATCATCGTCGGATTCATGATGATGCAGCAGGTCGTCAAACTTGACTGGTTCGATATGATCGAGGCTATTCCGGCATTTATCGCCATCATGGCAATGCCGTTCCTCTACTCAATCTCCGAAGGAATTTCGCTGGGAATCATCTCCTACGTCGTTCTTCACCTGCTCTCAGGCAAGACAAACAAGATCTCACCGCTCATGTATGTGCTGGCGGTCGTATTCGTTCTGAAATATATAATGCTGTAAATGCAGATGTCCTAAGCCCCTTACAGCGAAAAAGCTCCTGCCTTATACCGTTTTTGACAGGTCAATAAGGAAGGGCTGACAGCAGCACCCTGAAATCACATAAGCTGCATATGCCCGGTCACGTGTGCAAGTGCCGGACATATGCAGCTTATATTTTACCGAATATTTTCTTTGCAAATGGGTGGCTTTTCCAGTCCCGCCTGACTCGACGTGTGATTCGCGTCACTCTCAACAGTTATACATCTTCTTTACAAGCTTTATCATATCCTTGCCGGTGTCTGTCAGCGGGGTCGTACTGCTCGTGGCAATATAAATCTGGCGGTAGCTGCCGTCAGCCCCCAGCGGATGGACCAGAATATCTCCCCGACGGGCTTGTGACTTCGCGGCAAGGCGCGAAACGATCGATATTCCGCTGCCCTGCGCAACAGAAAGCAGGATCGCGCCCGTATTGCTGAAACGGGCGAGAACGTGCAGCTGATCGCTGCGGATCCCCATCTCCTCGAACAGGCGTAGAGTCTCTTTATAGGTTCCCGAGCCGTCCTCCCGCATGATCCAAGGTTCGTTCGCGATCCAGGCAAGGTCTGCCTCCTGCTCCATGAGCTTCCGATATCTTTCATTGTTCTGCGTGACCAGAACAAGTTCATCCATACAGAACGGCAGGAACGAAATTTCCCTGTCCTTAACAGCTGTGCCGACAAATCCGAGGTCCGCGCGGTGTTCCCGTATGTCGTTCATGACACCCACGCTGTCTGTCTCCTGGACCCGCAGTTCTACATTTGGAAAAGCGCTGCTGAATTCCGCCAGGATCCCCGGCAGCAGATAGGTTCCCGGGATAGAGGACGCGGATATGACCATTCGGCGCGGTCCCTCCTCAGGCGACTCCTTGAACGCGTTTTCAATTTTTTCCGCGAGTTCAATGATGTCTTTTGCGTAAATATAAATCTTTTTGCCGGCCTCTGTCAGGGCAACTTCTTTTGTCGTTCGGTAAAAGAGCTTCTCACCCAGTTCGCTTTCCAGCTTGCTTATGTATGCGCTCACCGTAGGCTGAGTCAGATATAGTTTTTCGGCGGTCAAAGAGAAGCTCTTATTGTCCGCGATCATGACGAATGCTTCCAGTTGTTTAAGATTCAAGTGTATAACCCTCTGTTTCATTTAGACTTCCATCAATATGAGTATACCACAAGGTCAAAAATAAGGGACGGTTCTTTTACGTAAAAGAACCGTCCCCAAATCCCCTATAGCCCGGAATAAGCCAGATAGAGCAGTTTCATCCTCTCTTCGTTGTGCACATACGTATGATCGTGCTTTTTCCCGGCATACACCAGATCTCCGTCCCTGTATACCATAAGCTGATTCTGCGGGAACTCTTCCCAGCTATCCCCGGTAAGGGGCTGCGTCGCAAACAGCATCCCCTCCTCCAACGCTTTCTGGTGGAGCGTTCCCCTCTCATTTTTATGCACGTAAAACAGCTCACCGTCATAAATGAGCAGATTCACCTTGTTGCCCGGAACGATTGTCTGCACCATATCCTCAACAATTCGGATCCTCTCATCGGCGCTCAGAACATCACCCTTTCGCCGATACTTCTCGCCCATTCGGTCAATTATATACAGCAGAATCCTCTCGCTGTCAGTCGAGCCTTCCTGCACAAACCGATAAGGGGCAAGAGCCTCGGAGTCGAATATAGTCCCGTTGTGCGCAAGCACCCATTGTCTGCCCGAAATATCATATCGCGCAAATGGATGCGTATTCTTTATACTGTCTCCGCCTATCGTCGCAAACCGAATATGCCCAATACATTTTGAAGTCTCAATGGTGCCTAAAAGCCGGTCCTTCAGATACAGGCTGCTGCTCGCCATCACAGGTTCCCTGTCAATAGTGATCGGATCCGTATCAAGCACAGCAAGCCCCCATCCGTTTCGGTGATCGACGCTGTGACTGAAAAAAGTAGCAAGCAGGTCATTCATAATGATTTTTCTTTTAGCCGTGACGCCTAAAAGCTCACACATATTTTAGATATCCCTTCTCGTGTTCAGGCAGTACGTTCCCTGCCAGTCCGATAAGATATGACGCCCACTCCGCAGCCGTCATATTATGATAAATAACTGTCTGATCTCCGCCTGCCTCTATCCGCTCGACAGCATCCTGAATTTCGTCAAGTCCGTCAATGTCCGCCAGCTCTTTCTCAAGCACATCAAGATTTCGCTCCGAATAGACAATGCCCTTCAGAAGCGCGGTATACCCGAGCGCTTTTTTGATCGGAACACTGTCGGCGACGCGCACTTCGATATACTTTTTGATTCGGAAGTGGAAAAAGCCCATGGAGAGAAAATGCTCGACGAGCTTAGTCCTTCTCTCCTCATCAAGCCCCTCTTCAGAGATGATGAGCTCAGCGAACAGATCCTCCGCGGTCTTAGAGCCCACATATGTAGAGACATCATTATCCGTCAACAAAATCAGCGGGGTGTGATAGACCACGTCGGCAACCTTCGCATATCCGAAACCCTCGTCAAATGATCCCGGATAGAATCCGGTCCTCGCAGGATCGAGGTCTTCCCACTCCTGGATTCTCAGCAAATGCGGCTTCTCCGAGGCACCCGGCAGCGTCGAGTTCGCCTCCGTCTTATTCTCCATCATGATCATAAAGATCGGTGATAATTTCTCGAGCAGACGCAGTTTTCTGATCAGATCCGTCTCCGACTTATAATCAATTGAGACCTGCGTGGAGGCGGATGCCCGCATCATGTATTTGCCGTATTTACCGCTGGTCCTGAAATAGGCGTCCATATACTCGTATCGCTTTTTGGGCGACAAGGGGATCTCATCCGGTGTAATTATACCACATTCGACAAGCGGCAGGTTGCCCTTGGCCACAAAATGATATCCCCTTCCGGCAAAAATCGGATCCCAGATACCGCGGAATTCCCGGTAGACCTTTTCTATCTCGCCGAGGGCAGAGTACGGGTTTATGCTGATCTCGAACTGACAAGACGGCTCAAGGGTGACAGAGTATTTATCATTTGCATAGCCGACAACATGGCCGTCCACATATAAAAGCTTCGCTCCGGTTTCTCTGCCGACTTTTTCAATCAGAGGAGTAACCTCTTCAAATGTGATCTGGACTCCCACTTCATTTACAATAAAGTGCTCGATTTCAAGTCCCAGTCTCTCCTTTTCAGTTTCCCCGCTTCTTACATATTCATATATATCGTGTAAAGTGCCCATAATTCCATATCCTTTCATAAACATACCATTCCTATAGGATATGTATTATATCATGGCGTATACACATAATCAACAGCTTTTCTGATGAAAATCTGTCCCCGACAGGCAAAGAAAGGCTGCCGCATTAAGGCGGGCCACCATTATATATGGCAGACGTCATTTGCAAATGTCTGCCATATATAATGGTGACACCGTATAATGCGGCAGCCCCATAAATTACTTATTCAAATTGAACATCGACCGCGGAATGTGGCAGTAACCACCCGGATTCTTTACGAGATATTTCTGGTGATATTCCTCCGCGGAAAAGAAGTTCACAAGCGGTTCAAGCTCGACCGCCAGCTTCGCTCCGGCCTTCTTCTCCTCGGCTTCATAGACCGCTTTTGCCTCCGCGAGCTGATTATCATCTGTGTAATAAATCCCCGTGCGGTACTGGATGCCGGTATCGTTTCCCTGCCTGTTGACTGAGAGCGGGTCGATCACCATAAAATAAAACTTAAGGAGCTCCGTCAGGCTGATTACGCTCTCATCGTAAATGATTTTGACCGTCTCGGCATGTCCGCTGCTTTTGCACACATCGCGGTAGCTCGGAGCCGCATCCGGTCCGTTGGCGTACCCGACCTCAGTAGATATAACTCCGTCGAACTGGTCGAAGAACTTCTGGACACCCCAGAAGCATCCGCCGGCGAGATAAATAGTTTTCATGTTTTCCTCCTTTTGGGGGACGCTTTTTGCGTGAAGCAGTTCAAACAGGCTGTTCTAACTTTTCGCTTCCGGCGCAAAGCATCCCTAATTCGTGAGCAGCCTACGCAGGATCTGCTCCCGGTGATTGATGAACATGGACGTCACCTGGTAGCTGTCCGTCTCCTCATATGCGCAGGGATGGATCGGTCCGTCATCAAAGCTCAGAATTTCCGCGCCCGGCATCCCGAGAAGGATGGGCGAATGGGTCACAATGATGAACTGGGAACCCTCCATCGCGCACCGGTCGATCTCCACGAGCAGGGTCAGCTGCCGCTGCGGTGAGAGAGCTGCCTCGGGTTCGTCGAGTAAATACAGCCCGTTCGCCTTAAAACTCTTCTGAGCAAGCGCGAGAAAGCTCTCTCCATGCGATTTGTGATGGTAGTACTCCGGCATGACGCCGCCCTCCCTGCTGTACTCCTCTTCCTTGGTCGCTACATTGTAGAAGCTTTCCGCCCGCAGAAAATATCCCCAACCGGCACGGCGAAAGCCCCGCGAGAGCCGGATCGCATTGCAGAGTTCAGAGTGGGAGTCATACGTCGAGAAATTATAGTTCCGCGTTCCACCCTCCGGGTTGAAGCCGTAGGCCACGGCGATCGCTTCGAGCAGCGTCGATTTCCCGCTGCCGTTCTCGCCGACGAAGAAGGTCACAGGCTGCGTGAAGCTGATTCTTTCGACATCACATAAAGCGGGAATATCTCGCAGGTAACTCCCTCTGCCGATCTTTTCCCAGTCAATAACGACTTCATTAATGAGCTGTGTGCTGAGCATATAATAATACCTCCGCCGGATTTGCCTCACACGTTTTACTGCATTGTAACACAGCATCATCTGTCTTTCACTCTTTTCAGCAATATATCGCAGTGAGGCTTATACGTTCCGGACCAACATCTCCGCCCACGAAAAACTAATAGGGCTGTCTAATGCGACAGCCCCCTCTTTATTAGTCTTGCGTCTTTACTGTTTCTTAAATTTCCTGTATGCCAGCATCGCGAGCGCAATCAGCCCTGCTGCCAGCACCGCGTCGATCACATAGGCCGTCATCTTCCACGGTTCAAGCGATTCCTGCTGATGCTCCTCGTCATAAGTCCACGACTGCGCTGTGGTGTAGAGGATGTTGTGTGTCGCAGTCCTCATGTACTGCACATTGGAGGCCGCCGACTTGTCGGTCACCTGATTGGGACCGCCTGCAAATGTTGACAGCATCGCGTCGACGCCATTTGCCAAAGCCATATCCGCATTCATAAATCCATGGCCGTTATTGCGGAAGAAGTCGGAGACCACGAAGCCTCTGAATCCCCACTCGTCGCGAAGGATCGTCTGCATAACGGAAGACATCTCACCGACCCACTTGTTGCCGATGAACGCCCATGATGCCATGGCCGCGTCCGCGCCGCCTTCCTTGATCGCAATCTCGAAAGGCCTGAAGTAGATTTCACGCATAGCCTGCTCAGTCGACCACGCGCAGACCATCTTGCCGTTGCAGTCGTACATGACATAGTGCTTGATCGTCGAGTAAACACCCTGGCTGTGTGCGCCGCGGACCGCATCCGCTGCCATGAAGCCGGCCAGCACTGCATCCTCGGAGAAGTACTCATAATTGCGGGCAGTGAATGCGGAGCGGTGCATGTTCATACCCGGTGCATACCAGCCTGTTCCGTTCATTTCTTTGGACATCTTGCCCATCATGGTGCCCCAGCTCTCGGCAAGCTCGTGACTCCATGTGCATGCGATGACGACCTCGATCGGATATCCGATGGAGCCTGCGCCGGTGAAGTTGTTGTTGATTGCCGCCGGTCCGTCGCTGTCAACGTTCTGGACCTTGCCGATGGACGGAATCGCAGGTGTCTGATAGCCGGACAGAGCGATCATGTCCGCCATCTCATCGACTGTCAGCTGATCAAGCAGCTGATCCCACATCGGATCGTCATAATCCTTGCCGCGCAGGTCGACAAGCTTGAGGTTTCCGCCCGCGCCGGTCGTCGGCATCTCCGCGTTCGGATCGATGTACGCATTCGGGTCGTAATTGGAGTTCAGGTGGTAGCCGTCGATATATTCTTCCGGCATGTTGAGGTCCGAAGGAACTGCCGTCGCTGCATCGTAATTTGCAAATTTATCCGCTCTCGACAGATATGTCGCATTGCCCTGCGCATCCTGAAGGACGTTCACAGCCGCGATGTCGTCGCTCTGCCTCGGATTGGACTCATCGTATGTGGTCGTTGTTTCCACATGGAAAGTTTTGCTGTCAAGAATTGTGTGTGAATCGCCGTTGACGGAGATTATGTAGTCACCTTCCTCGAGCACATAGCAGCCTGCGCCCTTTTCGTCATAGGAAGCCATGTCTTCTGCTGCAAATGTAATCGTCACCGTCTCGGAAGCCCCCGGTTCCAGCATCCCTGTCTTATCATAGCGGATAAGGTTTGCGCTTGCCTTCTCAATTCCGCCGTTTGTATAAGGCGGATTATAATAGACTTCAATAACGTCCTTGCCCGCGACCTCGCCGGTGTTGGTGACTGTCACATCGAAGCTGATCTGTCCGTCCTTCTCTGTGATCTCGCCCATCTTCTGCTCGAACTCTGTGTAGGAAAGTCCGTAGCCGAACGGATACTGGACAACGCTTTCATAGTCGATGAAATCCTCGGCAGCTGCTGTCTCATAGAACTTATAGCCTACATAAATATTCTCGACATAATTGATGAATGCCGGTGCATAGTTGGTCGGAACGCCTGCGTTCATGCCCTCAACGGTCATATCGAGCATGTTCTGGTAGTCACGTTTTTCAGCATTATTGTAGTACGGAGTTGTATCGATATCATAAACGAAGGTGTCATTTGTTTTGCCTGACGGATTTACTGTACCTGCAAGAATCTCGCCGAGGGCTGTGAAGCCGACATTGCCCGGGCCCGGTGTCCAGACAACAGCCTGGATCTGCGGAAGTTCCTCGACGAAGCCAAGCTCAAAGGCGTAGGCGCCGTTGTAGAGGAGGATGACATTTGCAAAATTCTCGCAGACGAGGTTGACCATATCTTCCTCTGTCTGGGAAAGCTGAAGATAATGCTCTCCTGCCTCGAAGTCATTGTACTTTTCGGAATTGTTGTCGTATGTCGCCAGAGACATATCCTGCGGGATGTCGCTGTGGCCTTCACCCGCAAGTCTTGAAATTACGATGACTGCCGTGTCGGAGAAATCCTTCGCGTTCTTAATCATCTCATCCGTGTAGTTCTCTGCCGGCGGTTCCGGAAGATTCCAGTTCTGAGCTGTGATGGAAACTGCCGCGCGATTTGCCGCATATCCGAGATAGAAATCCTTAAGCTCCGTGTTCAGCTCAAAGCCGGCATCTGTCAGGCCCTGCTCGAGGGATACGATCGGATAAAGGTCATTAATGCCGCCGGAACCGGCTCCGCCGTAAATCGGATTCGTGGATGCCCAGCCAAAGAGATTCAGTTTTTTGTTGCTTTCGAGCGGAAGCATCTGATTCTCATTTTCGAGGAGCACGAAGCCTTCCTCGGCTATCTTGAGGGCTGCCTCCGTCGCCTCTGCTGTAGTCTCCTCGGAAACCGACCCGCTGCCCGTCGCCAGAGAAATCAGTGTTGACATGGGGCCGAAGCAGATCGCGTTGATGATGACCACAATCGCCAGGATCGCCGCGATCCAGCTCTCTTTACGGATAAGACTCCTGAGCGGCTTGTCCTTTTTTCTGACCGCGATCGTGATTGCGATCGCCAGTACGAGGGCTGCTCCGATAGCGATAAAGTAGGGCGTAAGGCCCTGAAGCACGCCGATCAAATCTTCCATTTCAAATGATATCATGATAGTTCCTCCTATCTTTTTTATTTCTTGACAATAATCTATCAAAGTACATAAAAAGACATCCAGTGCAGAACTATCAGAATTGTACAGTTATGAACAGGTCAGGCAAAAGTGTCCATGACTTTGCTCTTTCTCTCATTTATAATACAAATAACAGGAAAAATCCCGCGCTTTCGCCTTTTGCGCGGGACCTGAATATCGGATGAGGTGACATATAATGGAAAATAACGCGCCGCGCCGGATCGACCGCAGAACCGCGTATACGAAGAATACCGTGAAGGACGCCATGCTTGAACTTCTGGCAGAAATGCCTTTCGAGAAAATAACTGTTGCCGCGCTGTGCCGCAGAGCTGATATCGTGAGGACTACATTTTATCTTCATTATGACAGCCTCACCGATGTCATAAAAGAGCTGGCGGACGACGCAATTCTTGCGGCATCCGGCACCAGCAGTAAGCGTATTAAGGACCTCGCGACTCTTGCCCAGGAGATGCATAAAACCACAGACCCCGAGCTTTTGGCCCCCTATATGTCTCTTCTCCCGGTGTGCCAGCGGGTCGCGGACGATCCGAAATACAAGGTAATGTTCCGGGATACTATGGTTTCCGAATACATACTTATGCAGATATACCGCAGTCAGAAATCTGAGTCCGTCAAGCAGTTTCAGGACAGCCTCGGAATTTCCGGGCTGCAGGCAGAGAAGCTTTTCCTCTTTGTAATCACAGGCGCTTTCGAAGTCAATAAATCGATGGGATGGGAAAAGAAGCAGGACTGGTATGAAGTGCAGAAGATACTGCTGACCTTTATTTCCGGAGGCTATGAGAAGTTGGAACAGTACTACGCGAAATAACAGGAAGCATCGCCGGGGCACCATCAAAGTGCTTTCTCAAAATCCATATCCGTCAGCGCGTACGGCATTAGCTCCTCCGGCTTCGTGTCCGGCCGGATCCACTCATTCACCAGCTCCCCGGGCATGATGAGCGGCATACGGTCATGGATAAAGCGGATCTTCTCACCCGGCTCTCTTGTCAGTATTACAAATGCCGGCAGGCCTCCCTCGATCCGATACAGCCCGCAGAGCCAGGTCATGGCAGGGTCTGTCCCCTGTGCATCGCCTTTGTTCATGGCAGTATATGCCCCCTGCGGTCTGATCATATATTTATCGCCAGTACGCTTCCTTCCGTCCTTATCAAGGTAGTGCTCCCACTCAAAATACCACGATGCCGGCACTATGCAGCGGTGCCTTGCCCAGTCCTCCCGAAAGGTCGGCTTCCCGGCCGCTGTCTCGGAGCGCGCATTGATGAGCAGACTTCTCCCGGTATAGCCCCACTTCATGGGGTAGACAGTTCTGGCTCCATAGCGGTTCGGCGCAATCACAGGTACGACGTCGGTCGGGCGGATCTCGCCCTGCGTTTTGACAGCGGCTTTATCCTTCCATCTGCCCACAAGCGCAGAGCGCATCATTTCTTCCGCAATCTGTCTCTGTTCCAGCGTATCATCAATCCAATATCGTCCGCACATTTTTCATCTCCTAAATACGGCCTTCGTCCATGAGCTCTCTCGCAAAATTCGCTCTGATAATTATCATACCATAATAAGAAGGTGCCCCAAAGGAGCACCTTAAAAATGTTCTTATCTGTCTCATGTGCCGGCGCACGCGCTGCGTCGCCCTTTACAGAGCGCTCTTATAGTGATCCTCATCCGTCTTGCGGATCAGAGCTCTCTTGATCTTGCCGCCGACCGTCTTGGGCAGTTCATCCACGTATTCGACCACACGCGGATACTTGTAGGGCGCAGTCAGCTTCTTGACATGCTTCTGCAGCTCCTTGGTCAGTTCTTCCGAAGGTGTATAGCCCTTGGCAAGCACGATCGTCGCCTTGACGACCTGTCCGCGGATCGGATCCGGGACACCTGTGATGGCGCACTCAACGACTGCGTCGTGAGCGATCAGGGCAGACTCGACCTCGAACGGTCCGATACGGTAGCCGGAGCACTTGATGACGTCGTCGTTTCTTCCGACAAATCGGTAATAGCCTGCACTGTCGCGCCAGAGGACGTCGCCGGTATTGTAGCCGATGCCGCCCAGCTTCTCTTCAGTCATCACCGGATCCTTGTAGTAGCCTGTGAAGAGGCCTACCGGCGGATGGTGCTTTACATCCATCATCGTGAGGGAGCCTTCTTCACCGTCCTCACAGATCTGTCCGTCAGAATTGAGCAGCTGAATGTCGAACAGCGGATTCGGCTTTCCTGTTGAGCCTTCGATCGGCTTGAACCACTCGCTGCCGAAATTAGCGATCAAGACCGGGCCTTCTGTCTGGCCGAATCCCTCGTAGATCTGGTGGCCGGTCAGCTCTTTCCAGCGCTTAACGACTTCAGGGTTGAGCGGTTCGCCTGCTGTCGCGCAGTGGTGCAGCGCGGAGAGGTCGAACTGTGAGAGATCTTCCTGAAGCATGAATCTATACATAGTCGGCGGCGCGCAGAACGTCGTCACCCTGTACTTCTCGACCTTGGAGAGAAGATGCTTCGGATTGAATCTTCCAACCATATCGTAGCAGAAAATGACAGCCCCGCAGATCCACTGACCGTAGATCTTTCCCCAGCCGAACTTCGCCCAGCCGGAGTCAGATACGCTCATATGCAAATGATTCTCCTCCACATGCTGCCAATACTTCGCGGTAACGATATGGCCAAGAGGGTACGCAAAATTGTGCTGGACCAGCTTCGGCATGCCTGTGGTGCCGCTGGTAAAGTAGACCAGCATAACGTCGTTCCACTTGGTAGCTTCCTCGCCGGTCGGACGCTCAAATTCGTCAGAGAAGTTGTCAAATGCGTCATGAAGCCTATTCCAGCCTTCTCTCGGTCCGCCTACCAGGAACTTATACTCCAGTGAGGGGATTTCAGACTCTGCCAGCTCTGTCTGGGTCATGACGAAGTCATCATCGACGCAGATGATTCCCTTGACGGAAGCCGCATTGCCGCGGTAGACGATATCCTTCTTGGTGAGCTGAAGGGTAGCCGGAATCAGGATAACACCGAGCTTGTGGAGCGCTGTAGCGCATACCCAGTACTCCCAGCGGCGGCGAAGGATCATCATGACCACGTCACCTTTCTTGAATCCCAAGCTCTTCAGGTAATTGGCTACCTGATTGGAACGCCTGCTGATCTCGGTAAACGTGAAGATGTGCTCCTCGTCCTCTTCATTCACCCAGACAAGGGCTTTTTTATCCGGTTCCTCTTTTGCCCACGCGTCTACGACGTCATAGCCGAAGTTAAAATCTTCCGGTACATTTATGGTCAGTTTCTCTTTGAACTCCTCATAGCTTGAAAACTCAATCTGGGGAAGATATTTGTTCAGTAAGTAATTCAAAGCAGCTTCACTCCTTTTCTTTCAAGTCTTTCACATAAGGTGCGAAATCCGGAACTCCGAATTTCCGCCCCAAGTCTCACGAGCGAGACCTGGATCTCATTCCGTAATAACCGTCAGGAAACGCGCCTTAACGTCTCCGCCGCAGCGCTGTCCGTGAGGAATGGTCGGGTTAAAGTAAATGGAATCTCCGGGATTCATGACAAACTCTTTGTCACCCAGAGTGACAATTACCGTGCCCTCCAGAACAAGGTTGAATTCCTGACCCTTGTGTGTGATCAGCTTAGCCACTTCATCCGTGGGCTCCAGGGTGACCAGGAGCGGCTGCATGATTTTATTTGCATAGCGGAAAGCGAGATCCTCAAAGTGATACTCCGGATTTCGGTTAATGACCTTGCCGCCTCCCCTGCGGATCAGGTGGTAGGTGTCAAGCTTGGCGCTCTGTCCGGTGCAGATCTCGGTGAAATCCACTTTAAACATATTGGCGATCTGATAAATGACACTGATGGGCACGTCTTTGCCGTTCTCCTCGTAGGAGGCATAGACTTCCGGGTCCAGCTCCAGTTCTTTTGCCAGTTCTTCAATTGTATAGTCGCTGGCTTCACGCAGTTCTCTCAGTCTTGCGCCAATCTCGTTATATTCATCCATTGTATCGTCTCCTTTCGCAACATTTGCAAATTCAAGCCGCGTGCCTGCCCTTCGAAAGCATTTTTTCAATCACGGCTTGTGTTTTTACATTAAGTAGGAAGTTTTAGTAATTTAACGTTTTATAAGGATAGAACTTGAAGAATGATACCACATTCTGCAATAAATGTACAACTATTTTAAAAAAGCAGCCACCTCGAGACGAAGCGCGCCGCTTTTTGAATCCGTACAGAATGCCTTTCTGCCCCTGCAGACATCAGCAGATCAAAGATTTCCTTCAAGGATCGCATCGATGATGGTTCTGCCGACGATGAAATTATTTTCCCTCGCGGTCGCGAAGACATCTATGTACTCTTCGCTGTTCTCATTGCTCACATCACTGTTGTCATGCTCAGGATCCCACAGGCTCTCCGGCGTTGCCCCCAGCATAAATGTATCCATGTTCACGCTGTCGCGGAGAATGATCAGGCGATCCAGCATTCCCAGCTGCCTCGCTGTCCTGGCGATCGCAATATCCTCCATCTCCGTCGTCGCATATGGGTCGGAGCATCCGTAGGTCTGAGTCATGAGGAGTGCATTTGCATGACCATACCGGCCTTTCCAGTAGTTGTCGCCAGTGACCGTCGTCCCCCGCAGCACCTTCGGGTCTCGCACTGCCCAGTCGGCTCCGTCAAATGCGCGTGTCATGAAATCCCGCGTGCGCTCAGTCGTCTCCAGCGGAATGTCCTTAACAAGGGAATAGACGCGGTCCATCAGGTCCGAATCAAGATGAACGACAGCCGCGGAATCGAAATCGGCGTCGTGGAACCATGTGGCGGCAGTGTCGTCCTCCATATCCCGGGGATCCGCATGGTGGCCAAGATCATAATCCACGGCGGATGTGATGACGAACACATCTCCCATGACGCTGTTGTCCATCGCAGAGCCGGCACAGCCCGTGGACAGAATATAGGCATCGGAAAAATCGAACCGGCTGTCTGTCAAAATTGCCATCGTGTTCAGCGCGGCATTTACTTTTCCCATACCGAGCACGCAGAGGGCAACCCCGTCCTTCAGGTACAGTGTGCATCCCTCGGCAGCATTTGGGACCTCATACTCTTCCGCTCCGTCCAGATAGTGTTCGTAATAGAGCTGGGCTTCGCCCGGAAAGTCACCGCTCATCTCATCCACCTCGAATTTCGGCAGGATGAGGACCTTAACGGGGATTTTTTCTGTGCCTTCAAGGTTGGGCTCCTTCCCCGCGGTAGTTGGGCTCTGGATCTTTAAGGCTGCGTAAGTGAGCGGCAGCAGTAAGACAATTGCAATGATAGCGATCAGCAGTTTTTTTCCAAATGACATATGATTTACCTCCAAGTTTTTGGGGACAGTTATTTTCTCGTGAATTTCCAGCTCAGACAGGCTGTTTTAATTGTTCGTTGCCGTCGTAAAACATCCATCTTCGTGAGAAAAGCATTGCACATCCGACCGAGAGATCGCAACATGCGAAGCGTGTTGCTAGCTCGCAGAGAAGGATGTGCGCTTTTCGATGAAGATGATGTTTACGACGGATTATGGAACTTCGCTGCAGCCTGTCTGAACGGGCATCTCATGTACAAAGAACCTTCCCTAGTGCCCTTCCACGCAGCTCATGCCGCTCATCTCCGGGCCAGTCTGGCCGGACATATAGCGGGCATTAAATTCCCTGTTGACCTCCCGCAGCTCCTTCTTACCATCGATGTAATCATCGTACATCTTGAGCAGCCCCGGGCTGCACCCGTCACAGAGGCCCTCAATGTTTCCGATGGCCTCGTCGACAATGTGCGCTCTCTCCTCACGGGTCGTGTCTTTGATTAAAATAGATGCCATGTTTATTTCTCCTTTCCGTTCCGCTATACGCAGTCTTCTGTATTCAGGACACTTAAGTCCGCAAAAAGATCCACTGCGGTCTCAAGGATCCGGTCGTTAAAATCATATTCTGCAGTGTGCAGCGGAGGATGCTCTTCTCCGCTGCCGATATATATGATCGCCCCCGGACATTCTTTCAGATACCACCCGAAATCCTCCGAAGCACGCCACATCTTATCCATGGGGATCCGCCGAAGGCCGAGCCTCTCTGCCACTGCCAGGGCCGCCTTAAGGCACTCCTCATCGTTCCTGGTTTCCGGAAAATAGTCATGAACAGAATAACTGATCCGGATACCGCGCCTCTCCCCCTCTTCTCCGGCAAATGCTATTATCGCCTCCTCAAGACTCTTCATCCTGCTCTCCTCTTCAGCCCGCAGTGTCATGCAGATCTCAGCCTCGCCGGGAGATATCCCAAAGTCCCCGCTGCCGAGCCTGATCCCGGTCACGGTGCAAAGCAGCATCCCGGCTGACCGGTCCTTGGAGAGCTCTGCCGCGCGGAGGATGACATTTGCAACCGCCTCTGACGGATTGTTCCCGTCTTCCGGGGCACTTGCATGCGAAGTTTTCCCATGAAAGCAGATTTTGAGTCCCTCGGACGCCGGCTGGGTGAGCCCGGGGCGGTACACAATGCTCCCTTCGGGATATCCGCTCAGGTTGTGGAAGGCAAATATTCGCTGAATGCCCTCCTCTTTTATCAGCTCACGGCATAGCACTGCCCCGCTGCCGATCTCTTCCCCGGGCTGAAAGATCAGGTAGATGTCCGCCTCGGTTTCCCTCCCGTCCAACTCGAGAGCCAGACCGCACAGGGCTGCGCAGTGGCCGTCGTGTCCGCATTTGTGGGAAACACCCGGATTTTTAGAGTGATAGCTGAGCGTCTCGTCCTCAGCGATCGGGAGAGCGTCCATATCCGCCCTGAAGGCGATCCTTGGTCTGCCGGTCTTCCCTCTTTTGACCGCATAAAACCACTCGCCCCGGTCAACGATCGATAGATTTGTGTTCGCGCCAAGGAAGTCTTTGATCAGCGCAGCGGTGATCGTCTCCTCCATGGAGAGTTCCGGATGCATATGGAGCTCATGCCGGAGGTTTACGATTTTAGAAAGATTGTCTATCTGCATTTGCATGCACCTCATATCGCGGTCAATACGGTTCCTCACTCCAAGCCGCAGGAAAACCCTTGAACAAAGCGAAGTCCGGCACCGCAATCAAGAACGCTGAACCTCTTCCAGATACCTGACCGGCTTCCCGGCCGCCTCTGCATATACAATCTCGGACCTGGTACTGGACCCGATGTAGCCGCCGACATTGATAACGAAAATCTCATCTGCCATATCGATCTTTCTCTTATGCATATCGTCCAGCATCTCTTTCGTCCTAGTCAGCGTGCCCTCGTCCATATTCTCCCAGACTTCATTATCGCCGGAGTGGCCAAAGAGGCCGACGCTGATCACAATATTTCCCTCCAGCGTCAGGCGCTTCTGAGCTTCCATGAATTCATCCCTGAAGCGGGTGCTGCCGCAGAGGGTGATGACTTTATATTTTCCGACCATATACTTTCCCTCTTTCGGAAATAGTTCTTTTCGCGTATTCCTTCGGAGATGGTTCTTTTCACTTGTAATACCAGTTCAGCCAGGCTGTTTTATGTGTTCGTTTTCGTCGTAAAACATCCATCTTCGTTAGAAAAACATTGTCGGTCCGACCGAGAGACCAAAAATGTGTATACATTTTTTGGCTCGCAGGGTAGGACCGGCGTTTTTCGATGAAGATGATGTTTACGACGGATTATGAACCTTCGCTACAGCCTGTCTGAACTGCTTAACACGTCAAAATACGAAGTTCCCGTCCCGGAACACCGGAACCGCTGTCCCGTCTTTCAAAATACCGTCAACATTCATGTCGGCAGTGCCGATCATGAAGTCCACATGCTGCATCGAATCGTTTGACCCGTGGGCTGCGAGCTCTTCTTTGCTCATCTCCGTGCCGCCCACAAGGTTCTCCGGATAAGCCCTTCCGAGTGCCAGATGGCAGGCCGCATTCTCATCATACAGCGTATTGAAGAACAGGATCCCGGACTGTGAGATCGGAGAATCGTAGGGAACAAGCGCAACTTCACCGAGGTACGATGATCCCTCATCGAAGCTCAGAAGCTGTGCCAATGCCTCTTCCTCTTTCTCAGCGCCGAATTCGACAGCTTTTCCGTTCTCAAAGCGCAGCCAGAAGCCGTCAATGACCTTGCCCTCATAGTCCAGCGGCTTTGAAGCGTACACGATGCCACAAGCTCCTGTTTTGAGCGGCATGCAGAAGCACTCTTCTGTCGGCATGTTCGGATCAAAAAAGATTCCGCCCGGCGTCGTGCTGCCTCCGGCAATCCAGATGTGATCCTTAACAAGTTCGACATAGAGATCTGTTCCGTTCCCGGCGGTAAAGTGCAGCTTTTCAAAGCCGAATTCGTTCATTTTTGATGCATGTTCAAGCATCTCCGCGTCGTGCTTATTCCACTCCTCAATCGGGTCATTATCTTCCGTGACCCTTGTCACTGCAAATATCGCGTCGCCGAGCTTTTCGTATGCTTCCTTTTCATCGAGCTCCGGGAACACCTTATTTGCCCACTCCACCGAAGGCACACCGATCACGCTCCACTGGCCTTCATTGTTCATCGTGTACGTCATAAGGTCTGCCATTTTGGTGTAGTAAGCCCTGTTCGCCGCTTTGATCTTTTCTCCGTCGACATCTGCCATGACACCTGGCGGATCGGAGAGGACCGAGATATAGCAAGCCCCGCGGTCGTGCTGGTACTTGACCTTGTCGTACTTCCACTGTGGCACTTCCGACAGCGCTTCCACGCTCTCGTACTCATAGGCCATCTTTGTGATGTCATTGTCACTCCACTCGACACTGACAGCACCGGCGCCCGCTTCGTACGCGCATTTCACGATCTTCCTCACAAAGGCCGCATCACGGACGTTCGCTCTGATTACGACCGGCTGACCCTTCTGGACGTTCACACCCTTTATCACCACAAGATTCGCAAGCTTGTCATACATTTTTTCTGATACCATTTTGTGTCTCCTTAAAATCATGCTCTTTTGTCAAATATCTTATCATTGCGGGACATCTGATTCAAGCACGCAAAAGGCTGCCGCAATAGCGGTTGTGGAAACCTTCGGTAATTTATCTGGTTTAAACCTTGTAATCAAGAAGCCGGCAGTCGATCTTGCAAAATAATACACATGTGCAGTGCCACATAAAGGTCAAATCAAAGTGCATCGGCAGTCTCACTGACTCGTTTTTAGTTAATTCAGCTTAGCACTCAACTAAATTTACTGCTTAGAAGCAGTCACCTTTATTGATTTTAATATCTGGTGATGGTAAGCCTTGCTTATCTCATGTTTGAATCAGCAGTAGCTTAAAGTTGATTTCATCGATAGCTACTGCCCTTCATGCCATTCGGGCAGTCAATGAACGCCAAACTGAAAAAGATGACTGAAAGCCTACTTTCTTGCTTTCAGTAGATTTATGCTGATTTCATCGATAGCTACTGCCTTCAAACCACCCGGGCAGTCAATGAACACCAAACAGAACCAAGATGACCGCCACCACTCAGCAAATGGACTGCCGCACTAATGCGACAGTCCCCAAATCACGCCGCTTACAAGAGCGGCCATGCATTCAATTTACTCTCGACGCAGGCAAAGTCGTCGCTACATTCAATCAGGCAGCCCGTGACGCGGTCCAGACCGCAATCACCACCCTGCTTCCGTTCATGGCTTTCGTGTCCATGCTCATCGGTATTATCAACGGTACAGGCTTCGGAACATTCTTCTCAGGCGTGCTGCAGCCGCTCCTCGGCTCAATTCCGGGTCTTCTGATCCTCGGTATCATCTGCTCCATCCCGGGTCTGTCCGCAATCTTAGGCCCCGGCGCTGTTATCTCCCAGATCCTCGGCGGTATCATGGGTGCCGAGATAGCAGCAGGCAGAATTTCTCCGCATCTCGCTCTGGTCGGTCTGTTCGCGCTTAACTGCCATGCAGCCTGCGACTTCATTCCGGTCGGTCTTGCAGAAGCTGAGACAGAGACAGTTGAGGTAGGTGTTATGTCCGTAATGTACTCCCGCTTCATCACAAGCTGGATACGTGTGCTGCTTGCGGTCGCCTTCTCGATTGGTCTCTATACAGCATAAATCTCAGAAAAAGGGACGGTTTTTCTCGCGAAAGAACCGTCCCCGACTCGTTATTCGAGAATTTTGATCCTTCCCTGTCCGTAAGGATCCGCGTACTCTTCGCTGACAACCCCGCCCATCGTATCAACGATATAATCGATCAGCACCTGATTGTCGATCTTCACTCTGTCCTGAAGAACCGTTGCCCCGTTGAACGCGGTGTAGCCATCTCCGTTATTCAGAAGTGTGTAGTCCATGGCGGCGACTGTGTACGTCTTTGCCGGATCCAGCGGTTCTTCTCCGACAATAACGTTCTGCACCCGTCGCTCCCCTTCGATGCCGGTGTTCAGACCGTTCTCGTCCTCCTTGCAGGGACTGTCGATGAGAGTATTGATCTCATAAGTCAGCCCTGACACATGTAGGAAGCCTCCGGTCTCCTGCGGAACAGCGCGGCTGCCCCACTCCAGAGCATCTAGCACCTGCTGCCCCGTCACTTCAACGACACAGAGCATATTTCCGAAAGGATTCACAGCGATAATGTCTCCATAGGTAATATCGCCTTTTTCAATGTTAGCGCGGACTCCGCCGCCATTTGCAAATGCAATATCCGCCCCGGTCTCAGCACGGCACGCATCCGCGCACAGGTCTCCAAGATTCGTCTCCGCGCGTCTCACCATTCGGATGGGCTTGCCGGTTTCATCTTTTACTTCCGGGTCATCTACAGTCAGCCTGACCGGTGTGGTCGCCACCACCTCGTTCATCACTTCAGCTGCTTCCTGCTTTGCCTGTTCAACTTTATCCCACATCTCATTCCGGATGTTCAGCAGCTGCGGCGCTGCGGCCTTGTTAGGCCAGCTCCAGATTCCCGTCTCGACGATCTCGCCTTCCGCGGAAATATGGCTGTAGCCGATACATGCCATCTTTGTCCCGACAGCAGACCTGGTCACATCCTCCCCGTCTTTATTCTTCATAACGACCTGGTCTACATCGTGGCTATGGCCGTCCAGAAATACATCAATCCCGTTCGTATGTGAAAGCACATCCGCATACGTCCATGGGCTGAACTCGTCAATATTTCCAAGATGTCCCATCCCATAGACAAAATCCGCTCCATCCGCGCGCGCCGCGTCTACGGCTCCCTGAACAGCGTTATATACGCCCTCGCCGGTATCATCCTGCATAAAGCCATAGACAAATTCCCCACTTTCATCCTTAAAGTAGACCGGTGTTGAGCTGGTGATTGTCAATGGTGTCGTCACACCTACGAAAGCGATTTTCTTCCCTGCTGCTTCCTTTATGACGTAGGGCTCAAATACCAGCTTGCCCTGATGGGTGAAGTTACAGCTGATATATGGAAATTCCGCCTTCTCAGTGAGTTCTAGGAAGCGTTCCATACCGTAATCAAACTCATGGTTTCCGGGAATGGCCACGTCATATCCGACGTCATTCATAAGATCTATGATGGCTTCCCCTTTAGTAAGTGTTCCGAGCACCTCTCCCTGGATCGAATCTCCGTCGTCTACCAGAAGAGTCTCGTAGCCTTCTGCCTCCAGAGCATCTCTCACCTGCTTTAAGCCCGCGTAGCCAAAGCCCTGATCCACGCCGCAGTGGACGTCGCTGGTGTAGAGAATATAGATATCTCCGTTCTTTTCCGCCGGTTCTTCGGTATTTTCTGAAGTCTCCACTGCAGCGTCTTCCGAAACTGCTGCCCCGGAATCCTCCGAAACCTCCGCATCCTCCGAGACCGCCGCCCCGGAGTCCTCAGCATCTACCGCCGGTCCGGCAGGCTGCGTCGTCTGGGTCACGCTGCAGGCGGTCATAGAAAACATCAGGACGAAAGCCAAAAGAAACGCCAATATTGTCTTTATCTTTTTCTCCACGTTAATACCTCCTTGTTTCACTGTAACGAGAACGACTTGTTTCAGTATCTGTTCTTAATTGTACCATATATACTGCACATATTCTGCTGCCGTGATACTGTCCCGGATAAAAAAGACAGGTCCTGTTTTAGACCTGTCCTCCATTGATTCACATGCCAATCCGGCTTCCTGCGATCCACACGTTATCCCCGCCGTCCAGAAGAGTAATTTCATACCACATGCAGCCGTCTTTCAATATCTTACGTCCGCTGGTCCTAACCCTCGTTCCGTTATAGACCCTACCTGCAATCTTGCCGCTGAAGCCCGGTTTAAGTCTGAGATTTGCATAATTGACCACACTGCTTTCAACCGTGACGATCTTTCCGCCTGTAACCTTCTCGAGTGTCTCAACGTTGATTTTATTCAGCCCTGTCATTATTTATTCTCTCCTGTATGTATTGATTTTTTCAAGTGCTTTTTTATCGAGCTTCCTTTGGCTCCTTATGTATATACGACGCAATTTGGGGGCGGGCTAAAGCGAATAGGTGGCTTCACAAGCGACCTGTTTCGCAGTATCATAAATGCTGCATAATAGTTAGGAGGCACACTTATGTTTAATATCCTTCAGCCAATTGACAGCGATATTCTTTTATGGATCCAGAATTCTTTGCGGAGCGACATCCTTAATAAGATCATGATACCGTTCACTTCGCTCGGGAATCATGGCATTTTGTTCATAGCCCTGACGCTCGCAGCGCTTCTTTTTGCCCGAACGAGAAAAGCGGGGGCAGCTTCTGCAATTGCGCTTCTCATCGGATATATTCTGACCAGTATCATAATAAAGCCGCTTGTCGCAAGACCAAGACCGTATGTAATCACTGAAGGGCTTAACGCGCTGGTCGACATGTCAAGAGATCCCTATTCCTTTCCGTCCGGACACACATGTGCGGCGTTCGGACTGGCCTCGGCCTGGCTTCGGACCATGCCATACAAGAAAATACGGGTGTCGGTCTTTATCATAGCGGTCCTCATGGGCTTTTCGAGACTGTATGTGGCGGTCCACAATCCGTCAGACGTGATTGTCGGCGCTCTTTTCGGCGCTCTTTTCGGCGCTTTGTCCGGTCTTATCGCGACTATGCTGATCAAAATCCGGGAGGAGAGAAAAAAATGATTTTCCACTGATGTATCATAATAATTAGCCCCCATGCCACGAGTTTCGTATCAATAAATGAAAGGGAAAACAAAACCTGAAAAAAGAAAACCATAAGGAGGAAATAAACCGAATGCAATTTTCACAGGTTTCAGGCAACCAGTTGAACCGACACGTAACAATTGAAAAATCACCTGAGCAAAGAAGGGGGGCTGATTCTTAGCGACGGTTCCTCTTTTTTCATGCGTATGAATAATACCCCGACCGCCATCCATTTTGACAGCAGCCGGGGCATCTTTGAAATCCGCGCCTTATCCGACCTCGATGGACACCGAGCTTCCCGCATCTGCATGTGCGCTTATTCCGACGCTGCTGCCCGAGCCCGATGATACATCTATGCTTCCCTCGAAATCCACAGACAGCGATCCGCCGTCCGAAGCAGATGCTTCTATGCCGAAACTGCTGCCCTCGGATTTCACCTTCATGCCGCTGCCGGTCTCAACTTCCGACGTCACCGATTTTCCTTCCGCTGACGCTTTTATACCCGTCGCGCCCTGATCGCCGCCGGTCACAGTGATATCCTCATCCACGTCGACGTCGCGGGCTGCTATGATTTCAATACCGACAGCAGGGTTATCGTCTACTTTGATGCTGTTGATGTTCAGTTCCTCGTCACTTTCCTCCGTTACGCGGACTGTCTCCGTGACATCGGGACCGTCATCATTTTCATCGGTATCTTCGTCGTCCTCGTCACCGTCGTCCTCATCGTCTTCGTCGTCCTCGTCACCGTCATCACATTCTTTGCTCACTTTATGCCTGCCGCAGCGACCTACACTGTCATCATCCCAGACAGCGGTGAACTTGACACAGTGCTCAAACACAAAAGCTTCTCCCGGCTTACTGGCACGAACGTCCTTGCAGGATGAAGCCCATCGAAGGAAGCGGGCACCCGGCTTTGCCGGCGCGTCAAGAAGCTTATACTCTTTATCGCGCTCGGCCTCTATGATGATCGGACCCTTGTCCCCATTAAGCGTTCCACCGTTCAGATCATAAATGATCCGGTTGCATTCGCTGGCCAGATCGCATATTTCACGATCCCGGGGTCTGTCGGCATAGCTGCAGACGGACTCTGTCCTTCTGCCGGAACACTCATCCTCCTCATCATCGTCGTCCTCATCGTCATCTGAGTTTTCTTCAAATTCAGCGCTGAGATATACTCCTCCTGCTTTGGGAACCACCACGTAATAATTGCCATGATCGTCCTTTTTCAATGGAACCTTGTCGCCGTCTCCATTATAGGCGCCAACGAGCTTATATCCGTCAGGCACTGAGATTTTCAGCGTGACCGTTTCTCCCTCTTTGGCCGTGTTATAGCCATGGCTTTTTTCTGTGCCTTCAAGATTGATCAGTTTTTCCTGCGAAGGTTCTATTTTGATGATATACCTGATCCCGGCCTCGACCTTTTTTGAGTCGTCCGTGACAGCCTGCGCTTCTCCGAGTTTCCCCTCCAGCACAACATGCTTTTCGTTTTTTTCACCTGCCTGGACCGGATCCTCAATTTTCCATACAGTAATGGACACGTTATCCGGGTCGACGCTTTTATCAATCAAGATGGGCGTTCCTTCGCTCTTCAGTGTCCCGGTTACAAGGATATCAAACTCGCCTGCTCCTTCAAGGACAATGCCTGCGTCTTTCGCGGTTATATTTCCCCGGGCTTCTTCCTCATCCCCCGATTCTTTCTCGTCCTCGGAAGCTTTCTCGTCTTTGGACTCTTTCTCGTCTCCGGACTCTTTCTCGTCTTCGTCTGCATCCTCGTCTCCGCCAGCCTTCTCGTTCTTGGCTGCTTTCTTGTTTCCGGCAGCCTTCTCAATCTTGACCGCCTTCTCGGATCCGGCAGCTTCCTCGTCTCCGGCTGCTTTCCCATTTCCGGTCAGTGCTTCAGTCCCGTCATCGGTCTTCCCATTATCACTGACAGCGTCTTCCGCTTCATTTGCCTGATCCGACAGTTCTGCACGATCCGTGATTGCTTCCGGTTCAGCCTGGGAAGGCCCAGCAGAAAGACCCTCGTCTGCTGACAATTTTTGCTCTCCCTGGGATTGTGCATGCGACTCTTCGCTGCCTGCGGAAAATGTGTCTTTACTTGCTGCAGAGGCCTCGCTTGCCGCAGACGCGGAAGCGCCGCCCGCCGAAGCTACAGACTCTCCTCCCGCCGCGGACGCGGAAGCATCGCCCGCAGAGGATACAGACTCTCCTCCTGCTGATGCAGAAGCGCCGCTCTCCGAGGTTACAGACTTACCGCCTTCTACAGATACAGAAACAATGTCCGCAGCATGCACGGGCTCCCCGCCTTTCTCAACTGTCGGACCGCTGATTTCAATCCCCCTGCTGTTGGCGGCGTCATCAGCAATTACTGCTGCGCCGCTGATCTGCAGCATCATACAAAGAATCAAAACAGCTGCAGTGACCTTTTTCGTTACTCTCATAGCTCCCTCCTGTAATTAGTTTCGCTTATTCAAGTCTCGCTCGCGAGACTTGGCGCGGGATTCGAGTCAGCGTTAGCTGACATCTTCTAACCCGAATCCCTGCGGTCTTCGCTTCGCTACGGTCGGCGCAAAGCGAACGTCCACTGGACGTTCTGCGCCCTCGCGGAGCGTATATCTCAGTGGGGGATTGACACCCACCACTGGGACTAGTTTGTTGCACACCGCCTATAGGCGGGGGTCATCTCACACTGAGATATAATCCACCGCCTTAGAGGCAGGTGTCTTCTCCCACTGAAAAACCTATCAATCATTGTCATGAACTACTCGGCAATTGAATAAGCGAGAATTCCCGCTTATTACCCGAAATATTGCAAGGCCAGGCAGGATGGGTAGAACTGTCTGGCCTTGCGATGTCATTTACAACGATTCGTACATTTTAAGCTTCCTGCTCAGTGCCCTTTGTGTTTCTCTTTTCGTTTCTTCCGGCGCTGCTCAAATCTAAGCTGTTCCTGTGCTTCCCGTTGTTCCCTGCGAACCTGTTTCCGCTCGATCTTCATTGCCTCTCGCTGCAGCGAAAGTGCCTGCTGGGACTTTGTCCCTATCCCAGTACTTTGCTGCTGCTTTCTGGCATTTCTCTGCCTTCGTTTCGGATTATCCGCAGTTTGTTTTTCTCCGGCTTCCACAGCCGGGCTGAAGTGCAAGTCGTAGTAATGTTTGAGAACAAAGTCCAGAACTTCATACTCTTTTGGTTCCGCTCCAAATGTCACTTTACAGACAGAGAGCTTTCCACCTGTAATCCGCTCAAAAACCCCTACCCAGAATGGGTCCTCAAAATATACTGTCAGTTGTCCGTACGACCTGTCCATCATCTTCCCTCCTTAATCTTAGATAAGGGCAAAGAACGGACGACCCAGGAGGGGAGGGTTACTTACCCCGTCATTTCTGACGAGACGGCCGGGCTACCTACCGGCTCTAGCACGCCTTGCGGCGCGCGTTGCGTTTTTATCTTTGCCGTTTATGAGTTATAAAGGAATCATATCACAATTTGATTTATAAAATATATATAATTTGATCAAGGGGACATAAAAGTCTAAAGAAGCGGGGGACATCTCACACTGAGATATACTTTATTTGATTTAATGGACGCGAAATTTCAGATCATGTCAAACAAGTCGAAGGGAACGTCTTAAGAAACTACCTCGTAAATGACAGGATATTACGGACTTTTATAAAATCCATATACAATACTCCGTCTGTGTGATATCTTTCCTCCACCAGGCAAGAGGCAATTTCCAGGTCCTTTTCAAGGTGTTTCCAGCTTGTGCTATTCCCAGCCCATGCTATAATGAAGTTATGTATTGCATCGTGAAAAGCCTCTTGCCAGACATATTCGAGAGCAAGGTAGCGGCAGATTCTTATTGATTCAGTCGGCGAGCTCCCGCAACTAATGACAGGAGGTCTTATGAGTACATATAACAGCAGCGAGAAGAAGCATGTCAAAAGCTATGAGGAACTCGAATTTACGGATGATTTCTTGTTTTGTAAGATAATGGAAAACAATGTTGACCTGTGCAAAGAACTGACGGAGCTTATCTTAAACCGCAAGATAGGAAAAATCATACCAAAAGGGCCTCAAAAGGCTATCGAAATCACCTCGGACGGCAAGGGCGTGCGATTTGATGTTTACATGGAAGACGATACATCTACCATCTATGACATCGAGATGCAACAGACCAATGCAGACAATCTCCCGAAGCGGATGCGTTATTATCAGGGAATGATTGATCTGGATTTGATGGAACGCGGTGCAAAATATGCGGAGCTGAAGAAGAGCTATATCATTTTTATCTGCTGTGAACGGCCATTCCCGAAAGGGCGCCGTCATATCTACAACTTGCGAACAATGTGTGTCGAGGAGCCGACGTTTTTATATTCTGATGACGCATGTAAGGTCGTCCTCTCAGCAAAGGGGGAGGAAAACGATGTTTCCGAAGAGATGAAACAGTTCCTCTTGTACCTGACAGAGAGAAAGACCGGCTCAGAGTTTACAAGACGGCTTCAGCGGCAGGTGAATGAGGCCAGACAACACAAGAAATGGAGGGTCGAGTACATGACATTGCTGGAGCGAGATGAAAAGATGCGAGAAGAAGGTGCTGAGACTGAAGCGTTGGATATTATCAGAAATATCATGAAAGTCCAACATAAAACTGCTGAAGAAGCAATGAATCTCCTTTCCTTTCCGGATGAGAAGAGAGAAAAACTTCTGGCAAAATTAAAAGTATGAGTATTCAGTTCGCGAAACTTGTTGCGCGACAGCCATACAAAAATGCGACTTACATGGACTTTATTCCTGATAAGTCATTTTGTTCAAAGGCAGCAGATTGTCCCAAATCACCCCCTTCTGGTTGCCTCTGCTCTTGACCTAGAACAAGCCATTTTGTTCAAAGGCAGCAGATTGTCCCAAATCAACCCCTTCTGGTTGCCTCTGCTCTTAACACAGAACAAGTCATTTTGCTCAAAGGCAGCAGATTGTCCCAAATCACCCCCTTCTGGTTGCTTTTGCTCTTAACACAGTAGAAGTCACTCTGTTCAAAGGCAACAGATTGTCCCAAATCACCCCCTTCTGGTTGCCTCTGCTCTTGACACGGAAGAAGTCGCTCTGCTCAAAGGCAGCAGGAAATTAAAAACCCGGCCCGATTCCTCAAAGAATTCTTTGAAGTATCGGGCCGGCATTACTATCTGCAGCAGGAATAGTGTTTCACACAAACAATGCCGCAATATGATAAACGATAAAGGAGAGAACCAGCGCGCCGCAGACGTAAAACGCCGCGATCCTTGCTGTCCACTTCAGCGAGTGGGACTCCCTGTAGGTCGTACTGAGTGCCATGACACACGGGATATTAAACGTGCACGCGCACATGAAAGCAAGCGCCTCCGCCTTGCTGACGACATCCGTCATTGCCTGGCCGAGCACAGCGTTATCCGTTGCCACAGTAAAGGCCGAGCGGAAGGTCGCGTCAAGCACTGTGCCGTTCCCGACAAAGGCCGCGTTCAGCACGCCGAGGACTGCTTCTTTGGCAAATGCCGAACTGATGAAGCCCATAAATGTCCTCCACCCGAGACCGAACACTCTGGTCACCGGCTCAATCGTCGTCCCGACCTTGTAGAGAAGGCTGTCCGCCACATTTCCGCTTCCACTGTAGGAGAAGACCCAGAAAAGCAGGGAAATCAGTGTGACCGTCCGAAGTGCCCGCTTGAAAATATCCCACGCCTTCATCAGAGCCTCTTTGAAAATATGCTTCCAGTGGGGCTTGTGATACGGAGGAAGCTCCATGATCATGCCGCTTCTGGCATTTTCCGGAACCAGCTTCCGTCCGAACACTTTCGATACGACCGTCATCAGAACCACAACATAGAGCAAAATGCCGCAGATGACCAGCATCGTCTGCCATGGTGTAAAAAACATGAAGCTGATCACGGGAATAATCGTCCAGATCGATGCGCACGGCACCGCCCAGACAACCGCCATTGTCAGCATGCGCTGGCCCCAGTTATCCATGACGCGGGTTCCGCACGTGCCTCCGATCGTGCAGCCAAAACCCATCAAAATCGGGCAAATAGCCTTCCCCTGAAGCCCGAGACCCGAAAGCAGACTGTCGAACTGATAGGCTGCCCGGGCAAGGAAGCCAATTTCCTCCAGATATCCGAAGACAAGATTGACGCCGAAAACAAAGCCTGACATAGCCACACAGAAATAGAGCGTGTTAGGCAGAATAATGCTGAAGATTGACACCAGCCATGGGTGGACATTCCACCCGTTCAGAAGGTCCGCGATAGGCTTGTTCAGCAGCTGTGGAATCATGGCTCCGAATCCCATCAGCGGGAAGCAGATGAGCATGGCCATGAGAAAGCCAAGTACAATCGTTCCGAAGCAGAGAAACTTTCCGAGGATCGGACTGAGCAACCTTCTGTCCCGTTTGCTCAGCTCAAAATGCTTCTGTTCGGAACGAGTCACACCCTCAAGCATATTCCCTATCCACTGATACTTTGCTTCGCTCTCCGCCTGCACGGACTCTGCAGCGTTCCCGCTTTTCTTTGACTCCGCGAAGCTCCCATTCTTTTTCGGCAGTTCCGGTGTGGAAGCAAGCCTGTGCGGATGAGTGAGTTCTACCGCTAGGAGCGCCTTCAGTTCTTCATATCCGCTGCTCTCCGCTGCTGTGAACGGCAGCACGGGAATGCCGAGCCGCTTCTCAAGCAGCTTATGATTGATCTCTTTCTTCTGCGCCCTGGCTACGTCCATCATATTGAGCAGCAGCACCGCAGGTTTATCAAGTGCAGCAAACTCCGCGACCATATACATGCTTCGCTCCAGCTGCGAGGCATCCACCAGGATGCAGACAAGATCGGCCAGACCTTCTTTGATGAAATCCGCAGTAATGACTTCCTCATCCGAATTGCCGGAGAGTCCGTAGCTGCCGGGAAGGTCCGTCACCGCATACCGTGTCCCATTATATGTATAGAAGCCATCCTTTTTTTCCACTGTTTTACCCGGCCAGTTGCCAACATGCTGCCGGGAACCGGTCAGTGCGTTAAATACTGTTGATTTTCCGGAGTTAGGCTGACCGAGAAGGGCAATCGCGTTTTTCATTTTTATTTCACCTCAATTCTTTCAGCGTCATCACGGTTGACAGCGATCAGTGTCTCCCTCAGATACAGCAATACAGGCATCTTTTTATAGTTGCGGACAGTCTGATATTCTGTTCCTTCTGTGATGCCTATCGCTGTAATCCGTTTAATAAAATGGGCGTCTCCGCCGATCTTCAGGATCACACCATGCTGATCAGGCCTGGTCTCTGTAAGTTTCATGGGTTTCCTCCTTCTTTCTATGGGCGCCGCAGCCGCTGCAGCCTGCGCACCCGCAGCCACAGCCGCATGTCCCGTTTTTTCGCTCTTTGATTTTGCTTTTTATCAGCAAAAATACGATCACTGCCACGACCAGAAACAGTACTATCGAGGCAAAGTTTTCTCCGATCCAGGAAATCATGTTTTTCTCCTTTTATCGAGGCTCAGCTTGGTTAGTCACTATTAACCTGCATCCTAAAAAAATCCCCCACTCCCGTGAGGCAAACTGATTCAATCAGAAACTGCGGCATAACAGCCGCAGTTTCTTGGTTTGTTATATCTAACACTATACTGTTTCAACTACCCTTTGTCAAGCATGTCTCCACGTGAAACCCTCACATTCTCCAGTCACAAGAATACGCTGGGCTACTCGCACCCCCGTGCAGAATCCGCTTCCGCTCCGCCCTTTTCCTCATTTGCCAGCTCACTCAGGACCTGGTAAAATTCCGGGAATCTGTTGTTCAGTCTGATCAGCTTCCCATCTGTATCCATAAAACAATGATAATTTAGGCTTCCTGCACCGCCTCATTTGTATCCTGAATGTTGAAATACACCCCGACTCCCATGATAATCAGCGCTGCCCAGAAAATTTTCCCCGGCATCTGGCGGAATATCAGGAGCGACAGCAGAACTCCCATAAACGGAGAAACTGCATAATAGGCACTCGTCCTGGCCGCTCCGATCTCACCCTGCGCGAGAACGTAAAAATATACGCTGAGGCCGACCGCCAGGAAACCCAGGATCATGACAGCCAGCGCAGCCGTTATCCCCACCGAGCCTTCGTGAATGATGAAAGAAATCAGCAGTGAGGCCGTCCCCGATCCGAGACCTTTAATAATAACAATCTGTCTTGTATCTTTTTCAAATCCCCAGCAGACGCAGGCAAGAATGACAAACGTCTGATAAAGCCCTTCATTCGCAGTCAAATGAGAGGCATAAATGCCTCAAACACATATTGACTCCCCGTCAGCACAGATGTATAATGTAATTGCTGACACAGTGTCAGCATTCAGTATACAGACATGACTACGGTCCCAATGAGAGTGGGCTCACCGGAAAGTAACAGGAGAGGAAATCGAAATGGCAGAGAAAATCGTACAGACAGCAGGAAGAAACCAGTTAGGAGAATTCGCGCCGATGTTTGCGCATCTGAATGACGATGTGCTCTTCGGGGAAGTATGGAACGAGGAAGCGATAGACGTAAAAACAAAGTGCATCATCACGGTGGTATCCCTGATGGCATCCGGCATCACAGACTCCTCCCTGACCTATCATCTGCAGAATGCCAAAGCCCACGGTGTGAGCAGGGAAGAGATTGCGGCAATCATTACTCATGCGACCATGTACGTCGGCTGGCCGAAGGGCTGGGCAGTATTCCGTCTGGCAAAAGAAGTCTGGAACGAGGAAGAACCGGCACTGACCGAGAAAGACAAATTCCAGAACATGATATTCTTCCCAATCGGGGAGCCAAACCCGTACGGCGAGTTCTTTGTCGGTCAGAGCTACCTTGCACCGTTATCCATGGAGCAGGTCCCTGTCTTCAATGTGACCTTTGAGCCCGGCTGCCGCAACAACTGGCACGTCCATCACGCCAAGTCCGGCGGCGGTCAGATGCTGATCTGCGTCGGCGGCAGAGGCTACTATCAGGAATGGGGCAAAGAAGCCGTGGAGATGACACCGGGTACAGTGATCAACATTCCTGCAGAGGTCAAGCACTGGCACGGCGCTGCGCCGGATTCCTGGTTCTCTCATCTGGCATTTGAAGTTGCGGGAGAAGAGACCGGCAACGAATGGCTGGAAGCTGTGAGCGATGAGGATTACAACAAGCTGAAATAAAACCGGATCTACTTCCGGAAAGACAACTAAGAGGGCTGTCGCATTAAGGCGCGCCACCACTATATAGGGCAGACATTTGCAAATAACGTCTGCCCTATATAGTGGCGACTCCGTATAATGCGTCAGCCCTTTTCTCTGGTTTTAATCTTTTTTTGTACATAACGAAATTTATATGACAATTTTAAGTTTCTTCCTGTGTCATATGATATACTGATAATTGACACACTGACATACGCACGGCTTCACGGACAATCTTTGGCCATTGAACGATTTTACATTTGATGAGGAGGATACATGATACCGAAAATTATTTTCAGCGATGTCGACGGAACTCTTCTAAACAACAGCCATAAGGTCCTCCCGGGCACTGTTTATGCAATCCGGGAACTTAAGAAAAAAGGAATTCCATTTGTCATTATTTCCGCCAGAAGTCCATCGGGAATCCGACCGATTCTGGAGGAGAATAATTTCACCTGCCCGATGATCTCCTACAGCGGTGCCCTGATTCTGGACGAAAACGAGAATGTTTTATATTCTGAAGGATTCAGTCGCGAGGATGCCGCTCGGATGGTCGAATTCATCGAGAGCAATAAGCTCGACTGCACCTGGAATATCTATTCCATGGATACCTGGATCGTCAAAGATCGCAGTGATCCCCGCGTGAGGCGTGAGGAAAATATCGTCAAAGCCAATTCCATAGAAGGCAGCGCATCATCCCTCGCTCCTTCTGCAAAAGTAGGGAAGATCCTGCTTATGTGCAACCCCGATAAGATTCTTGACATCGAACAGTCCATGAAGGCTGCCTTTCCCTCCATGTCCATCGCCCGCTCTTCGAATATCCTGATTGAAATCATGCAGGGGGGCATCACGAAAAGGACCGGTGTGACGGAGCTCTGCCGCCTGTGGAATATTCCGATGAAAGATACTCTCGCTTTTGGAGATCACTATAACGATCTTGAAATGCTTGAGACGGTCGCGCATCCATTTCTTATGGGGAATGCGCCGGAAGAATTGAAGGATAGATTTGCAAATGTCACAGCTTCGAACAACGACGAAGGCATCTATAAAGCCCTGGTACGGTTGGGGATCATTGAATAAAGCTGCTTTTAAATGAGGGGCTGTCGCAATAGACAGCCCCTTTCCCTGTTCAAGCATTCCGCCTTCGTTCCGAAAGCGCCTATTTGATCCCTGTCAGTAAGGCCGAGCCCGAAAGTCCCATCCATCCTGCTTCGCCCTTCCGGATCCACTTTCCACCTGTCGTGTCAATCAGTTCAACCTTCTCGTACCCCATCTCTTTCAGCTTTTTCGTGAAAGACTGCATATCGCCGTACTTTCCGGCAGAAAAGATGTCATGGATTGCAAATGTTCCGCCCTTCTTAAGTGTCCTGAGCGTCTCCAGCAAAATCGCCTGCCTGTCGCTTAAAGGAATATTGTGATACACATAGTTGCTTGCTACAGCGTCAAAGGTCTCATCCTGAAAATCCAGATGCGTGGCGTCTCCCTGCCAGAAGCTGACATTTGAAACACCTTCCGCCCGAGCATTACTTTCGCAGAACGGCTTATTAAAGGAGGCATACTCTTTGCCCCATCGGTCGATTCCGGTCACTTCGGCGCCGGGGTTCCGCTTTGCGATCGCAATGGTCAGTGCACCGCTGCCGCAGCCTACATCCAGGCACTTGCCTCCTTCCGGAATCTTCACATACTCAGCGATTCCATTAATAATCTGCCTGGACATCTGTCTCTTTCCGTTGTAATCGAACGCGCGGTACATTAAATAAGACCAGACAGACATGCCTGTGAACAGAGCCCCGGACGCCGTTGTCAAAACGGTCAGCACCTGCCTTCCCGTCCCCTTCGGCATCAGGACACGCACAAGAAATGCGGTGATCCACGAGCCTGCTGCTCCTCCGAAAAATGAAGCTACCATCCCTTTTGGCATCCAATTCTTATAATCCGGTTTCATGTTTGACTCCTCCTTAAGGCAAATTCAGCAGGACCGAAATCAATCGAATCCTGCTCAGCAAAAGTACATGAAGAAAGGTTAGATTCCGCTAACTAATAGTAAGATACCACTAACCCGTCTGTTTTTCAATAGTTTTCTGCGTGTCCACTGTCAACGCAAACATCATTCCCTGATCACAAACGCTCCCTGCTCCTTATAAGATGCAGCTGCATCGCGTACTCCGCCTCCGTAGGTCGGTGTGCTTTAATTGCCTCCAGTATGCTGCGATGGGCTGCCGCTGTCGACTCGCCGTTCCGGGTCACATATAAGCGCTCCTGCAGCATGATTCCCTGTGTGATTGCGGGGTACAGATTATGTATCACGAGATTCCTGCTGCATCCCGCCAGGAACGTGTGGAACTCTATATCGATCTCATAATAGTTTTCTCCGGACGAGACAGCTTTTTCCAGACGGTCGCAGATGTCCTCCAGCTCATGGATCTGCTTCGCTGTAATATTTTCTGCCGCCAGCGCCGCAATCTTCGGCTCTATCATGAGGCGCACATCCAAAAGATCCTTGCTGAGCTGCTTCTCATCCGCATACATGAGCAGACCGAGCGGATCCTCCACCGCGCGTGCCCGCTCGGCGATAAAAGTACCTGAGCCTCTGCGGACTTCGAGTATGTGCTTGTCCGCCAGCATTTGTATAGCTTTTCGAATTGTATTGCGGCTCACCTCGAACTGCTCAGCCAGAATGAGCTCATTGGGGAGCTTGGCTCCCACCTGATAATTTTCGCGGTACAGATACTCAGATAATACATTTGCGGTTTTTTCCGGCAGTGATTTATATTTGATGGATTTCATATCCGATCTCCTTTCGATACTCCATATTTGCGCGTTTTAAACAGTGAAACAGCCCGCCGATCAACACTCCAATTCATTCTTTTATACATCAAAATTATATCAAAGAAAGTACTAATTTGTCTAAAATACTTCAAAATCATTATCCATTGAGTCCATTTGCATACATCATATTGTGGCACTGATACGTGTACTGTTTAATAGTATCAGGAAGGCTGTTCCGTGGAGGTGACTATGCAGATATATGATGTGGCCGTTATAGGCGCCGGCGTCGTCGGAAGCGCCGTGGCAAGAGAATTAACGAGATATAAATTAAAGACTCTTGTTCTGGAAAAGGAACTTGATGTGGCGACAGGAAATTCCAGCCGCAATACAGGCATGCTGCACGCCGGCTTCACATACAGACCGGGCAGCCTGCGGGCTGAGTGCGCGGTCGAGGGCAACCAGGAATTCGACACAGTAGCCCGCGAGCTGGGCGTTCCGTTCAAAAGGACCGGAAAGCTGGTCATAGGTTTCACAGACCAGGATCTTGCCAATATACTCAAGTTCAAAAGGATCGGTGAAATCAACGGTGTCAAAGACATTCGCATGATCAGCAAGGACGAAATACAGAGGATCGAGCCGAACGCCGGCGGGGAATTTGCAATGCACGTGCCTGCATCCGGCATTCTCGACCCAATGGCCTACACCATCGCTCTGGCTGAGAATGCAGCTATGAACGGCGCGACCTTCCGATTTGGGTGCAGAGTCACCGCAATCACGCGGGTATCAAAGGATGAGGCAGCTGCGCTGATGAAAGCTGACGATCCGGGAGTCAATCTCCCGGGTGATAATGCCCCCCTCTATAAAGTCGGAACTTCAGGCGGAACATTTCCCGCTGATGTTCTCTATAGAATTGAGACCTCCGGCGGAACATTTCTCACAAAATGGGTCGTGAACTGCGCCGGAGCCTACGCAGCCGTTATCTCTGAGATGCTCGGCTACCCGAAATACTATCAGCGGGGCTTCAAGGGCGAGTACTTCGTGCTCGACAAAAAGGCCGGAGCGTTCCTTAAAACACCGGTCTATCCGGCACCGAACGATAAGGGCGGCTTCTCGACCCACGCGACCCCGACGGCTGACGGAAATATTCTGGTCGGTCCAGACTCCTATCTGACAAAAGACCTCGAGGATTATGCCAATATAAAAGAGCGCCTCGACGGCCTCTTCCGTGACGGATCACGGATGTTCACGCAGATGAAGCGCGAATACTTCATCCGCAATTTTGCGGGTATCCGCTGGAAGAACTGCGACCCCGAGACCGGCGAAGTGCTGGACTTCATTCTGGAATCCGACAGCACGCATCCCTGCACGGTCAATCTCGTCGGCATCGAATCCCCGGGCGTCACCTCGGCACTGCCGCTTGCAAGGCGGGCTGTCAAAAAGATCCTTGACGGGCAGGACGCGCTTGGGCAGCCGGTGGCAGTCAATCCCGACTTCAACCCGATACGAAAGGCACTCCCACGCTTCTCAGAAATGACTATAGATGAAAAGCGCGAAGCCATCAGAAAGGATCCGAACTATGGTCAGGTCGTCTGCCGCTGTGAGAACGTCACTAAGGCGGAAATTCTCGCCGCTATCCACAATCCGCTGGGAGTATCCACAATGACCGGCATCAAGAACCGTACCCGCTCCATGATGGGCCGCTGCCAGGGCGGATACTGCCAGATGCGGATCACTGAGCTTCTCGAGCAGGAGCTCGGATTAAAGCCCGAAGACATACGATATCAGAGAGAGAACGGCTGGTTCTTTGCGGGCCAGGTGAGAGAGGTGGAATGACATGACAGAAAGGAAAATGCAGAAAGACGTCGTTATCGTGGGAGGCGGTCCCGCAGGTCTCGCGGCAGCCGTCCGCCTCTACGACAAGGGAGTAAAAGACATTCTCATTCTGGAGCGCGAATCAAAGCTCGGCGGCATCCTGAGACAGTGCATCCACGACGGATTTGGTCTGACCCGCTTCGGCGAGACACTCAGCGGTCCCGAATACGCAAAGCGCTTCATCGATGAGACACTGAAACGAAATATTCCCTATATTACGGATACAACCGTTATCAATGTGACTCCGGAAAAACTGGTGATTGCAGCCCACGCAGACGGTCTCATTGAAGTGCAGGCCAAAGCTGTGATACTTGCGATGGGCTGCCGCGAGCGCACCCGCGGCGCTCTGGCAATCCCCGGCACACGTCCGGCGGGCATACTCACAGCCGGCGTTGCCCAGTCCTACATCAACCTGCACAACCGCATGCCGGGCAAGGAGATCGTCATCCTCGGTTCCGGCGACATAGGCATGATCATGGCCCGCCGCCTTACTCTCGAAGGAGCGCATGTCATCGGTGTGTTCGAAGTCATGCCGATCCCGAGCGGGCTGCCGAGGAATATCGAGCAGTGCCTCCATGATTATGACATCCCTCTGTCCCTCAGCCATACGGTCAGCGACATAAAAGGGACGGACCGCCTCGAAAGTGTGACGATTTCAGAGGTGGATGAACATTTGCAGCCCATCCCCGGCACCGAGAAGGAATATCCTTGTGATACTCTGATCCTGTCCGTCGGACTCATCCCCGAAAATGAGCTGACAATCGGCGCAGGAGCCGTTATGGATGACCACACAAAAGGGCCCGTCGTCGACGAGTTCTGTCAGACAAGCGTGCCGGGCCTGTTTGCCGCGGGAAACGTGCTGCACGTGCATGACCTGGTCGATTTTGTGTCCCTTGAGGCAGAGGCTCTGGCGGACGGAGCGGCTGCCTATGTGCAGGAAGGCTCTCTCCCTGCCTGCAATATTCCGATCAAATGCGGCGATAATGTCGGTCACACAATTCCGCAGAAGATTACCGGAGCCCGCGATTTCCAGCTTTCACTGCGAGTCAAAAAGCCCATAGAGAATGCGGTGATCCGGGTAAAAGACGGTGATCGGGAGATCGCACGCAGGAAAGTGAGAAAAGCTCTTCCCGCCGAGATGATACAGTTCACTGTGAAAGCGAAATATCTGACAGGAGTCACGGAACTGGAGGTATCTGCAGAATGAATCGCGAAATAACATGCATCGTGTGTCCGAACGGATGCACACTGAATATTGATTTTGAGAAAAATGCAGACGGAAAAACATCTGTGACTTCCGTCAGGGGAAACCTCTGCCCGAGGGGCAGGGACTACGCAATCCAGGAGATGGAAGCACCAATGCGGACAATCGCAAGCTCGGTGCTTGTGACAGGCGGCGAGCTGCCTCTCGCAAGCGTCCGGACAAACGCGCCGATCCCGAAGGAGCGGATTTTTGATGTGATGAAAGAAGTGCGAAAGGTTACCGTAGCAGCTCCGGTCTCCGCAGGCGATGTGATCATCAAAGACGTGCTGGGACTTGGCGTAGATATAATCGCAACAAAGGATGTCATGACAACCCTTGTATGAAAAATGGACAAAAATAACCTCCCGGCAATCGGTCTAAGCCCTATTACCGGGAGGTTATTCATCTGTTGTTTATATTTGAGCGATTAATATTGGCTCATACTCTGTTTATTTCTCAGTGTAGCGGCTTTTTATTCCAATGGCTTGCGAAGCACATCATCCGCCCCGATACGCTCATAGCCGTAGTACTCGGCCAGGCACACAACGCACACTGCGCCATGCTCGTCCGCAAAATGGGAAATCTTCGCTCCTGCCGGAATTACCAGGCGGAAGCCAATGTTCTGCCCGACGTATTCAAGAGTCACCTCTTTCCCGCTCGCCTCTATCGCAGCCACAGTATCGGCGTCCAGACTCAGCCACTCTCCCATGTTGAAGATCGTCTCACCTTCCTCAAAGGCCTTAAGAACGGCTTTGCAGAACTTTATATGGTCATTATCGCTGTACTCCACGTTAAAGATCTTATCATGCAGGGCTTTGCGGGAGACAAAGTAGCGATGCAGGCCCCATTCCGCTGCCGGTCCACGACGGCCGGGTCTGCCGTTTCCGGTCTGAACTTCCTCTGACCTTGGAGGAGTCACAGGGACTACGCTCTCTTCCTTCTCCGGTTCTTCCCTGCTGTCATCTTCAGCCGGTCTCTCAGGTTCCGGTTTGTCATCATCTTCGTGAATCGGCTCTTCCTCCTCATCCTCGCGGGTCGGCTCTTCCTCTTCATCTTTGCCGGTGTATGTCCAGTGAGCATAAAGCGTGCTTATACCCGTCATGTCATCATCCGCTGTCACCTGAGTTCCGCCCTCTTCCTCTGTGAACCATCCGTCAAATACATAGTTCTCTCTCTCATCCGGAGTCGGCAGATCGGCAAGCTTGTGGTCTTCGACAGTCAGGGCGTGCGTCTTGCTGACGCTGCCGCCATTTGCATCGAAACGAACCATCTGGAAATCCCAGGTATTATCGTGCTTTATGTTGTTGTCCGTAGTCATGACCTCGTGAAGGTCAACCACCTTATCCGTAAGCGGTTTGACCATACTTGACGGAATCGGATTTCCCATGCCTAACGAATTAAGCGAGGATGCCGTGCGAACGATAGAGGACAGCGTATCCAGTGAGCCAATTCCAAGCAAAGCGGAGATGGCGGGCAGCAGATAGTCGGTTGGATTCTCCGTTTCTAACGAGACGATACCCGCTTTGCCCTCCGGCGCAATGCGCTGGTCAAGCAGTTCAGAAATAGCCGGGTACTCGGGTGTATTCATTTTTATCGCCTCATTCCAGATGCCCTGTGTTATTTTGCCTGCCAGTACATCACCGCCCAGCAGTTCACGCTCCTCTTCCCATTTTGCCTTCCTTGCATCGTCAGCGAGACCCTCATCGCCTAATGAAAATGACTGCCACGCGTCATTGAACATTTTCACTGCCGTGCTCTCCGAATCGTCCTCCTTGAGCGGCTGCGAAAACGCAGGAATGACACCATTTTGTACCAGCTTTTTGATATCAGAAAGAAGCGGGTTCGATGCATACGGATTTGTCAGCCAGTCTCCTTCGAGAAGCTTTGCCTGGACTTTGGCCGTCAACTCATCAGCCGCTGTCGGCAGATAACCCATATCAAGAGTCATCTTTCCGTGCTCCGTTATTCCGCTGAGATCCGCCGTAACGTTGAAAGTGGGATTCACATCGCCTTCTGCTGTGGCATTTTCAATCGTCACTGAACCCTTTAAAAATAAGTTATTTATCTCCTGCGTAAAGCCGGTAAAGCCGCCGAGAGCGTTGCGAATAGATTCCGCCATATATTCGCCGAGGCTCTTGTCTTCAGGAATCTCGAGCTGCTTTTTCAGGAAACCGGCGAAACCTCCCTCACTGGTCACAATGTCCGATAAATAATTCTTTGCCAGATACATTGCCATATCATCGAGCGATTCCTCGTTGATGCCGCTCTTTTCATAGGCATAATCCTGAAGGTTACCGTTATAGTCTCCGTCAAACGTCTTGGTCTTTCCGCCAATCGTGAAGCTCCAGCTGCTGGTGTCCGCTTTCGAAAGGTCATTGATATATGTGGTGTCGATAGAAATCGTGTACGATTTTTCCTCCCCCTCACCGGTGGTCACGATATCGAATTCACGCCATAAACAGGGGTATGCACAGAGCTGAACGCTGCGCTTACGGCGAATTTTTCAAAGGCAACAGATTTTGGATTTCATGGGATAATAGCTGCCTTTGGCGCGAGGGCTCTTGTCCGACAAATCTTAAAAGGCATCGATTTTTGAATTTCTCGGGATAATAGCTGCCTTTGGTCTAGGTGCTCTTGTCCTTCAATTCTTGAAAGGCATCGATTTTTGAATTTCTCGGGCTTTTTGCTGCCTTTCATCCTGGGGCTCTTGTCCGACAAATCTTAAAAGGCATCAATTTTTGGATTTCTCGGGCTTTTTGCTGCCTTTCGTCATTGGGTTCATCTCCCATGAATCTTGAAAGGCAACAAATTTTGGATTTCATTAAGATTTTGCTGCCCTCGGTTTTGAGCGTATTTTCAGAGGCAGCTAATTTGGGATTTCTCGATAAATTTGCTGCCTTCGTCTTCTAAATCAAAAAGGAAGGAAGCGGTGTCCCCCGCATCCCTGCTCAAATCAGCTCATACACAGCCGTCTCAAAAGGCGACATCACAATAGTGCCCCGCTTTGTCTCACCTGTATAGAGCAGCACCGCATCAGACTTTAAAGTGATCTGCTGCGGTTCCTTCTGAAAATTGAGAACGAACAGGAATCTTCTTCCATCACGCTCCCGCATCACCACTTCTACTCCCTCCGAGGCATCAATCCACTCCCGGTAGGGTTCCAGCACTCCGGCAAAAGCCAGCAGCCGCTTCACGCTGTCTCTGGTAAATGTGCTGCCCAGATGAAGCACCTGGCCTTTCCCATATGCTCTTCGAGTCAGAGCGGCCTGGCCTCTATAGTAGCTGGTCTGATAAATCGCCAGCACTTCAGTCCCCTCGAGGGGTGTGAGAATGTCGTTGAATACCGGTGTTTCAAGGCGCTCCCCATCCCAGATGGCAAAGCTCTCCTCCTCATTTGGACTTGTGAACGTGAAATCACGGACATCGGTGCCTGTCAGCTCCTGAAGGAGTCCGGGTTGAGGCAGCATCACACATTTACCGCTCAAATCCTTATAGCCGCTGCGGCAGCCCACGATGAGCGTCCCGCCCTCGGTCACATACGCAGCAAGAAGCGCCGCGCGCTTTTCGCTGAGTATGACCGGGTGAGGGTAAATGACCACAGGATAGGCGGACAATTCCGCAAGGTCCGTCTCGTCCCTCAGATAGACAATGTTATACGGTGAGTGGTTCAGCTCTGATGCGGCAAATATCTCTTTCTCACTGACAGACTGCACCCGGCGGTGCCATGCGTCCGCATCCATATCCCACAGATTATCATAATCCTTGATCAGCGCAAATGCGGCAACATTGTCCGCTCCGCAAACCGGGTCAAGTGTCCTGATTTTTTCGCAGAAGTCCTTCACTTCCGCCAGCTTCCGGTTGTCCCGGTTGTCGTAGTCCAGAATACCGTGCCAGTACATCTCCGTGCCGAAACAGGCGGTCCTCCACCGGAAAAAGGAGACAAAATCGGCTCCCTGGGCAACGCTCTGCATAGCCCAAAGGGTCAGCTGTCCCGGCCTCGGCGCGGGACCCTCCATCCGGTTCGTCCACCCGTTAGCACCGGATTGCTGCTCCATTATGCCAAAGTGCGGACAGACCGAGCGCGTTTCGGTCAGGTTCCGGGTCCATTTCCGATCATTCAGGTCAGTTTCCGTCCTGGGACTTGTGTCAAGACCGAAAGCAAAGCTGGGGTATGAATCGTAGCAATAAACGTCAAGGCTCTCCTTAGCCATTCGGTGGTTGTCAAGATGGTTGAACAGACCGTTAGTCGTGATAAAATCTCCCGGTTTCATGTATCGCCGCAGAATATCCGCCTGCATCCCGGCAAAACGGCAGGCACTGTCAGACACGAACCGGTAATAGTCCAGCAGATAGGAGGGATTGTAGCCGTCATTCAGCACCGGACGGGGCGTAAAAATCTGGTTCCAATCCGTATACGTCTGGCTCCATACTACCGTTCCCCACGCCTGATTCAGGGCATCCAATGTGACATACTTCTCCTGCAGAAAGCGCCGGAAAGCGATCTGGTCCGCCTGAGAGTGGAACTCATCCGTCTCGCAGTTGATCTCGTTGTCGATCTGCCAGCCCACCACGCACGGGTGCTGTCCATACTTCCTTGCCATCTTTTCCACAATTCTCGCACAGAATTTCTGATAGACGGGAGAATTGTAGTTGTAATGCCGTCTGCACCCATGTCGGTAAGGCGTTCCCTCGCGGTTGCAGTTCAGCGTTTCCGGGTATTTCTCGGTGAGCCATGCAGGGGGCGTTGCGGTGGGCGTTCCCAGAATGACATTCATCCCAGTCTCGACACAAAGCTGCATAAATTCGTCAAAAAGATCAAAGCAGAAAACCCTTTCTGACGGCTCAAAAATGCTCCAGCAAAACTCTCCGACGCGTATGACGGAAAGTCCGGCAGCCTTGATCCTTTCCAAATCAGATCTCCACAGTTCCTTTGGCCAATGCTCCGGGTAGTAGCAAACGCCCGCGGTCATTGTCTCCCATTGAAAACCCTGCTTCCTTAACATTATTCATCCTCCGATATTCAAGTCTCGCTCATGTATCTTTCAGCACAACATACACAAGATCACGTATATGCCGCAGCACCCTGTAGAGCTCTTCCTCTGATGAAAAAGCGAACATCGCAATGCCGACCGGCCGGTTATCCGCGTGAATGCTCTCAATATAGGTGCCCGGTTCCCCGCCGGGTAAAGCATCAAATGAGATAAGAGAATCCATGATGGATTCATCTATATACACATGATCAAAAATTCCCGGCACGAAGCTGAACACGGCATAGGTGAGTAAACAGCGTCTCTGCCTTTGTGTGCTTTTAAGCTCCTCCCAGTAAGAGAGGTCCCCGACAGCAGTGGTCACAAGCAGTTTTGAAAAATCCACTCCGCTAAAGAGTTTCAGTTCCTTCTGAAAGTAGTATCCTGCCGGCCGCGGATTGATCTCTATCACAAAGAACCTGCCCTCATCCGTAAAAAAGCCTTCGACGTTAAATTCGCCGAGCCGGGCTCCGGATGCCGCAAGTACCGTTCTCACAGCAGAATGAAATTCCTCCTCCTCACGGCTGTCCAGAGAAGCGGGAAACACATCGATCGCAGGGCGGAGAGGCTCTTCCGGCAGCCGATAGCACCAGCTGGTCCCGTCCCACAGAATATCGTCCCCCACAAGAAATATGTCCGCTTCCAGGACCCGCAGAACGTCCTGCTCAATAAACTCCTCCACACAGACGGCCCCGTTTCGGGAATAGGCCGCAGCTTTTTCAAATGCGGGAATGATATCTTTCGCGTCATAAAGCTTCGTCATACCGAAAGAGGATGAGCACACGGCAGGCTTCACGATGATCGGGAAGCGAAGCTTAGCACACCGATCCTCCAGACCTTCACTTGTGTCCGTTTCAAAATACTCCGGGCAGAACACGCCGGCCTTCCTCTGCAGAGAGCGAAATCGCCCTTTATCCATAAGCGTTCTCACACAGTCCGGGCTGTTGCCGGGCAGTCCGAGCTCCCGGGCAATAATCGATGCCGAAAGGACAGATTTGTCCCACGTTCCCAGCACAGCGTCTATTTTTTCTTTTTTTGCGATTTCAAGCAGCTCTTCTGTCTTGTGACCATCAACTGAATAGAACCGGTCCGCATGCGCAAGGGTGCCGTCATCCACTTCCCTGGTACACGCGACGGTTTCCATACCGAGCGCCCTTGCAGCCTCCACCGCCCCGACAAGACGTGGATCCAGCGAAGAAGATATGACCATGATTTTCTTACTCATCTGTTTCTTCTGGCCTCCTCATTTTCAGCGCCTTCTTAATATCTGACGAACTGATCCCCGGAGTCCGTTTCAGGCGAACGACGGTCTTTCCGTGCGCACGGCACCACTCCGTGATGGCATCGAACCGCTCGCCGATATGGTCTTCCCCGAGGGCAAGAACATCAAACTCTGTCTTTTCCATCACGGCGTCGCAGAGAGTGTCGTATACGAACACTTCATCCACAATGCGCAGAGCTTCTATCATAGTGACGCGCTCATTTGTCGTATAAAGCATACTCTGCGCAGGTTTGAACCGGGCAACATACTCCCCGTTCTGCACTCCCACGATCAGGTAGTCTCCGTGTTCCCGGCACTGCCGAAGCAGATTCAGATGTCCGATATGAAAATAATCAAATACACCAAACGTCAGAACCTTTGTCATCACTCATCCCCCGCACTGAATTCGTTTCTGATCCGGGAAAGTGTCATATACATCGGATCATATACCCGTATATCGCTGCACAGGTCCCGATATTTCTCATACAGGATCGGTAGTTCTGTGCACCCGAGCACGCAAGCGCTTCCTCTATGAATGAGCTTGGCAAATGCAGCGCGGACCGCGTCACTGTACCGATCCCTCTTGACAGCCTCTATGCAATCCCGAAGACGCGTATACTCCTCTTTTTCCGGTGCCCCGCACCGGATTCCGCGCGCGCTGCAGGCCTCCTGGTATATCCCGGAATCTATAGTTCCCTCGGAAGCCAGAAGGAACACTTCTGTCTCATCATTTTCACGCAGTCCGTCCGCGCAGATTTCGATAATGTTAACGATTTTTCCCTCCGCCTCCGGCACCTGCCTCAAAATATCCGGAAAAAACAGATGGGCAGTATTGCATGCCAGCAGAATTCTGTTGCAGCCGCTCTTTTCCAGATTCCTGACGGAATCCGACATCTCATCAACTAGCTGCTGCCTGTTTTCTCCGTGCAGCGCAGCCCGGACACGGCTTGGCATGGTACACCTGTTGTCAATGATGATCCTTGGGCGCTCCCACTCTTTCTCCGCAGGAAAAACTGCTGCATACTGCCTGAAGAGATGTATGGTCGCATATGTGCCCATACCGCCTAATACACCGATTGTACACGATTTGCTATCCATAGCTTCTCCTATGCTAAGATATCCATCTCCTCAAGTATCTTCTCAGCCACGTGAGGATAATTAACGGCAATATTCTCCCGGGTCCAGTCATCCATGCCGCATTCTGTGGGGTATCTGCCGCCGGCAACATCTGAAACGAAACTGATAATGTCCTCAGCGCTCCGGGCAATTCTGTATCGGGTGATTGCCTCATTCATCTGTGTCGTCAGATGCTCCTCCCGCAGATCCTCGTTAAAGACAAAGCATCCCGGCTTGCCGGTGAACAGCCACTCCAATGTAAAGGAACCGCAGTCATTGATCATCGCGTCGCACTCCGCAAAGAGGTGCAAATATTCACCGCCGTCAGAATACTCTATTCCGACCCTCCTGAGCTCCTCCAGATAGCCTTTCACCTGCTCCCCCGTCCATAAATTCCCGTCAGTCAGTCTAAAAAACAGCAGAGGATGAGGCCGGAATACAAAATCGACCTCCGGAAACATCTTCGGAAGTTCCGGGAGCAGTTTATAATATGTCAAGAAGTTCGACAGCGGCAGCTCCTCTATCTTCACGGTATGGTGCGACGTTATAAGGATCTTTTTTCGCTCACCCGCTCTCCCTGATGCATATCTTGCCAGCGCATCCATTTTGGCATATCCGGTGAGTACCACATTTTTCCCCTGAATGATCTGCAGTTTTCTGCAGTCCTCCTCCGAATAGACCGTCTCCGTGAAATATTTCCACACCAGGTTCAGCTCCGGTCCTTTCATCCTGGAATACATCGTGTAATATCCGACGTCATATCCGTAATTGACGTAGACCGGCAGAACATTTCTTGTGGCAGCATACTGAATAGAATGCACTTCCTGTGCCATCGCGTCATAAGGATTTGCAAAATAAATAATATCGAACCGGTCGGTATAATCTATGTACCGGTCGGTCTCAATATCCCAGCCGTCCAGCACCGCGTCGGCACCGTAGTGCTTCTCAAAGTACTGTCTGGCCTTTATATATGTCGGTTTCTGGTGTGCATATCCTCTTGATACGTCAGGGATAATTACGACCCTGGGATCCCAGCGCTGCGGTTCCCTCCTCATAAGACGGAACACATCATCCATTCCGTACATTGCAGCACTCGACACATAGGCTGCAAAATGAATGACCGGATCTCCGGAGCTCCTTTTCCGCTCAATGACTTCTCTGTAATGCTCCGACAGGCTTTCAGCCTGCGCCCTGATACGCTCCCACCTGTCCGGATCCCAGATCCGGTTCTGACGGGTCTCCTCTACTACCTTATCAACCATAGAATTATACCTCAAAATCCTTTCTTACGTGCTTTTTCCTGGGCTGGCGGCGCAGATTGCCCCGTCTCAGAATAACGACCGCAGGATATCTTCATCGGATAGGATATTAAAACAACATATCTCCCTGATCTGATACAGCTCGGCAAGAAAACGCTCTTTTGAATAAGGATTCCATATGACGCCCCCGTCATCATCCAGATACATGACCGGCAGCCAGCGGTCCTGCTCTCCTCCTTTTATAACGGTTCTTATCGCGCATGGATGACCTTCATAAAAAAGTCTTCTAAGCGTCTCCTCCTGATATTCATAGAAACCACCGAACTGAATATCACGGTATACTGCATCTATATCTTCCACAGACGTGAGTTTCTCTGCCAGCTTCTTCGGCGTGTAGGAGGTGTCCTCCACAACACCATAATGCATAAGAAGCGCTGCCACAGCCACTGTAAGACTGTCAGCTGCATCTATCTCCGTCTTTTTCCATTTGCGGAACTTCCGATTGCCATTTGGCCGCACCATGTGTCTGCGAATAATGACATACCCGGCTGCAAATATTAGGCTGATGATAAGCAGCATCAGCATGACGCTGTGAATGCCGTAATAGTTCAGCAATACTGTCGAAATAGTTGAAAATGCCGCTCTTGAGATTTCGCTTCCGGTGGACTGGACAAAAAGAACATCGATCATCTTATCTTCTTTCAGTCGCTTCAACATGAAATCATATATGCTGAAACGAAACGGGTCAAAAACCAGCACCCGTATCATAAAGGCTGAGGCGGCTATTAGAATGCCATAATATCCGCTTCCCCATTTGCTCAGAACTCCGAAAGCAGAGATCAGGACAACACCGATCACGACTAAGGAAATTACTCTCTCCTGACCGATTTTTATGTTTCTGCCGGCATATAACAGGAGATTACTTACTATTTTAACGATTCTGCTCGAAAGGAGGATCATGGAAAAAATAAAAACCGTTCTGCCGCTGTCTGTCACCGCGGAGAGATCGTTTTCAAGCATTATTTTTAAATAATCCCCTGACACGTAAAAAATCACCATAAAAAGTACGGACAGGAAGAGGCAGCTGAGCGTCGTTTTGTCAAAGGAACGCATTTTCATTCCCGGCAGCGCCTCGCGCCGGGTCCTTTGGCTTTCCTTTGTGTCTTCCTCATCATATTTGCTGATAAAATAAGCAAGAACGCATGAGTTCAGGCAGAAACCGATGCAGATATACATCGGCAGATTTTTATTCATCTCATACAATCTGCTCATGCTGAGAGCCGCAATCAGACTGATGACGGAAAATATGACCCCTGTCGTCGACATGAGCTGCATATAGTCTACGTTTTCAGGATCTCTCTCCGCTGCTTTTTTGGCAATCACCGTTGCCATTTCCTGAAAGCTCCCGGCAGCCAGATAGATGCTCTGACCGACAACTGCCACTGCGAACGTACTGCCGAAAGTCAAAAGAAGAGCGGCTGAAAGAAACAGCGCAGCGGAGAGCAGAACACAGCGGGCTGCCCCAAGCTTTTTAGCCAGAGCGTTTGCGGGCACCTTCATGGCTAAAGCCACCCAGAAAGACACGGAGAAAAGCAGCGATATCTGCGTCATGCTAAATCCGTAATTCATGCTTAGTATGAGCACGTCAAACCAGCACCAGAACATCAGATCATCCGATGTCGACTGATACAGGCAGAAAAGTGTTTTATTAAAACGTCTTTTTTGAGAACCCGTCTTACTCATTTCTTACTGCTCTCCGTGCAGAATAAAAATTGTGGTCTTGTAATAAAAATGAGCTTCTTCCTCAAAGCCGTTTTTTCTAAGGACATCCCCATAGACAGGATTACAGTAAAATACGGTCAGCTTTCTAGGAGATTTCCTGAGAGACGCCATTATCTGATTGATGCATTTTTCAAGTATCTTTTCGTCAAACGGATTGTACAGATATAATGTATCGTAATTTTCATACAGCGGAAAATCTGCCGCATCCGCCCTGTATACCTTTACCTTCCCGGAAGTTTTTCTCAGGTTCCTTTTGGCAATGCGGCAAAGCTTCTCGTCATACTCAACTCCTGCCACTTCGTCGAAGCTGAACCCGCTCAGAAAATGCAGGACGAAGCCTTTCCCGCACCCAACGTCCAGTACTGAGTGACCCCTGCCGTTTTGCATATTCCTCCTGATATATCTCCGAAGGCGCGGAAACGAGAACACCGGAGAAGGGTAGTAAGTATACCGCCCTTCTTTATCCTCCGAATTATCGATCCCCGAGAACTCTGTCCCATGTAAAACATCATAAATCTTCAACGGAACCAGCGAGACAAAATAGGTCAATGTATATAATAGACGAAAGAGCCGCTTTAGATCGCGGACACTTTTTTCCCTGAAATAACGCATACGCTCTATTCTCCTCTTAAGAAAAAGCATACACATTTGCCGCCTGAGAATCAAGAATCAATATAAAACCTCCCGGCAATCGGCTAAAACCCGATTACCAGGAGGTTCTTCATCTGTTATCTTTTTTATGCGATCGTGATCGCTGCATATCTCTCGGAGTTAATGATTTTCTCCATCGCCTCCACCGGATTCAGCCCGACGCACTGCATGACCTGCCGGAACACAGCTGCAGACTGACCGCTCACCAGCTGCACGCCGGTGCGGCTTTTGTCAGCGTGGAAAACGTCATGGTGGCTTGCCACGTTCCAGAAGATGATATTCGGAATCTGATAACCGTACTCTCTGAACTTCTGAGACATCATCTCGTAGAAGGTCCAGTCCTTATCACCGCAGTAGTCGATCTCCATATCGGAGATAACAATCAGTGATTTCGGCATATCCTCCTCTGTCACATGGTTTTGCACAGCAATTTCCAGCACATGCTGGAATGCAGCTTTTAGATTTGTATTGCCTGCCCAGTCATTCATATCCATACTGCTGATCTTCTGGGCAAGGGTCTCACCTTTCAGCATCTGGATCCTGGACGTTCCGGAGAAGGACATGAACATATTGTGGTACGGACCGGTGTTCCGCTCTGCGAAGTAGACCGCCAGACCGACTGATGTTGCCATCGGTCTTCCGTACATGGAGCCGGAAGTGTCCGCAATGACCAGCGCATTCGTCCCGGGTTCCACGTAATCCGGCAGCTGACGCCACTGGGCTTCCAACACGTCATCTTCACTTACCTTGACCCCTCTCCAGGACATCTCCAGGACCTTTTCCACGATATCATACGGAAACAGAGTGGCAGAGTGGATCGTTTCCTCACCGCTGACAGCCCTCTGAATGAACTCTTTGTAGCGGTCCTCATCATGCTTCATAAAAGCATTCCTGTAGATCATCATAGCTCTGGACGGAACCGCGCCGTAACGGATCTCATCCCAGCGTCCTGCTGACATGAGCGCTTCCACGATACCGATTCTCCTGCGCATCGCGCGGACCAGACGCTTGAACTCATAGACAGAGTAACCCAGCTTCTGTGCGGTAAGAATGCCGAGCCTTCTGGTATTTGCAGAAGATGCATCCGCAGTCTTGATCCACTTAGCAAGCAGAGAAACTGCATTTCCCGCCTGCAGATTCAGCCGGTCTTCCTCGAACTGCTTCTTCATCGCAGCCCACATTTCGTCCTCCATCGGAGTACCAATCAGGCAGTACATGTCATCGTAGCGGCCGTACACGCCGATCAGATCCAGGTTCGGGCGCAGGGCTTCCGGATGATACTTTGCCATGTACTCCAGAATAGTCCGGAAAGTCTGTCTCTCACCCAGTCCACCTCTGACATCACGCGCATAGAACGCGATCTTAGTTGCGAACAGCGGATCCATCTTGTATGCCTCAGAGAAAAGACGGGTGATTCTCGCCTTGTCCGCGCCGCGGAGCGAGCCGGCCGTTCCGAAGAAGTCCAGTCTCGCGTCGCCTGTGGTATTAAGTGCCACGGCTCCGTTTTCAGTTCTTGTAAACGCAGCGTTCATTCCGGCTGCTTCAGCGAAATTCATCGTCATTCCTCCTTTCCTTAATTTGGCGCACTTGCTGCGCCATAGTGGTATCCTCCCTGGGATTTCCGCTGTTTTTGTTATCATGACCCAGTGAGTTACAAAGACGCGGAAGCACACAGTGCCGGTCTTTCAGGTAACTGCTTCTCAGATTTACAATTAACAATTGTTTAATCTTTTAATTTTTTGCTGTAAGGGTCACATATTTTATCAGGATGCATTGTTTTATACAAGGACGTATATAATATATTGCTGTTAGCATCCCATAGGGCGGCGGGCTGGATTCGAACCAACTACTCCATCGTGATCTTCTGATTGCTGTTTAAATCCCTGACAGGATTTATTTTTTTGTGCTCTGCCAATTGAGCTACCACCGCCGGATTGAAGTGAGCGGAATCGCATCACATTCCAATATTCCGAAGTTTTCTGAGTAGATTATACTGTATTTATCCGTTTCTGTCATTCTACCTGCATTATAAATCACCGGATCAATCCAGAACTTTGAGCGGTTTCCACCGCAGATAATCTCCCGAAACCAGATGATACATCCTGCCGCGATATTCTCCGTGAATGCTGTCATTAAATCGGCCGGATCCGTGGCAATGCGCGTAAATCACCTGCTCCGCGCCATACTCCTCCGCCATATCGGTAAAGCCGCTTCTCTCTTCCAGTACGTTCGTAGGCGGATAGTGCAGAAACATGATAAACTTCTGATATCCATCCGCCTTCGCAAGCTCAAACGATTTTCTAAGACGCTGCAGTTCGCGCTCCACCAGCTTTTTTGCATGCACCTCCGCTTCCTCATCCCAGTCTATGACGCGGCCTAAGCGGTCAAGATAAAACGGGCCTTCAAAGGTAAATCCCTTGGTCCCGACAAGCGCATAATCCCTGTATACTTCATAACTGTCCTGCAGGAACGTAAGCTCCGGCTGAAACAATTCATTCAGATGCCCGGTCTTCTTTGCGTCCCAGAACATATCGTGATTTCCTCTTGTGAGGATTTTCCGGCCGGGCAGATCTCTGATATACTGCAGATCCAACTCACATGCAGCAAGATTCTTCCCCCAACTGTGATCCCCGACCAGTACCAGAGTGTCCTCCTCCGACACGAGCTTCCCACAGTTTTTCCGGAATTTCTCCTCATGATTCTTCCACACCCGGTCATGAAGCTGCCCCGGTGCCCTGAGTACAGATTGATAATGGAGATGAAGATCACCGATTGCATAAAGAGCCATCTGAAAAGTCCTCTCTTTTTCCTGACACAATTTTCTTACAGTGCCATTGTAAGCTCTAATACGAACATTGTGTACTCTATATTGGTAAAAAACCGGACAAGGTTCCTATAGAAACAGAAAAGGGCTGTCGCTTAATGCGAACGGCCCCATACTCGGTTCATTATCACTGTGCTATTTAATTGAGAAGGCTTCTCACGCCTTCATAAGGCCCGCACCGGCATTCCAGGCTTTCCCGACCTGCTCGCCGGATACATAGTAGCCATGCTGGAACTGATCAAAAATCAGCGCCTGCAGCTTTGCGGGATCAACCTTTCCGTTTTCGGACAGGACGGCTTCTTCCGCGGCAGTATTAACGATCTTGCCGACGATGCAATAGAAGCTCTCTGTCTCGACGACTTCTGCCAGCTCGCACTCCATGACTACCGGAAATTCGTCGATGATCGGAGCATTGACGAATTCACTCTTAACAGCTGTATATCCGGTGCGCTCGAATTTGTCGCTCATCTTATTTCCGGTAGCAATGCCGAAGAAATCAGCCACATCCATGTGGTCCTTATCCGCAAGGCTTACAGTAAAAGCCCTGGTCTTCAGCAGGTTCTGGGTCGTCTTATGATCCTCATCGATAAACAGGGCGATCCGATCCGCGTTGCAGATCATACCCCACGCCGCATTCATGACATTCACTTTTCCATTTTCATCATAGGCTGCCACCATAAGAACCGGCATCGGATAAACAGCCTGTACTACTCCAAGATTCTTTTTCATTGCAAGTATTCCTCCTTTGGATTATCAGCACAGCTTCCTTTTACATTGCCTTTAGGCTGGCATTATGCTATCTATCGTCCTCATATTATCAACCCGTGTACCTGGCGGTATCTACGACCACGCCCGTAATTTTGATGCTGTCCGCTTCCACATGGCATCCGTAATAAGCGACCTGCACGCCGGCCTTTGCGGCATAAGTCAGCGCCTGTCCAAATTCCGGCTGCGTATCATTATTGGGAAATACCATATGAATGCCGTTCATCTGGATCACAAAGGCGATCTGGCAGTGATACCCTTCTTTCGCCGCAGCAGCCAGCTCATCCAGATGTTTCACGCCACGTTCCGTCGGAGCATCCGGAAAGAGTCCGATTCCCCGCGCTGTGTCAGCTGCCAGTGTGCAGCCCTTTACCTCCGTCAGATATTTCTCTCCCCGGCGTTCCATGTAAAAATCGAATCTGGAATCACCGTAAGTATACTCCGGTTTCACGACATCATAGTCAAGGCTCATGAGATACTGCTTCATCAGTTCATTCGGAGCAAGACTGTCGATATTGACCCATTTAAGCCCCGGTTTATAGACGGAGATCAGGTCATACGCGGTCTTTCTGCTTAAATTCGCTGACTTCTGAAGCGTGACCTTTGCTTTTGGCACGAGCAGCTCCTTTAATCGGCCGGTATTCTTTACGTGGACCCGCTCTGTTTTTCCGTCAATCAGCACCTCAGCGACAAAGCGGTTCACCCTGCGCACGAATATGGCCGGGACAGTGTTGTCATATTGAATGATTACTTTCGGTCTGCTCATAGTTCTCCCAGCATCTGGGCCGGATTATCAGCTGCCTTCACCTTGCCAAATGCCTTTATGATAATGCCTTCCTCATCGATCAGGTAGGTCGTCCGGACAACGCCCATGCTGACCTTGCCGTAATTCTTCTTCTCTTTCCAGACATCGTAAGCCTGTATTACTTCCTTCTCCGTGTCAGACAGGAGCGTAAACGGCAGTCCGTATTTCTCCTCGAACTTCTTGTGGGATGCCACACTGTCCTTGCTCACACCCAGGACAACTGCGCCCTTCTCCCGGAACTGCGGGTACAGCTCTCCAAATGCGCATGCCTGTTTCGTGCAGCCGGCTGTCATGTCTTTCGGGTAAAAGTACAGGATCACCTTCTTACCCTTATAATCTGCAAGGCTCCTCATTTCTCCATTCTGATCCGGCAGGGTAAACGCCGGAGCTTTGGTTCCGATTTCTAACATTTTTTCTCCTTTCATCTGAATATATCAGCAATATCTCCATCGATACAGATACTTCTATCCTCAATTTCAGCCGGGCAGTAAGCCTCCCCGTAATTCAGGCATGCATAAACGGCTTTATCATTCTGATACGTTTCATGCCAGAACGGATACTTAATAATGACCGGAGTGTTGGCTCCCACTCCGAGCTCCAGATACAGAACATGTTTATCCCTGTGACTTTGCAGGAACTCCGCATAGGCTGCAGAGGCTTTATACCAGCCTTCATCTTCTACAAATGAATTATCCGCGCGCAGATTCATACTCATCGGTTCTCCGCAGACCGGGCAGTAAGGAATGAGCCCCGATGGAATCTTCATAGATAACATAGAATAATCCGTGTCACCGTTATCCAGGACCGGGGCGATCAGTTCACTGTTTTCACCGATTGCAAACCCCTGGGCGAGGAGCATTTTTACTACTTTTCCTTTATTATCATAGGTCCTTTTATGGCAGGGCTTACTGCACTGCCATAGGCCGTAATCTCCCTGTGTATAGAACAGTCTTTCTTTATCGAAGCCGGCTTTCAGGAACTGATGGTCTACATTTGTAGTAATCACAAAGTAATCTCTGTCTTTCACCATATCAAGGAGCGTCTGATAAACAGGCTTTGGAGGATATACATAGCGGTTCACATAGATGTGTCTGGACCACCACGCCCAGCGGGTCTCCTCATCCGGGAACGGGTAGAAGCCCCCGGAATACATATCCCTAATGCCAAACTTTGCGGCGAAATCTCCGAAATATCTTTCAAATCTTTCTCCACTGTATGTCAATCCGGCAGATGTTGACAGCCCTGCACCTCCGCCGATCACGATGGCATCGGCAGTTTGGATTTCTTCCTTCAGCCTTATAAGCTGTTCTTCCCTCGTGCCCTTACCGGCCTGCGCATTTCCTTTAAAGGTGCGCACCGTTTTTATCCCATTATTTATACTTTCAAGATAACCGTTCGGTAATTCATCGAAGTTCTGCCTCATAATATTCCCTATCCTCCTCCTTAAACACCAAATACAGGTGCTATACCAATCAACTTTAAGAAATTCCCTCTCTTGGTCATATCTTTAATTTCTATTTTAAGATAATTATGCTTTTCGCGAAACCTTAAAGTATAATGACGGCATCATGAACAGGCACCTTGGGGCCTGCTATTATAGCCGTCTCTACTATTTGCACAGTTCCTCATATATTTTCAGATCCAGATCCTTATATACATTGAAAACCACTTTCATCCGGCTTCCGGTCTCATCCAGCCAGTTCCGAACAGTTTCCACTGCAATCTCAGCTGCCCTCTGATTCGGAAACATGAAAACGCCGGTAGATATACAGCAAAATGCCAGACTCTCAAGATCATTCTCCGCTGCCAGGTTAAGGCAGGAGGTGTAACAGGAAGCCAGCAGCCGCTCGTGCTCTTTCGTGAGTCGCCCCTGCACAATGGGACCTACAGTATGAAGAATGTATTTTGCAGGAAGATTATACCCCGGTGTAATTTTTGCCCGGCCGGTCGGTTCTTCATATCCCTGTTTCTGCATGATCTCAAAGCAGCGATATCTCAAGGCTAATCCGGCTCCGGAATGAAGAAGATTATCCAGACAATTATGTAAAATTCGCCAACAGCCTAAAAGTTGTGAATTGGCTGGATTGACCACCCCATCCACTTTCAGCGTCGTCATATCACCCTGCCAAAGGTAGAGTCTATTATCGATAGCAAGGGGATACAGGTCTGAAAGGTCTGTGATTCCTTTTCTGCGACTCTCTTCTGTCAGATACTCATCCTGTATTGCCAAAAACTCTTTGTGAAGCGGCTTGGGCATCCAGATATTCATAAGTCCCCGAAGCAGGTCTTTCTGTCCTTGTTCGTCACTCGGTATAGGATAATTACTTAACTGATTATCCTCTTTCTGTAGTTCTTTTATCAACCATACACGCTGCTCTTCATGTGTCATTGATATTATCCCTTTCTCTTCGGCTAGTGCCCTGATAATATAAAATTGGCTCTGGACGGATCAACTCAACTTATTCCATATTGATACTTCTGCCACGTCTTTGTATCTCCATTTAATTTATACTATAATTATATCATCATAAACAGAACAAAAACATCGGAACATCAATCTCATTATAACAGGAAGTATCTATGGCCGCACAACTGCTCTCACACGAAAATCTGCTCCTCCTCGTCGACGACCTCCTCGAACTGGAAGTCCTTGAACTCATCCCGAAAGACACCGATCCCGCCACCATGTACATCCCGTACATGATGAATGACGCGGTCGAGTATTACCTGATTCTCAGTAACTGCCAGGTAATGGGAGAGATCCCTGAAGAATTCGACGGTGACACGCTGGTCAAACTGATCGACTCACCGGACCGGCCCGGCCTCATCTTCGAGATACCGTCGGGAGATAAGCTGACCCTCTGGTTCGACAGCTGCGCGTTCGAAAAAAGCTTCTATCAATATCACCGCATCTGTCACATTTGGAGACGCGGCGAGGAGCACTGGCGCATGCTCGTCTACATGGTCGGCACGATCCACGATAAATACGCCTTTCTCGGTCCGGACTCTGTAAACGATGCAGAGTTTGCGCTGCTTCCTCTCGTCCACTTCGGACCGTTCCGCTTCTATTCTCCGATCGATGAGCCGCTGGACGACCGCTACCCGGAAAACGAGGATGGCTGGACCTGCATGCGGAACCTTGCCCTTGAGGCCGGTGACGCGGACTATGTCAAAATGATTGATCGTGCAAATGCTCTTAAAAAGCTCCCATTTATCCGCGCCGAGACTATTATAGAGAAACTTGCAGATGCATTAAACCGCCCCCGACGAAAACCTTTATTTGAACTTATCTACAGTAAAGTGTGTGAGGCCTCTTCCCGGTATCCGGAAAGAGCATACAGTCCTGAAGCAATACTTGATATGGAAAAAGCCCGCAAATCGGCAGATGCCGGACTGCGGGCAGAAGGTTTTACCGGGGAATATCCTGCCTATACCAAAGGCGGGATGTCCGCGATCGTCTTTGAAGAGCACCCGTTCACTGTGCAGGAGCTCGACTATGAGGGCTTTGCGTTCCGGACCAAAGTCATGATCTGGGATCCGGAGGATGCCTGCCCGAAAATTCGGACGTTTGAGTGAATGTTTAGTCAAACGTGACAGTTCAGACAGGCGCATCTCACAGTTCGCTGTTCCGGCAGCAAACCATCCTTCTTCGTGAGAAAAGCATTATAAGTCCGACCGAGAGATCGAAGAATGCGTAGCATTCTGCTAGCTCGCAGGAAAGGACTTACGCTTTTCGACGAAGATGATGTTTGTGCCGGTTCATGGAGCCACGGTGCAGCCTGTCTGAACTGTTGCAATCGAGCGTTTCCCCAATGATTTTGTTACTTGATTGGATATTCTGACAAAAAGAAGTATACTATTACATATAGCAAGATCATCCGCCTTAAATGGAGAAGATATAATGTCAGCACAGCCCACTATAAGCACCGAAAAAACCACACAGAGCAAAAACCCGAGTGAACAGCACAGGTCCTCCCTCCAAAGGCGCCACGGCACAAGCGAGGAACTTGAATCTCTGCGGATCGAATACCAGAATCTCTTTGACCGCAGCAATAAGCTTGACAACAAGACCTACATTACTATCACGTTCTGCGGCTTCATGTTCGTCTTCATCACCAGCCTGTTCGGCAGCATACCTCAGATTCAAATGTCCGAAAGTGGCTCCGGCAGCCTTATTATGATTCTGTATATTATCGTATGCGTGGCAGTTGCCGTCTCCTACGTTTGGAACCTCATCTGGTTCATGCGGCTTCTTGCCCCCGAGGGCATCATCAGGCTGGATCCGGACAAGATTGCGGGAGCGGAACTTGAAAAGTGCAGCGTACATGAGGCAGAGCGGCGCTTAATTAATCTGTACCGCGATATCGTCAATGAGGATCTTGAGAAACTCCACATACGCTGTGACAAGTTCGTTATGGGTCTTCGCTATGTCCTGCTGACCCTCATCCTTTCATTTGTATGCTACGGTCTGCAGATCCTTCTCCAGGTAATGTAAATAAGGGGCTGTCGCAATAGACGGTACCACCACTATATATGGCAGGCATTTGCAAATAACGTCTGCCATATATAGTGGTGTCGCGTCTTAATGCGGCAGCCCCTTTAGTTTTGTGTTTCAATCACATCATCAGGCGATATGCTCGTTAACGAAGTCAAGTGCATACTGACCTGCGGTCTCAACATCGTCCCCTCTGAAACCGTGTTCCGCGCCGGGGATTGTTTTCAGTTCCGCGGATTCATAGACCGTAAGAGCTCTCTCCGAGTAGGAAATCGGAACGACCGGGTCCTGGTCCCCATGTACGATCAGGACGTCCTTCGTATACTTGCCGATCTCTTCATAAATGTCGAAGGACATGTTGTCGATATAACTCTTCTTGCCGACTTCGATGCCATAGATAACTTCCAGTTCCGGAGCGGTTTCCGGACCGTCAGGGAATTTCTCCCATGCATCGTCCTGCAGGACGAAGGCCGGATAGTAGAGGACAATGCCCTTATAGTCGTCCGGCCTCTGAGCCGCGACGTAAGCGCTTACAAATCCTCCCTGGGACTCTCCCAAAAGGAACAGGTTCTCCGCGTCCACATACTCGATTTCTTTCAGGGCATCCGTCACGACCTCAAGATCCTGGGCCTCGGTAAGGGTGGACATATCTACCATCTTGCCGTCGGACTGGGAAGCCGGACCGCCGCCCTGGAAGTCGAATGCAAATGCAGCCACGCCGTTCGCCGCCATCTTCCTTGCGTAAGGCTCACAGTTCGTATAGGTTCCGCCGATTCCGTGAGACATGATCACTGTCGGGTACTTATCCTTTTCTTCAAGAGGAAGGTACATTCTGCCGTAAATCTTCGTCCCGTCATCATCGATCGTCATCTCTTCTACGGTATACTGACCTTCATACGGATCGACTTCGGCCTCAACGTTCTCCGCGTTTTCCGCTTCCGCATTCATTGCCTCACCGATATTCTCTTTCTCAGACATATCTTCCACACTTTCAGCAGCGCTCTCGACCACGCTCTCAACTTTGCTTTCCGCCGTATCATTCGATGTCGTCGCCTGGGAGGCAGCTCCGCCGCAGCCCGCAAGCATAACAGATGCCATGAATAATGCAATTAATTTTTTATTCTTCATTTTAATTACCTTCCTTTCAAATTGGTTCGAATGATCATATACTGCATCGAAACATTCTTCTTCTCGATTACTTATGATTTTGTACTGTTAACGTTCCTTGCCGTTCGACGCAATCAGCCGGCGATACCATTCAAAACTGTCCTTGCATATACGCCGGTAGCTCCCGTTCCCTTCGTTGTCCGCATCCACATAGATAAATCCGTAGCGCTTTTCGATGCTGCCTGTGGACAGCGCGATGAGATCGATTGCGCTCCATGGCATGTAGCCGATCAGATTCACCCCGTCACCGAGGGCTTCTTCCATGGCTTCCACATGGGCGCGCAGATAGGAGATCCGGTAATCGTCATGGACCTTACCATCTTCCAGAACATCTTTGGCTCCGAGGCCGTTCTCGACGACCATCAGCGGAATCTGATAGCGGTCATTCAGTTCATTAAGAATATAACGGAATCCGTCCGGATCGATCTGCCAGCCGTATTCACTGGCTTTGAGGTAAGGATTCTTCAGTCCGGAGAGCAGGTTCCCGCTCACGGCCTCGGCACTGTGGTCATTCCCCACACAGTTGGTCATGTAATAGCTGAACGCGTAAAAGTCCACCGTCCCTCGCCGGAGGATCTCTTCATCCTCCTGCTTCATCGTGATCGTGATATTGTTTTCCCGCAGGTAACGGCGGATATAGCCCGGATAAGCGCCGCGGACCATGACATCACCGCAGAAATAATTCTTGACCTGGTTCGTGTTCTGAGCAAGCAGGATGTCTTTCGGATCACAGGTCAGCGGGTAATTGACCATCGCGGCGATCATACACCCTACGCGATAAGACGGATCGATGGTTCGTGCCATCTGAACTGCCAGAGCGGAGGCGATGAACTGATGATGCAGGGCCTGATAGCGAAGCTGCTCCGTATTCTCGGGAGCAAAAAATTCCATCTTTACTCCGCATGCGGTCATGATTCCGAAAGGAACCAGTGCGCAGTTGATTTCGTTAAATGTCATCCAGTAACGCACTTTCCCTTTGTAGCGCCGGAAAATGACCTCACAGAATTTCAGATAATAGTCGATCATGGAGCGGTCCGTCCACCCCTTGTCCGACAGCGCATAGGGAGGTTCATAGTGGCTGATGGTCACGATCGGTTCGATGTCATTTTCAAGCAGTTCGTCGAACACCCTGTCATAAAAGGCAAGTCCCGCCTCATTCGGAGCCTCGTCATATCCATTCGGGAAAATACGGGTCCATGCGATGGACATACGGTATGCCCGAAGCCCCATCTTCGCGAACAGCTGAATATCTTCATGATAGTGATGATAGAAATCGGAGGCCTTATGCGAGCTGTAATAACATCCGGGCAGGATTCCGTCCGTCACATAACGGCCGCGTTCCCCGCAGGCCTGAACATCGATGACGCTCATTCCCTTTCCGTCCTCGTTCCAACCGCCTTCGACCTGATTGGCAGCCGTGGCTGCTCCCCACAGAAAATTTTCAGGAAACATGTTTTTCTCTCCTTGAACTGTTGTTAATCGGTCCCGGAAAAGCTTCCGGGACCAGAAAATATCTGCATGTTTACGTTCCTTGCGATTTACTGCTTTTCAGACATCGTATCCGGCAGATCCTCGAATCCAATCAGCCATGTCAGGATAAACGGAGCCACAAAACTCACCAGAACAGCGGAGAAGCCGACCAGTATGCTGGTTCCCTGCGGGCAGAAGATGGCAAATGTCAGAAGGCTCGGGGTAGCGAATGTCGGAGCCACCAGATGGACAAATCCGCAGTAAACTCCGCCGATGAAGGCGCCGATCATCATCGCGATGAAGGGTTTCTTCATACGAAGATTCACACCGTAGAGGGCCGGTTCCGTAATGCCGAGCAGGGCTGACAGGGTCGCGGAAAGTCCGGTAGCGCGAAGCTCTTTATTTCTGGTCTTAAGGGCAACAGCGCACGCAGCACCAGCCTCGGCAATATTGACGGCAAGACCGGAAACGAGGAAGATCGGATCGTAACCCTGGGTCGAGAACATCTGTACAATCAGCGGGATAGTCGCGTTGTGTGTTCCTGTCAGGACCATGAGCGGGAAGATCAGAGCATTGATGCCGATCGCGATCGGACCCCATCCCTGGATCGCCTGGCAGAAACCAAACAGCGCATTGCTGAGGAACATGGAGACCGGACCGAGAACAAGAATCATGATCGGGGCCACGATCAGAAGATCGATCATGGAGCGGAGGAAGATAGATACGACAGCCGGGCTGACTTTCTCCGCAAATTTATCGACATATTTGAGGAGCAGCACGCCTAAAATCAGCGGGATCGCCTGTGCACTGTAATCCATGACCTCGACCGGAATGCCGATAAAGGTCACCGGCGTCTCCAGATCTGCGAGGGCCAGGAAATTCGGATGCAGAAGGATTGCGGCAAGCGCCATGGCCAGCAGCGGATTCACTTCCATCTTCTTCGCCGCGTTATAAGCTACAAAGAAAGGCAGGAAATAAAACACGCAGTCACCGATCACACCGTTCAGCAGTGTATAGGTCGTGGAATCTGTCGACAGAATGCCTGCGTAGCCAAGCAGAACGGCCAGGACCTTGATCATACCGGCGCCGGCAATAATGGGAATGGCCGGGACGAAGCAGGCAACAACGGTATCCAGAACACCTTTGAAGAATCCGCCTACTGTGCGATCCTGCACCGGTGCCGGTGCCGCCGCATTTTCAATCGGGCCGACTTCTGCCTGAACGGCATCGAACATCTGCTTGACCTTCGGTCCGATGACCGCCTGATACTGGCCACTGGCGACCACGACCTTCATGACGCCTTCAACGTTGGCCATGGCTTCCTTGTCGACCTTGCTTTCATCATTGACGACAAAACGGAGCCGTGTCACGCAATGCGTCAGGTTCTTAATGTTTTCTTTTCCACCGACCGCTTCCACGATCTGAACAGCAGATTCTTTAAAGTCCATAACTCTTTCTCCTTTCTCTACGTTGAACTGCTCGTTCTTATGCTTTTCATGGCACTCATTATAGAAGTAACGGCAGAGAAAAAAACTCTGATAATTGGCAGATTTCGGCGTATTTTTCACCTGTCCCGAATTTATTTCTCCGGGATACCGGCAATAGATTAATTATTTTAGAGAATAGTTAACCTGCCGGTATCAGAATTGGTAGATGACATGAATGTGGGCAAATGCATTCCCCGGCAGCTCGATATTAATCTCCGCCTTTCCGTCCCGGACAGTCATTTTCTGCAACTTTAGATTAGGTACAGAGACCTGACGCAGATACTTGATATCATTTGGATGGATATAAATATTACTCTGTTCGAGCGTCTCGTGCAGTATGTGCTGAACGCTTCCGTGTTCCGGACTGATCAAACGGAACTTGATAATATAGTCGCCGTCCGGTATCCCTCTGAGCTTAAAACGAATCTGCAGCGGTTCCAGATCGTCGAAATACTCCGTGATCCTCTCCAGATCAAGATTCTTCTCTTCAAGATAATACCGATACCCAAGCCGTTTACAGTTATGGCACACGATCTGAAGATTGTTCTCGTTACAGAATGCGATCATATTGGAATTCTTAGTGACCATATATCGGGCTGTCCGTGAGAGGAACGCGTAACTGTAAAAAGAAGGCTTATTTATGCCATTGCGATTGATCAGACCTTCACTGCCAAACAGGAGTTTTTTCTTCAGCGCATCCGTTTCCATCAGATCGAGCGGTGTCCCCGGGGAAAAAGCCTGCACATAATCGATAGAATCAATCACATTCTTTATTATCTCAGCTCCCCTGAAACAGGAGTCGTTGAGGATATTACAGCGCTCAACGGTATTGGTCCATGAAGTAATATAGAGCGGCACTTCTCCGGACGCAATTTCCGGAATTACCTGACGAAGCGTCATGATTCGGTTTTTAAAGTAGCTGCTGTCCGTGGTACGGGAGATAACGGCTCCTTCCTCCGTGTCAAGGCTCAGATAGGGCTCTACCTGAAATGTCTGCATAGGAAGCGGGATCCCGGAAGGCCGCGTCCGGTAAAACTGCTGTATAAGAGCCATATCACCCAGCGACAGGTTGAACCCGACGAGGTCACTGCAGCCGAAATGTTCAAGCAGTCGGAAAAAGCGCAGATATAAAATCCAGCACTGTGCCGGGTCTCTCCTCAATTCTTCACCAAAGACCAGCTCAAAGCGCGAGGCACGCATCCCGTTGATACTGAAACGGTTGCCCATATAGGAAATAAATTCCCGAAGCTGCGCTTCCACATAATCTGCAGAAGTTTCTTTATCAAGCGTAATGACCAGCCAGAATTTGAGCTGCAGTGATCTCAGATAATCTAAAGCCTGTTCCGCTTCAAAAAAAGCCGCAGACGTCTCATCCATATGAAAGTCCATATGAATACGGGCATATTCATAATGAATGGATTCCTGCAGTATACCCAGTTGTTCACGAATGGACACATCTCTTAAGACAGCGAAATCTCTCAGATTAATCAGTTTCGCCCAGACAGCTGTACTCGGCCGTGCATTCGCAGGGTCTACCTCCAGTGTCATCCGGGAGCTGCTTTTTTGAGGCTCCTCCGTCCCCAGCGCGGCGATTGCCCTCTCCCATTTCCTTCTGTGTTTTTCCTCGTCCGGACTTTCCGCTCCATCCGTCTTGCGATGGGCTGACCGATATTCCTGAGGCGTGCATCCGTAACCCGTCTGGAAATTGCGGTTGAATGCTTCCGCATTCGGAAAACCGCTGCTTAAAGCAATCGTAAGGATCTGTTCATTCGTCCGAAGCAGCATCTCCGTGGCATTTTCCAATCGGATCTTCGTGAGATACTTATAGTAATTGACTCCGACCGTCTGTTTAAAATACTTGGAAAAATACTGCGGAGTCATATGAAAATCACTGCTGATCTGTTTCAGAGTCAATTCCTCACGGAAGCTTAGATCAATATAGTCGATCATTTTCTCCGCGATTGTGTCCTCCTTCGTATCCAGCTGACTGAGCCGGAAGTTCGACATGAGGAAAATCAGGAACCCATAACTCTCCTGTGCATACTTCAGCTGCCGGAACTCATTCGGTTCATAGCGGCAGCGAAGAAGACGCTTCATGCAGTCACGAAGGATATCATAATTGTCATCCTGCGTTATTGTCGAGTCACATAGAAAATGAAGCCGTTTGCCGGGAAACAACGACTTCATCTTCATAATATTTATACTGCAGCGGACATACAATCCTTCCGAACATTGCACCCTGTGAGGTGTCTTGGAATTGACGAGGAGCATGTCATTCGGCTTTAATACGGTAACGCGGCCGGACTGCATGATCATAAGACGGTGTTCAAGATTAAGATACAACAGGATATTTCTCGTATCCTCATTGGTGATGCCTCTTCCCAGCACATCCAGATCAATAATATTCATGTCTTTTTTCTTATACCTTTGTCATCCTTGCTCTGGCGGCGGACCCGCAGTCCATAGGATTCGAGTCCACCGCTTCTTTAAATATTTGCTATATGTTCCTTAGTATAATCGAGTGACTGCAGGAAAACAAGCGAACGGATTTGCGCCATCAGCTGTTACAATGCCACCCCGGCTCATGAACCGGGCGACGATGTAAAGTACGACCGCAAGAAAAAGATTGAACATGATATTCATATAAGGCACACACGAACCAACTTATGACGCCTTACGGAACTTATCCCTGATCTGCGGTCCCGCGACCTGCACGAAGATGACCAGGATCAGGATGATACCCTTGATTGCGTTATTGATCAGAGAGTCCATCTTAAGCGCGACGATGATCTTGTCGACGATCGTGTAGGACATTGCGCCGAAGAGAACGCCCAACATCTTGCCGCGACCGCCGCTCATGGCAATACCGCCGAGAACGACCGATGCGATGGCGTACATCTCATAGCTGCTGCCGGTCGTTGCCGGATCTGCGCTTCCGTTCATCGCAATCCACAGGAACGCGCCGAGGCCGGTCAGAATACCGCAGATCGTAAATGCGGAAATCTTCATCAGGCTGACATTGATACCGCTCATTCTGGCCGCCTTGTCATTGGAACCGATGGCATAGATTTTCTTGCCGTATTTCGTCCAGCCGGACAGATAGACGAAAAGCGCTGTCACGAGAAGCAGAAGGATACCCACATTGGGGATCGTCGCGATCTTACCATTTCCAAAGCCGAACAGCGACTGATAGGCTGCCTTGGCCGTGTCCATCTTATACACACTGCTGCCCCCGCCGATCAGAGCGCGGTCAACGTGCTGGCAGAAATACTGGGCGAACGAACGATAGATCAGCATCGTCGCCAGTGTGACAATAAATGCAGGCATCTGCACACCGCCGACCAGAAGACCGTTCACAAGTCCGCAGAGCGCGCCGAAGACCAGCGCGAAGAGAAGTGTGAGGAATATACTGCCGGTCATATTAAAGACGATGACGGAAAATCCGCTCGTAAGTGCCAGACTGGATCCCACCGACAGGTCGATCTCACCGGTCAGGCAGATCAGACCCATACCGAGAGCGACGGTTCCGACGACGGCACTGTGACGGAAAATATTCATGATACCGCTCCAGGTCAGTCCGGAGCTTGTGACTGCATAGACAATAAATATTGCGACAAGAACAAAGATAAAGCTGTACTCTGACCATAATTTGCCAAGTTTTTTCATAATTATTCGTTCTCCTTCCCGGCGGTATTTCCGGCATCGCCGGTATTCGTCTCCTTCTCTTCTGTCTGATTCCCGGCACCGGAATCCGTGATACCGACGCTGTAAAGCATGACAGCCTGCTCGTTGATCTCATCATGAGCCAGTTCCTTAATCATTCCGCCATCATAGAATACGATGCAGCGGTCGGCCACCTTCATGATTTCTGGAATCTCCAATGTGTTGATGAGGATAGTCTTTCCTGCCTGAGCCAATTCCAGGATCAAACGGTAGATTTCTGCTTTCGCACCGACATCGATGCCCTGTGTCGGATTATCAAGAATAAGAATCTCCGCATCCGTATTAAGCCATCTGGCAATGAAGATCTTCTGCTGATTTCCACCTGAAAGGGAGGTAATCAGATCCGCGCTGCTCTGGGCTTTGATGGAGAGCATCTCTTTATACTCATCGTATCTCTTCCTGTCTCGTTTGGCTTCCACAGGGAGTCTCGCTGCCGACAGCGTCTGCTCGGAAATCGCCATATTTTCCATGAGAGACATATCCGGAAGGACGCTGTTCTCCTTGCGGTTGTTGGGCAGCATCGCTATACCCGCCTTCATCGCTCCGTGAATGGAGTTGTGAGGCACCATCTTTCCGAAAGCCGTAACAGTTCCCGCCGTTGCCCTTGTGGATCCAAAGATGGCCTGAAGCATTTCACTGCTGCCGCTTCCCTGAAGTCCCGTCATACCGACAATCTCTCCCTTTTTGACAGAGAGATTAATACTGTGGAAACCATCTCCTGTGAAGTTCTCGAGTCGTAATACTTCCTCTCCGAGAGGCCTCTTTTCATAGACCTCCGCATTGGAGTAGGACTCACCGACCATCATGACCGTGACCTTCTCAGGAGTCGACTCTGCTATTTTTCCTTCTCCGATATATTCACCGTTCCTGAAGACGGTATAGCGGTCCGAAAGCGCGAAGATCTCCGGCATCTTGTGGGAAATGAATATAAAAGACGTCCCCTCCGACTTCAGCTTTCTGAGGATCCCGAAAAGGTGATCCACTTCTTCGTTGTTGAGAGAGGTCGTCGGCTCATCGAGAATAATCAGTTTTGCGTGCAGATGCAGGGCTTTGCAGATCTCAAGGAGCTGTTTCTGACTGGTCTTGAGCTCTGAGACAGTCGCGTCGGGATCAATTTCAACGCCCAGTCTCTCAAAAAGCTCCCGGCTCTCCTGCCGCATCCTTTTCTTATCCAGCTTACCGAATTTATTTGTATATTCCCGGTTCAGGAACATGTTCTCAAAGACCTTTAGATCATTGAACAGGTTCAGTTCCTGATGGACGAACGCGATTCCCATCTTTTCTGTCTGGGTAATCGTCACATGCTCAAGCGTCTGACCGTCGAACGAAATGGTTCCGCCATCGCGCGGCAGAACGCCGGTCAGAATATTCATCAGCGTCGATTTCCCGGCTCCGTTCTCCCCCAGAAGAGCATGCACCTCTCCGGTCTCCACCGTGAGCTGAACGCCCTTCAACACGGGAACGCCGCTGAATGACTTCCGTATGTCTCTCATTTCCAGAAGACTCATACAATTCTCCTTCCCCTATAAAAGGACATATTTCCGGACAGGTGCCGCCGCTGGCATCCCCGGCAGAATTCCGGAAGTATGTCCTTTCCTTAAGATATACCGGGCGGTAGGTTCCCGGTACAGTGTATGTCATCCATCAAATCTCATGCTTTTACCTAAAAAAGAACAGGAGCCGGCCTTCGGAAAATGAAAGCCTCCGCAGGCCGACCCCTGATTATACTTCGCAGCTTATCTCAATCAGTTAAAAGCCTCGTAATTGTCAACATTCTCACCGGTAACGATCTCACAGGCAATAACGTGATCCTGTTCAACAGTCTTGCCCGACAGATAGTCTTCCATATCCTGAATTGCGGTCTTGATCATGGACGGACTGTATGTGACACTCATGATGCCGCCGAGCTGTCCTGCGATGTCCGCATAGCTGTTACCCTTCAGGACTTCATAGAATTCGCCGAGGCCGCCGCAGCCGGTAATAACAGGCTGATTCGCAAGGAAAGCTTCCTTCGTTGCATCGTCGATTCCGCCGCCGGCAAGCGCTTCCAGAATACCCATGCCAAGTTCGTCATCTTCTGAATAGAACCACTTGATTTCCGTATTGGACTTGTCGCCCATGAGGGACTCGAAAGAAGACTTTGTATCACTGCGGCTCCAGTTCATTGCGCCGGAGTAGGTGATCGCCTTGATGTCATCCTCTGTCCACTTAGCATCATCCGCGATAGTCTTTCCATCATACTCTACGGCACCGGTCAAATAGTCTGTGAAGCCTTTATCTCTGAGAGAAGTAACGGAAGAAGTGTCGCCTTCATAGACATAGACCTTATCGCCGGGCTTCATGCCAAGGTCTACGAAATATGCTGCCGCTGCCGCGCCGATACCGCTGTTGTCGCCCTTTACGTTGGAAACTGCCGAGGACTCAAGGCCGGCGATGATACGGTCAAATGCTACGTACGGGATTCCCGCGTCAACGATCTGCTGAATCGCGGACTGTACTGTGTCATCCAGAGGCTGTACGACGATTGCTATATCCTTTTCGCCCTTGGAAATGATATCCTCGATTGTGGTAATCTGCTCTGCTGCGCTTGCGGATGTGATCAGTTCAGCAGAATAGGTGCCTTCCTGATTGACTTCCTCGACCTTAGCCTTGGCAAATGTTGCAACTGAGCCTGTCCAACCGTGATCCTCAGATGCTGTCAGCACATAGATGTGTGTCTGCTCACCGGATGCTGCCGGAGCTTCCTGGCCGTCTGCGGATACTGCTGACTCTGTTTTCTCCTCAGCAGTTGCCGAAGCGCTGCCGGAAGATGCGCCACCGCAGGCTGCAAGACTCAGTGCCATAATGCCTGCAAGAACTGTTGCCATAATTTTCTTTTTCATAGCTACCTCCATATTCAGAAAAATATTTCTGTTCTTTAGAACTGGTATTATTTTACCAATCCGTTATTTTTTGTTCTTCTCAACTGCTTCATACAAGATGTTGTCTGTTGCAATCTCATAAGCGGGTCATACCAGAGTTGCAACAAACATACACACTTCGTTGCGCGCGGCTGTTCGCGGCAACGGTGCCACGCATCGCTCATCTCTTTTCGGTTATTTTCGGTATATCGATAGAGATTGAAGGGCTTACTCAAACCGAAGCCAACTTGGACTATGCAGATACAGAAAAAGACCTACATGATATTTTACTTCATATCATATAGGCCGTTTGCCCTTATCTGCAGAGATGTCCTATGGAGTTTTCTGTCTGTACCTGGCGGTTCGGTATCGGGTGATCCTCACCGGTTCTCCGGCACTGTGACCATCCTTCCTATCTGCGAAGAAGCCATCGCCGCAAAGATTACTCTCATCGACTTCAGTGCCTCTTCTCCGGTACACCTGCAGAATTTCCCGGTCAGAATACACTCCACGAATTCATCGATGACACCGGAGTTCATACTCTTGCCGGTTCCGATTGTCTGATCTGTATTCGTCAACATCTGTTCCGTAGACAGGAAATTCTGTCTGCCTTCATCTGTCTCCAGTATCAGACTGTACTCACGGTCATCGTAGCAGCGGATCGATCCTTCGGTTCCGTACACTGCAATCGAATTATACTCCTTCCCATAATCCGTCCAGCTGGCGTGCATCGTGCCGGTTATAGCGCTGTCTGTGCGGTAGACGCACCACGCGTTGTCTTCCACATCAATCAGATTTCCGTCCGGATAACGCTTATCCAGCGTTGCGATATGCGCATAAACCTGCGTGATCGGCTCCCCGATCAGATAGTGTGCAAGGTCCGTCTTGTGAATACCCAGATCCGCCAATGCACCCATGCCGGCTGCGTTCTTTCTGAAAAACCATGTATCTTCCGTACCGGTCCAGCGCTCCGGTCCGGCGTGACCGAACTTGGTCTCAAAGGACAGCACTTTTCCGATTGCTCCCTCCGCAATCAGGTCATGCGCCTTTTTGTGGGCTGCCGAAAACCGCTGATTCTGAGCAATCATGAGGAGCTTTCCGACTTTTCGAGCCTCTTCGACCATCGCGATACAGTTTTCAATCGTCACATCCATGGGCTTTTCACAGAGCACATGTTTACCGGCCTGCAGGGCAAGAATCGTGTCATGCGCATGCATCGTGTTGGCCGTGCAGACACTGACAGCATCCAGATCCATACTGACCAACTCTTCCACACTGTCGCAGACGACGCCGCCATATTTTTTCTGCATTTCTTCTGCCTTGCTTCTTGTTCGGTTATAGAGTGCGACGATCTCGACATTTTCATTTTCGGCATACTCCGGCAGATGTCTTCTCACAGAGATGGCTCCGCAGCCGATTACACCGATCTTAAGTTTGCGTTTTGTTTCCATGAAACCTCCTTGAATTTTGGTCTCGCTCATCTGCCGTTAGTATACGCCAAAAGCGGCCGGAAGAAAATTCCGGCCGCAATGTGCAGGCTGATATTCTGTTGGCAGCGCAGGTCAACCGCCATGCACTCCGGCCTGCGTGAAAGGGACATTTACTAATGTACCGTGAAATTTATTCCGGCTTGTACTCATCGAAATCATAGTGGATCGTTCCGAACGGAGTCTCCTGATCACGAATTGCGATAGACTTAGCCATCTTCTTGATCTCGCTGGCAGTCACGCTGCGGCCGAGCTCGTTGGAGAGAACGACACCCTCGGAAAGCAGAGCTGTCTGCATAGCGATGTACGGGGAATCGATTCTTGTCTCGTCGGTCAGAATGCCGCGAAGGTAGCTGTACCACTGCAGCTGGTTATCGTTATACATATCCAGTTCGGGATGGATCAGCGACTCCTGCAGACCATAGGTGTCTACGAGCGCGCAGTCAAGCTGTGTCGTGAAGAGCTGGTTGTCTTCATTCATACCATAGTATGTAAGTCTGGGCTTCTGAACGTCGCCGCCGCCCATGATCTGGCCGCCTTCCGGAACAGCCATCGGGCCGCCGGTCTGGTCAACGTCTGTGAACTTCAGACCGCCGAGGGAACCTGCGATAAAGCTGCATCCGATGTCTTCCATATGGATCGCCCAGTCCTCATAGATGTCCATGCAGATATCGCCCTTGAAGCGGGCCATACCAACGCCGAGGTCTTCGACCGGAGCAGTGCGGTTCGTAATCTTATCAATAGCCGGATGTGTCCAATATCTGGAGCTCTGGAAACCATAGACACTCTCAAGCTCCGGCATGCCGAGGACATAGAGCATCTGAGCCAGATGATAGATGCCGAGGTCGAACAGCGGTCCGTGAACGCCGATATTGGGGTCGATGAAATCACGGCTGAAGAACGGCATATCATAGCCCGGACGGCCCTGACGTCTGTGGCCAACACTGCGTACGTGATAAATCTCACCGAGCTTGCCGTCAGCGATCATCTTCTTGGCGATACGTGTCTGCGGATTGTAGATGGAGCTGATCTGGATTGCCAGTTTCTGACCATACTTCTTCTGTGCGTCATAGAGGATCTTGGCATCTGCATAGCTTGCTGCCATCGGCTTCTCGGAGTAGCACGGGAATCCTGCTGCCATAACTGCAGTTGCAACGGAGGTGTGAAGGTTGTTGTGTACGCAGACCTCGACTTCGTCGATGTCATCGCGCTTCAGCATTTCACGGAAATCCTGATACAGGTTCTCTTCTGCGATTCCGTACTGCTTGCCCCATGCAAGGAGCTTCTCTTTGTCGATTTCAGCAGCTGCGACGACCCTGAGGTTCTGTCCGCGCTTGTTGAGGTTCTCGATAACGGTCATGTGTCTGTGGGAGATCATGCCGCAGCCGATGATCGCGATTCTAAGTTCTTTCATACTGATATCCTTTCATTTTGTTATATGCAAATATATTCTCTTCCTTTGGCGCCCGCGCGGTCTCACTGGCAAGTGCCGCGCGGCGCACCAGTCCGGCTTCAGGATCTTATCGGTTTTCTAATTACCAGCCGAGGATCTTCAGATATTCACGACTTCTTCTTGCGCACTCAAGCGGATCGACCTCATAGTGCTCATCCTGCTCTACGACGACCCACTTAGCGTTGGCAGCGAGACCTGCTTCCAGGATCGGCTCCCAGATCATCTGACCGAAGCCGACCGGGCGAAGGCCGAAATATCCGGTATCGCCTTCGGATTCCTCATCATCGATACCGATCAGCTTATACATATTCTTGACTTCACCCTTCTTGATGTAATCCTTCAGATGGATGACAGGGATACGATCCGTGTACTTCTTGATAAAGCCGGGAGCGTCGCCGGTCGCGACATCACACCAGCAGGTATCCAGCTCAGGCATCAGGTTGTCATGCGGAATCGCCGCGAACATGACGTCATAACCCCACTGACCGTCTTCCATCTTGACGAACTCGAAGTCATGATTGTGATACAGGAAAGTCATGCCCGCATCGTGGATCTTCTTGCCGACCTCGTTCAGCATCGGCAGGAACTTCTTGAAGCCCTCCGGATTGACCGGGCGATATTCTTCTGCCATATACGGCATGACCAGATACTGCACGCCGATCTTCTTGTAGTCCGCAATAATCGTGTCAAGGTCGTCCATCATTTCGGCAAATGCAACATGGGCGCTAAGCGGTACAAGACCAACTTCATCAAGAACTTCTTTGATATATTCGGGAGCAAGTCCGTAAAGACCTGCGAGCTCGACGCCATCGTATCCCAGTTCTTTTACCTTCTGCATAACATTTTTGAAATTCTCAGGCGTATTCTCCAGAAGATCTCTGAGTCCGTACACCTGAATTCCTACCGGAAGTTTTTTGCTCATATCATTCCTCCTTTATAAATAAAAATCATCATACAATAAGTAATCTGCGGCTGTTGGTGTTCTGACCGAACTCTACGAAGTAAATAACAGCCGGCTTATCCGGATCTTCCAAAGCTTCCATTTCGGGCGGCATATAGGAATGTGTGCAGCAGAATCCGTATGTCAGATCATGGAATCCCTGTGCAAGACCGCCCGGTTTTTTAACAATCAGGACAGCCGGCTCCATCGGATGCCAGAATTTGTTCATATCTGCACGCATATCCGCATAGGTATAATCCTCGCCATTCACACGCCACATAATTTCATCTTCGCCGAAAGTCTCTCCGTCTACAATGAGATGACCGGGTTTGATCTGGCTCAGGTAGACGCCACGATAATAAGGAAGACGGATCTTGAGCTGGAAACCGGTAATTTCGCCGTTTTCCTTGATGTTACGAAATCCAACAGACTGAATAACTTGTTTTTCCATTGATTCTACCTCCGTATCTACTAGACTTGATAACCCGGACTTAATAACCCAGAATGTTCTTCATCATGATGTGGTGCTTACGCAGAGTCTGTCCGACTTCATAACCGGCATCATATTTATTATTGCCTTCATACTCGCTGAGCAGATAGCCGTCCCATTCATGCTCCTTAAGGATCGTGAGAACTTCCTTATATGGAACCATGGTCTCCTCGAAATCATCGTTGACCTCGAAGAACTTGGCGTGGCAGCAGTAGATATAGGGGAGAAGCGGGATAATGTCTTCAGGCTTGCTCGGAACAAAGCTGGGATCTACCCACTCACCGGGGTTGAATTTTGTACGGAATACGGAGAAATCGATATTCAGTCCAAAGCTCTTCGTTCCGGTCTCGTCAATAAAGTCTACATAGTCTTTGATCATCTGGCTTGTAAGGCTGGTCGGGATATGAATCTCCGGGCACATGGTAAGACCAAGACGTTCAGCAAGTGGCAGTGCCCCTTTGATGATTTCACGCCAATTCTCCACCGGATCCAGCGCACCGTTAATAACGGACATCTTCGTACGAAGAACCTTAAAACCGAGGCGATGTGCCAGCCTGAGATCCTGCTCAAGACGCGCAACTGTCTCCTCTGTGCTGAGGATCCGATCCTGGAGTACACGGCAGTCGATCCAGTGGCCGTACTCTACCGGCTCCACCTCGTATTTTTCACAAAGGGCGAACCACTGATCTACCCACGCGTCTGTCGGGTAAGGATAATTCTCGATATGGGTATTTGCCAAAATTTCAATACCATGGCAATCCATATCCTTGAGTTCCTCAAAACAGTCCTCAAGGGTCTTCTCAAAACCGAATTCTGCGGAGTAGCTGTACAGAGCGATTCCACGTTTTGGTCCTTTCTTATCATACTTGTACATAGCAATCTCTCCTTTCTATAGACGCCCGGAAAACGCCGGGCTTCATTGTTTTTCAGATTGTCGATTATTTCTTTCGCCGCATTTCACGTTCCAGCGAAAGCCGAATCTGAATGACCATTGTGTCTGAAGTTGTTCCCATATTCCTATTTTACGCAAGCGAAGATACACATTCTTTTCAATGATTTTGAAAGTTGTTCCACTTCTTGCAAAAAACATATACAATTCACACACAAAAGGCACGCTCTGCAAGAAAGCGAGTCTATCTATTGCAAAACGTGCCTTTTATTATATTGCTCTTATTTGTTTTGATCAGTTAACGGATCTTTTCCCGAAAATCAGGAATCATCTGCAGATTATTTATCCCATGCATGCTTGCCGGCTTCAAGATCAGCACGGATCTCAGAAACGCGCTTATCGTCCAGCTTGTACCAGAGCAGCGGAAGAATAGAGATAATCGCGAGAATTGCGGGCAGCATGTTGACCATGAAGTTAATTCCCATCTGCGTGGAAGCCGTCTGTTCCACATTCGGAACATAGCCGACTGCTTCCAGAAGCATGACGACCGGTGCGCAGAGAGCCGTAGCAAGCTTGACGCCAAAGCTGAGCATGGACGCCGCAAGACCTTCCTGGCGCTTGCCAAGTTTCCAGTCACCGTATTCAAGAGAATCACCGACCATACCGTAGCAGATTGCAGGAGCGCCGAAGCCCAGAGAGCCGATGAAGGATGCGCCGATCAGGTAGATCGGATTGTTGGTCGGGTTGAGGAACAGAGCGACAAAGCCACCTGCCATGACCACATTCATGATGATCATATAATTGCGCTTTCCGAAGATCTTGGTTCCCATCGGTACTGTCAGTGTTCCGACGAGCTGACCGACCGTCATGGCCGTGAACATTGTCGAAATATACTGCGGTCCGCCGACAACGTAAATTACATGATAGACCAGAATTCCGTATCTGCCGGTAACGCAGATCGTGCCCAGGACTGTAGCGATGACGACCATGAGAAGCTGATCATTCTGGAAGAGGCCCTTCATGTTGTCGGCAAAGGTCATCTTCTCTGCCGGAGTACTGGTGCTGTGAAGCTTATCGGTATAAGTTTCTTTACAGATGTATGCGCAGAGCCAGAAGATGGGGATGAGGCACAGGGAGAAAATTACCGTCGCCACGAAGTAGCCGTGTCCGTCTGCCATCTTTTCACCGCTTTCATTCACAGCTGAGCTGAAGCGGAGAATCGTCGGCATCGCGATCAGGGACAGAATGATGCCGATGATGGAAGCGCCTGTGCTTCGGGCTGTCGCGAGAAGCTGACGGACTCTGGAATCAACAGCGATAACATTCAGCATAGCCTGATATGCGATGGAGCAGGCCGTGTAAGCCATACCTGCGCCGATGTAGCAAGCACCGCAGAGGATGACTTTCGTCAGACCCTGGACCGGGAATACGGTAAATGTCAGTATATTGAACAGGGCCAGGACCGGCGGAGCAAACATAAGATACGGACGGAATCGTCCCCATCTGGTATTGGTGCGGTCGGCGATCTGTCCCATCATCGGATCGTTGATTGCGTCCCAGACACGGGCGATCAGAACAATCGCTGAAATAGCAGCGCCGGTCAGACCGACAACGTCCGTGTAGAAAATATTAAGATAGTTATTGATCATATACCAGCTGATCTGGCAGCCGACTTCACCGAGTCCATAGCCTACCAGCAGCTTAGGCTGTGCTTTTTCATGTTGGATTGCAGCAGCTTTCGTTTCTTCCATTAATCATCCCTCCTTTGATGACTCCTTCAGACAATTTCTTTTTGGTCTGAAAGCAATGCGGATATTTCTCAGCGGGTCAAAGACCCTGTTTGGGGAACAACTCAGAACACCCTGCATTGTACCCATTATCTGTTTTTTTATCTCTTCTCGATATATTTCATTCCCACAATTCCTATTGTTCCTTGCAAAAAGATAGTGAGATTTGATTCAATCCGAAAGAGATAGATGTTGTTTCATTCATTTTTTGCATGGGATAAGGTCCTCATATTCCGCCCACGAGAATACAGCGGCATTTTGACTGTTTTTTCCGTTCCCGCTGGCGAAAAGCCCCAGCATCTCTCCGACCATACAACCAACTTTTTCCGGATTGATGGCTGCACCGTCCGCTGCACCAAGCACCGAAAGATTCTTTTCGTCGATACCGTACCGGAAGGTGTATTGATTTTCATCAAGCTCCATCTCCAATACGACCGTCCTCTCATCCCACGGCACGGAAGCGAGGACCTTCCGGATCGTCGTTGATGTGAAACCCGGGATATACGGCTGCAGGTCATAGTCCGCTGTATACTGCACCAGCGAAAGAGCATTCTGCCCTCCGCTCCTCGTCATCTGAAAATGTATCTGATGATTCATCGCCTGAACAACAGCGATCCCCGCGCTCTCCTCTTCCTCAGGTTCAAAACACATCCGGCAGGCAAAGCGGCAGTGCGGTTCAAGTCTGCGCCTGGCCAGGAATGATACGCTGCTCTCCTTAGGCCGCTCCGCATCCATCGACATGGGTCTAAGCGGATCCGTAAGGCTCTCAGCCAGACAGGAAAGGGCGATTCCGTCTTCCGTCCTGCTCCAGAACTTCTTCCCAGGGCTTCCCCAGAAGCACCAGTCCATAGCAAGCTCTTCCGTCCGGAAAGTATCTCTGACAGGTTTTGCGAAGCAAAACTCCCAAGAAACGTTCTTCGGAGCCGGATACTCCCATTCCACTTTTCCGGTCTCCGGCGCAAAGAGCGGCCAGTCATCCTCCCAGCGAACAGGTACAATGAAGGTCTCTCTTCCCAGATTCTTACTGACGCCGCCGATCAGACGGGACGCCAGAAATACCGCATACCACTGTCCGTCTTCCGTCTCCAGGAGATCGGCATGTCCGGCATTCTGTATCGGGGCCTTTTTCCCCATATGCCTCACGGTCAGGACCGGATTGGCCGGATTCCCCTCGTAAGGGCCGAATACAGAACGGCTTCTGGCAATTGTCGCTGAATGATACTGTTCCGTACCGCCCTCAGCAATCAGAAGATAGTACCACTCCCCGATATGATATATATGCGGCGCTTCCGGAGACGCCGCACCGGCCATCGCGCCGCCCCACAGAGCTTTGGGCTCACCTATCATACGGAAATTCTCCATGTCATATTCGGCAGCCCAGATCCCCTGTGTCATTCCTCCTTTTCCGTCCGGCCAGATATCCGCCGTCCCCATGATATAGGCGGTACCGTCCGTATCGAAAAAGACGGAGGCGTCAATGCCGGGCACATCTGACAGGAAGTGCGGCGCTGTCCACGGTCCCGCCGGATCCTCCGCCGTGACGATAAAATTCCCGCGGTCGCTGAAGTTGCAGTTGATCACATAAAATGTTCCGTTGTGATAACGGATCGTAGGGGCCATCACACCCCCGTTGCCGCAGTTCTTTTCCACATAAAAGCCGTTGTCGGCTGTCAGGACATGTCCTATCTGCTCCCAGTTCGCCAGATCCCTGCTGTGAAAAATCGGAATGCCCGGGCATAATTCAAAACTTGAACAGACCAGATAGTAATCTTCTCCGACTCTGCAGACGGAAGGATCAGGATAAAATCCCGGAATGATCGGATTAATCATTTTATTTTCCATTTGAATACTCCTAAAAATCAAATAGCTTCTCAAAGATTCTTCGTCTCCCGCAAAGCATCTGCGATCCGCCGGTGGCGGGGTCCAAAGTACAGGGCTTTAAACCCCTGTTGAAGACTGGTTTGTTTTGCATATTCCTCATAAACTTACGTCACGAGAATCCTGTGTTGAAGATTGCATACAATCCCTGATGCAGAATTCTCGCGACATCAGTCTTAAGATGATACGGAAAACCTTAGAAATCTATCCATATCTCCGCTGCCAGCAGGTCGCGTGAATTGCCTCCGGCGAAGATTCTAAAGAGACCACTCTCCGTTACATACTTACCGGCATTGTCATAGAAGCCCATATCCTGCTTCCTCAGGGTGAAATCCACGACCTTCTTTTCTCCCGCGGAAAGGGAAATCCTGCGGAAGCCTTTCAGCTCCTTCACCGGGCGGACGAGGCTTGCTGCGACATCCTGAATATAGAGCTGCACGATTTCAACACCGGCCCGCTCTCCCGTGTTGGTGACCGAAACACGAATCGCAAGTTCGTCTTCCTTCTCCTCCACGCTGAGATCACTGTAGGCATAGGTCGTGTAACTGAGTCCGTAACCAAACGGGAACAGCGCGTCTGCCGGTGCATCCAGATACTTGGATGTGAACTTGCTCTTACCGGCGGGACGTCCTGTACTTGGATGATTATAGTAGATCGGGCACTGGCCATTGACCGCCGGGAAGGAAGAAGCCAGTTTACCGGAGGGATTAATATCACCGAAAACGGCTTTCGCGACCGCATTACCCATCTGAATACCGAGATGCCATGCTTCGACCATGACCGGAAGATGTTCCGCTTCCCAGCCGAGTGCCAGCGGCCTTCCGTTCATGAAGACCGTAACGACCGGTTTGCCTGATTTAAGCAGCTTCTCGAGCATTTCCCTCTGCCTTCCCGGAAGAGTTATGTCTGCCTTGGAAGACGCCTCCCCGGACATGGCAGTGGTCTCACCGACAATGGCTACAATCACGTCTCCGTCTTCCCGGGCGCGTTTCAGTTCCTCTTCATTGAGGTCTCCCTCCGGTCCGCCGCAGGGGTAATAGGAGATATTTGCACCGCTCTTCCTGAAGCCGTCCAGAATGGAAACGCAGTCCTCTTTCTTCCAGCCCATCGCCCAGGCGCCGGTCACCTCGTCCGCCGAGTCCGCAAGTCTGCCGACAAGACTGATCTTCTTCGTTTTATCGAGCGGCAGGATATTCCCTTCATTCTTCAGAAGAACGATTGATTCCTCCGCTGCTTTCAGGGCAAGGGCGGCATGTTCGGCAGGAATACCTCTGTCATACGCTTCGATCACATCCTCCGGCACATAGGGCTGCTCAAAGAGCCCCAGCCATACCTTGACACTCAGGATCCTGCGCACCGCCTCGTCAATGACTTCCATCGGAACTCTTCCATCCAGTACGGCTGCTTTGAGATGGTCCTTGTAAATATGTGTGCCCATGTCCATGTCCATGCCGGCAATCGCTGCCTTAACACCGGCCTCCGCGTCATCGGCGGCGATTCCATGGATGACGCATTCCTTGATCGCATTGGCATCGCTGACGACAAAGCCCTTAAGGCCGAACTCGCCCTTTAAGATATCGCGAAGCAGATAACTGTTCACCGTACACGGAATGCCGTTCAGATCATTGAAGGCTGCCATGACCGTTGCCGCGCCTTCTTCCATGGCTGCACGGAACGTCGGCAGATACACATTGTAGAGCTGGGTGATCGCCATGGATGTCGTATTATAATCCCTGCCGCCCTCGCAGGCTCCGTAGCAGACGTAATGCTTAGTACACGCAGCCACATAATTCTCCGCAGAAGATGTATCCCCCTGCAGACCCCGGATCTTCGCGCGGGCAAACCGGCTGCCGAGGTAGGTATCCTCGCCCGGGCCTTCCGAGACACGACCCCAGCGTGAGTCGCGGGCTACATCGATCATCGGGGCGAAATTCCAGTTGATGCCGTGAGCTCTGGATTCCCGGGCCGCCATATGTGCTGTCTCCTCAAAGAGTTCCTCATCGAAGGATCCCGCTTCGGCGATCGCGATGGGGAATACGCTGCGGAGACCGTGAATGACGTCAAAGCCGACGATCAGCGGAATTCCCAGCCTTGTCTCTTCCACGGCAATCTTCTGCAGCTCGTTGGCTTTCCGCGGGTCATTGCCCATCACGGAACCGACCATCCCCGCCCGGATCTCATCTTCGTGGAAATCCTGTTTGGCGGTCGACATGAGCCTTTCGAATTCCTCCTGCGATACCCGCCCGTCTGTCAGCATTTCAATCAGCTCCGAGAAAGGTACGTCAAAGCCTCCGACAATGGACGGAGACTCCTGATTCATCTGTCCGATTTTTTCATCCAGCGTCATCTGGGACAGAATGGATTCCACTTTCGCCTTTTGCTCTTTAGTCAATAACATGCGTATTTACCTCCTTCAGGGTCTCTCTCGCCCGGCCGCTCGGCGGCGACCTGCGAGCGCGTATTTTATGAATACGCCTATACGTACTGTATGAGGTGAGAGAAACTAATTAGACAATTGCATTCCTCACCATCTTCCTGTCAGATATTATACGCAATGAACAATGCTCTTTCTTTTCAGGGGTTGTGCAGTATACTGCACACGTTGCAAATTCCGGATCCGATATAAGACAAGAACAGCGGGATGCAACAATCAAAACAGAATTGTTGCACCCCGCTTTATGAAGAAATATTTTGTCTTAGACTCTGTAAATATGGATCAGCTCCACCTCCTGCGGCTCAAGCCTTACTTTGAGCTCCAGCCTTCCGGCGTCATCCGCCGCGGCCCTCTCCATCTCAATTCTCGGCATACTGCTTGCCTGCAGATATTTAATATCCTCCCGGTTCAGACGAGTCTCAAAATCGAACTTTTCCCATTCGTCCAGTACGCTCCCGCTCTGCCGGCCGAGGAAGCGTTTCTTTATCATGTATTCCTCTGCACATACAAGACCTCTCAGAAGGAATCTCATTTCCAGCTGCCTCTCATCCTCATACCGGATCTGCCGGATCTTCAGCAGGTCCACATCATCCCCCATATAATCGCTCTGAGCGAACCAGGAAAAGTTGAAGCAGAGAAGATACAGGTCTCCGTTTCCCTTTTGAGTCAAAAGGTAATGTTCCCCCCTCGCAAGGAACTGCGTTCCCATCTGTCCGAGGAAGGACAGCGCATGAAAAGCAGGTTTTCTGATCATATCCTTGGTCAGAAGACCGATGCCTCCATTCAGAATTTTATTGGTATCAAGATAAATGCTGACCCAGTCCGTTCCGGCCATAATTACCAGCATGTCAGCCTTTCCCCAGAGCTCCACGATCTTTGTGACAAGATATGCGGCCCTGAAACAGCTGTCATTGAGATAATTCCTATTCCCGATAGAATTATTCCACTCGCTCAGGAAGAGCCTGCAGCCTTCAAGTCCTGCGTTCTCCATCATCTGCCGCATCTGGGCCACCATCTTCTCTTCAAAGGTACTGCCGGTGGCTGCCGTCCTGAGAGGCTCTTCTCCCACACGGTCCCTATTCAGCTTGTAGGGATAGAGGAAGAAGGATACAAAATCAGGCTTGCACTGCTGCTTCACGCATTTCCTGAAAAACTGTTCCGTAAATTCACGGTCTTTCCTTATTTCCGAGGAAATTCCTCCGATAAGCGCTCCCGGTATCATCTGTCGGATTGCCGTATGGACGAACTTCCAGACTTCAAAGAAATCGTAATTGTCATCACGATAAATCTTAGTGCCCAGATCGTGGAAATCCTTTGTCAGTTCGAAGATCCAGGTCGAAACCTCTTCCATCCCGTATCGGACCGTAATTTCCTTTAAGAAGGCGCAAAGCAGATCTTCCCATATCTCCCGTGACTCGAAATCAATATACTCTTCTCTGTAATAAATCTCATTTCCCTGGGAACGGATCGCTGTGTCCGGCCGCCTCCCGAAATCAATGAACGGCTTTATATGATGTAATACCATAAAGTCGAGCACCTGGTCAATCAGGTTGAAATTATACTGGCCTTTTGTCCTGCCGTCGGAGACCATCATTTTCACGGAAAAGATGTTCCACATTCTTACATATTTAAAATGCAGATGCTCCTTAAGGTGCAGCACATGGAACTGTGTGTTGGCCCGGCTCAGCTCATACACCGCCCCAACATTGATGCATTCGCTCCATACAGGTCTGAATGCAGTCGGACAGATATCACCGATCGAAAGTTCAATCTCCTCACACTTTTCCTGACGGCTGTACTGGTAGCCTTTTTTTCGAAGCTCCTCCTGAATCTCCTGTTCACTGTGCTCCTCTTTGTCCTCCGCCTTATTCATCGGTTTATATTTTTTCCGATATTCGGAAGGCATCATACCCGTCACCTTTTTGAAAGAACGGTTAAAAGCGGCGGAAGTGGAAAAACCGCAGTTCATGGCGATCTGGGTCAGATTCTGATCTGAATTCCGCAGCAGTCCGAGGGATGTGCGCACCCGAAGCCGCATGATATATTCCGCAAAATACATGCCGGTGTTCTTCTTAAAAATCCTGGACAGCGTGGATGTGGAGACAAACATCTCATTGGCCAGATCCGAAAGGCTGATCTCATCGTGTATATGGCTGATAATATGCTGCATCATCTGGCGCATCCGCGCATCCGTATCGTCGGCATCCGCCTTGATCTGACCCTGACCGAGCTGATAATTTTCAATCAGGCAGTCAAGGAGCCGGAACATCAGACTGTCCATCGCCGCCCGGGTCTGATGGGTGTGCAGAATATACTCGGCCGTCATTTCCTGCAGAATCTCCCGAAGATCGCGGTATGAGTGACGAAGGTCTCTGGCCGAATCCGCATAGAGGGTAAGGCTCTTCTTTTCCATGACCTGAGAAATAATACCGATGGAATAGGACGCGATTCCGCAGATTGCATCCTGAAGACCGCTGATCTCATACTCGGTCCCGGAATTAATCAGGAAAATATCGTCCTTCTTCATTCGGATCTTATCGCCATAACTCCTTATGTTCATCTCGCCCTCAAGCAAATACAGAACGACAAGATCAGTCTGCATATAGCTCTCGGCTGAGCCTACCTTCTTTATTTTGTATTTCAGATGATTGAATCCCATAACAGCCTCTTCAGCACTAAAGTCAGTCTATGTTTCCAAGCCAATAGTTTACTGACACTATGCAAATAATTCTTTTCTGATGTCCCCGCTTTTAATTCATTCGATGCAAATTTGGTTTTTTCGCGCCTTCAAACGCAACAAACAGTTTCATTCTGTTGCAGCAAATGTCTTTCTGCGCTCTCTTTTCGTATTTCGCGCACAAAAAGAGAACCCGCCGTTTGCGCAAGGAGCAGAACACACACGAGGAGCTCTCTTTATGAAAATGCATTGAATTCTATTTCCCGTTAATTTGCGCCTGGCCCTTCCGCATAACCGCTCAGGGAACAGTACTTTATTCGAAATCGATCGATCTGCCGGTCCTGCCGGACTCCCGGACTGCATCCATCAGACGAAGAACACGGCGCGTCTCATCGATCTTTACAAGGAAATCCTCTTCTCCGTGCCATGCCCGGACATAATTTTCAAAATAATTCCTGTGGTTGGTATTGACCTCCGGAAGCGCTTCCGTAAGGATCTTCCCTTCGGGCGGCGGTCCGAAAGAACGGGTCGGGCCTGCAGCAGTCATTGTACGTTTTCCGCCGACGTTCTGCAGAAGGCCGGCTGTCCTCACGATTTTTCCTTCCGGGCCAAAACCGTCAACATACGCGCTTCCCTCGTTGCCGCCGATGAACCAGTGGCGTTCGAACCACTTATCGTGCATCTTGTCCGTCAGGAAGTACGTACCCAGTTCCAGGGTCGCTGTCACGTTATTGTCGAACCGAAGCATGATCTGAAAGTAATCATCGACCTCTTTATTAATGACATTGCGGATATCCGCAAACACGGATTTCAGTTTAGCCCCCGGGAACATCCAGCAGAGCTGGTCGAGAAGATGAACGCCCCAGTCATACAGCATGCCGCCGCCCTCGCTTACGTAAACATGCCAGTCGTGCATATTTCCGTTGAAGCCATAGAGCATGCTCTTAACACAGTAGATATCTCCCAGAGTGCCGGAGTCATAGACCGCTTTCGCCGTACGGAAATCGGGATCGAATCTTCTCTGATGGTGAACAGTGAATCTGACGCCGTTTTCCCTGCAGGCCGCTTCCATTTCATCAAGTTCCCGCAGACTCATGGCAATGGGCTTTTCACAGATAACATCTTTTCCGGCGTTGGCTGCCTGAATGACAAGGTCATGATGAAATCTGTTGTTTGCCGCAATGAGAACAACATCCACTTCCGGATCCGCCATCAGTTCCTCATTGCTCCCATATTTCTTAAGCCCTTCACTGACATCCTCAAGCTGCGCGGGATCAACGTCGGAAAATCCAATCAGTTTAATTCCCGGAAAATCCAGAAGCATCTTTTCGTGCTCATGGCCCATAAAACCATGTCCGATGATCGCAATTCCAATATCTTTCATATCCGCATTTCTCCTTATGATTGAGTCTGCACAGTCATCCGCTTCCCCCTGTCCTTCTGTCTTCATTTTATGCAACAATTCGAACTATTTCTTTTCGTTTATTGCAGGCTCTTGTATTTTATTTGCATTTTCGAAGATAGTCAATGAGCAAAGCGCAACAGATGTGCTTTATTTGTTGCATTTCATTTTTATTTCAGTGGGGTATTTTTGAAACAACTGCTCTATTTATAAAAATCAACTGCCACTTCACCGAACATACCTGTCGGCTCTATGATCGTCCTTTCCTTGCCAAAGAAACCGGGTTTCGTATTGGCATCTCGAAGGGCCGTGGATACCACATGGATCTCCATGCTGTTTACTCCTTCCTTCAACGCGCACGTGATATCGGACGCATACGGAGGAATAATGACCTTCGGAAGCTCTTTTCCGTTAATGATCACCTGCATGCATTCGAAGACATGCTCGGCGCGCAGAACGGCTTTCTTCACACCGGTCCCTGCCTCAAATATCGTCCGGTAGACCATCTCACCCGAGAAATCTCTGTCGACATTGGAGACCGGCTGAAGATTGAAGTTCTCAATCGTACGTGCTTCCTGTCCGATTGGGCGTAGCTCCAGAGAGAAATCCTTTAACAGGGCTGACGCGGCCGGTGCTCCGCATACGCATGCGCACTCTCCGGCTTCCCCGGCGTTCGTCAGGATCACGGAATGATACGGGGCCAGCACGATATGCACTTTCCCGTCCTCTCCCCGGCAGTCAACAGCTTTCTCATCATAGGCGTCATAACAGATATATTCCTTCCCTGACGTCCGATCGAACAGAACATCGACCGTCCTGCCGAGGGATGCATTATTCAGAAGATAATAATCCTTTCCGTCTTTTTGATAGTGATACTGACGAAGATCGGCGCAAGGCGAGACCACCCTGAGTTCATCCGTGTATCCCTGCTTCCTTACATACGCGGGCAGGTCCTCAAGAAGGACACACGCTCTCCCCTTTACAGCCGCTTCCACAATATCTGTTTCATTGTCCGGCATCTCCGCGATCCCGCTCGGATATCGATTGATATAGATGACCGGAAGTTCCGGATGATTGATGATGAATCCGGCAGCCCTGAGCGGAATGTACTCGCATTCGGGAACAATCAGCACATCCATTTCCCGCTCATTGATGACCAGTCGGCCGTCTTCGACGGTGCAGGGATAGATGCTTTCTCCGAACGCATCTGCCGGAATAAACATGAAGTCGATCTGGTTTTCTATAAGTGCTTTGCCGACAAAGGAGCCCTGCATCGTACTTCCGGCCCAGTCCGCTTCCGCCTCGAAGAGCACCGCCGCCGATGCGACATTCTTTCCCCCGGAGAAAAGATTGCAGAGCCGGTCCGTATACCGCATCAGATCACAGAAATACGGGTACTGTGGATTGTTGCCTCTGGCATAGAAGTGAGGCGGGCAGTCCTGATCCGGATACTCGGCCATCGAGAAGGCATGCGGAACGAAATAGTTCACGCCCTGACCTACCAGATAATCCACGAGCCACTTCATATCCCGGACACCCAGGCGCCAGCCGTAGGCGCCGAAATTCTCGCACATCAGCCTGCCTTTCTTTTTCGGATCGATTGCGGCCGCGGAGCCGCCGAGCTTTCCGAGCGCAAAATGATAAAATCCGGGAACGATATCCGAGAAACCTGTGTGCCGCGTCGCGACGGCGTTTCCGGGCATCAGCTGGTAGCCGATATTGTCGATGCCGGCCATATCCTGCCCCTCCATCGCCCGGAAGTAATGACCGATACCGGCACCAAGACGCATATAGCCCAGGTTATCCTCAACGATGTGGCCGATGTAGCGGACATTGCGGGCCCTGCACCAGTCGCCCAGCTGACTTGTAAAATTCTTACCGTAAAGATAGCTCACAGCATCCATGTAGGCGACTCTCAGAGCCCGGTGCTTTCCATCGACATCATCTGCATAGAGGTAATCAATATCCCGTTCAAGGTCACCGGCATACTTTTCTTTCAGCAGCTGATACAGTTCCTCGCCCCACGGCAGTGTCATCCGAACGCCAAGACGACAGTCCGCGCCATAGGAATCGATGTTATAGAAGCCCGGTTCATCCGAGAAAAATCCGGCAATGACTGTCCCGAACAGCTTCTCATATCTTTCGAAATGCTTTTCATAGACCTCGTCGATCAGCACGCGGACAGAATCCTTCTCAATATAATTAATATATTCCGGTTTCGGGCCGATGCCGGTCGTGATGAAGTTCACGAAAATGCGCCATGTACCCTCCGGAATATCCATCGTGAGATATCCGTCCTTCACCTTCGAGGTAACGTTGATGGCTTCTCCTTCGGTCACGTCATCCCCGTGCATTTTCACGGCTGTGACGGAGAACAGTTTTGTTTCGTCATAGAGCGGTTTTACTTCCGGTTTCCCCAGGTCCATCCATGTAAAGTGCTTCGTGAGGAGCAGATCGACATCCACCGAAGCCGCCGGCATGGGACCGGTCACATCCAGAAAATTATTGAAAAGGAACCGCCTGACCTGTTCCGGATGTCTCTCCATCCCGTTATTGGCCATGCCGGTCGGGAAATGCGCATCATCGAGGATCCAGATCTGCATATCACGTTTCTGGGCTTCGTCGATGATAATATCGACATCATGCCACCACTTTTCTCCGGCATAGTCCGGGTGCGGTCTTGCTTCGAGGCATACCGACCGGATACCGGCATTATAAATTTTCTCCATTTCCGTCCTCAGAACGGCTTCCCCCTCACCGCGCATCCAGAGAAACGGTAAAATGTGATTCTCATCCATAAGCTTTCCCTCCTTGCCACAAAATTCTGAACAAATCAAAAAAACAAAACAATCTTCCATTATTTTAAACAACAGTCAGAAAACAATCTTTTCACCTGTTTCCGTCTCCTGTATTTTTCTTGCAGAAAAACACGGCCGCAGACCAAAATGCAACAGATGTATTGTTTTATCATCGATATATTGCCTGTCTTGACAGAAAAGCAAAATCGCAGAACATCGCACAGGACGCCGCAGCCCCCGACACCGGTCACGACGCCGTAAAAAGCGGAATCCCTATGTCCCGCGGCCCTGCAGACAAACTGTGAACTTCCGTTGTTTTTGACTGTCACTTCTGACCTCATCAGGTATATACTAAAGAGGAAATCTCCCATCCCTCAGAAAGGAAAGATGTACCATGAAAGAAAACAAAATCAGACAGATGCTCCGCGGCAATGAATGCACCACCTCCACCCGCGTGTGGAGCACCTGGCCGTTCTACACCGAGGCAATCGGCGCCTCCGGAAACTTCTCTTACATCGAATTCGTCGGAGAATACGCCCCCTTTACACAGCTGGATCTTGAGAACATATGCAGGGCCGCGGAACTCCACAACATGGGAAGCATGATGAAAGTGGATTTTCAGGGAAGAAAGTATATTGCCCAGAAGGCCGTTGCCGCAGGTTTTCAGGCCATCCTTTTTGCCGACCATCACACAGCCGCCGAGGTCCGCGAGACCGTTGAAGCCATGAAATCGGATACTCCCTGGGGTGAAGGCCGCTTCGGCTGTCCGAGCAGGCGCTTCATCGGTACGCAGACCTATCTGCCGCAGCTTAAACACGCCGAAAGGCTCGACGATGTTGTTCTCGCCTTCATGATCGAGAAAAAGAGCTCTATGGATGAGCTGGAGGAAATCTGCTCAATCGAAGGCGTCGACATGCTTCAGTTCGGTCCCTCCGACTACAGCATGAGCCTTGGCAGGAACAGCATCGATATCGTGGAAGAATGGAAAGAGGCAGAGAGAAAAATGATCGAGACCGCTCTCCGCCATGGTGTGCGGCCGAGATGTGAAGTCTTAAAGCCCGAAGAGCTGCAGTACTACATCGACCTCGGCGTCCGTGATTTCTCCCTCGGCGACGAGTATAAGAAGCTTCGGGAGCTCTGGGTCGATGACGGTGCGAAGATGATGGATATCGTTCATCAGATCCCGTAAGTCAGACCCCATATGTACAATAAAATCGGGGCTGTCGCATTATGGTGCGTCATCACTATACTTGGCAGACGTTATTTGCAAATGTCTGTCCTATATAGCAGTGCACCCAATGCGACAGCCCCTGTATTTTCGCGATGAACCTGAGTGGATGTCCCTATTTACATGGCATCTGCTGCTCCCCGGTGGGCGGACCGGGCATCAGAGAATCAAGAACGCCTAGGCGTTCTTGCCGCGCCGCGCAAAGTGCGAAGCACCTTCATCATTGCGCGGCTGCGATCCGCCGTGCCTGAGCATGCGTAACAATGCTCCGGTGGAGCATTGTGCAGCTGAGGCATTTAATCTCTGACGCGGGTTTGTATCCCATGTCAGAGGTAAGTTTCTTTTGCGCATTCATCATAGACTTACGTCACGAGAATTCCGCGTCAGAGATTAAAAGCTGGCGTCGTAATCAAAGACGCCCCACGGAGTCTCCTGGTGCCAGATGGCGTTGGATCTGCTCAGCTGTTTAATCTCATCCGCAGTGACGGCACATCCACGCTCCGAAGACAGTACGATTCCCTCTGCAAGCAGCGAAGTGTTAAGCGCGATCTGCGGTGTGTTGTACCGGGTCTCATCCGTCAGCTTGCCGACCAGATAGTTGTACCAGTGAAGCTGATTGTCGAACCACTGCATCATCTCCGGATCATAGTGCCGGAGGTCCTGCTGATTCTCATAGGGCTTGTAATCGGTGGTCACCTTAAACCCCAACTCGTCAATGCCGGTGAACTTAAGCGTGGGCTGCAGTTCATCGGGGAGCAGTCCGAACGGCGGGATACCCATGGACCAGTCTCCGCCGAAGGCATCGGGCATCGTGTACTGCAGGGCACCCTGCGTACCGGTGATATAGTTCTGCCCCATTTCTTCCACGTTGGAAGCGTTGGCCGTACAGATTTCCAGACTCAGACCTCCATGGAAGGTGGCAAAACCCAGTCCCATCTCGTCGACACCCATCGGGTGGCTCTCAGCGTAATTGGTGCTGTCCGCCCAGGCGGGATTTCCAATCGGAATCTTCTGGCAGATTCTCCCAAAGACGGTATCCAGTTCCGGCAGTCCCAGCAGATAAAGCATCTGACCAATGTGGTATACACCGGTGTCAATAAGGGCTCCGTGTCCCGCCATGGCCGGATCCTGAAATGCGGGAGAGCCGAAGGCTGCCAGCCTGTCTACATGGGGACGACGGCGCCAGGCCGCTTCGGAAACTCGGGCGTGATAGACCTCGCCAAGCTTGCCGGCCTCGATGAGCTTTTTGGCGATGAGCGTCTGGGCTGAGAACAGAGAACTAAGCTGTACCGCAAGCTTCCGTCCGGTGGCTTTCGCACAGTCGAAAATCAGTTTACTGTCATAATAGCTCGCGCTCATTGGTTTTTCCAGATAGCAGTCAAAGCCCGCCTTCATTACAGCGATTGCTATCGGCGCATGGAGATTATTGTGAGCACAGACATCCACCGCATCAATGTCGTCGCGCTTCAGCATGTCTCTGAAATCCGTATACAAGTCTTTCTCGGCAAAACCATATCTCTCTCCCCAAAGCTTCAGCACCTTGGGATCTGCTTCCGCCGCTGCCACAATACGCACCTGCGGAATATGGGCCCAGACCTTCATGTGGCGATGGGAGATAACACCGGTTCCTATGATTGCGATTCTGATCTCTTTCATAAATAAATTCCTCTCGTTTGCCATAGACGGTAGATAATTGCTAAACTGTGCGTCGGCGATGAATTGTTTCAAGTCTCGCTCGCGAGACTTAAATGTATCGACAATCGCTCCCGGATCAGCTGCCCTGTGCCCTGATCCCGGCTTCCATCTCACGGAAGAAGCGCATCGCTTCGATTGCCTCCTGCCACTTGTCAGCAGCAGGCCGGCCGCCCTCCAGCGTGATGAAACCATCATAATCCATATCCAGCAATCCTTTTATAAGGGCTTTAAAATCCACCTCGCCGGTTCCCGAAGGGACAAGATTCATGCTGCGTCCGTCCATGCAGCGGTATGCCCCATCAGAGTCGTTCGCGTATCCGAGATCCTTGAAGTGGACGCTGCGGATCCTGTCTCTAAAGGCATGAAAGAGAACCATGGGATCCTCGTTCGCTACCATCGGATTGCCTGCGTCATGGGTATAGCCCAGCTCCGGCACGGTGGCAAATACACGCATCATATCTCCCAGGCTGCTCCACGGCACGGAAATGGATTCAAGCGTCTCAGTGCTGATTCCAATCCTTCCGTTCGCATAGGCGATACACTCCGAAGCTCCGCGCGTCATGTTCCGGAAGGCCATCTCCCTGGTGACCCCCTGGCCGAGAACATACCCGCCGGGTACCAGAAGGATTTCCTTCGCTCCGGCTGCGATGGAATCGTCAATGGCATGGCAGGCAGCATGCAGCATACCCTGATACATTTCCTCGTTTTTCACCTCGGAGAAGGGCATGATGATATTCACAGAAGAAAGCGGCAGATCATACTTATCCATAATGGACTTCACTTTCTCCGGCGGAAGTTCCATCTGAAAATACATCAAATTCAGGCCGTCAAAGCCATTTTCTTTGGCGAAGCGGACCATATCTTCAAAAGAGGCGGTCCCGTTTTTCATAGGGATTCCCCGCGCATTTAAAATCGCATAAGCGTCGTCGGCATATTTAGGGATGTTATCCACACCCACACCGCGCAATATGGCTTCCAGAATAAAACCCACCTTTTCATGTCTTAATTCGGAATCCACCATCAGTGACATCAGGCTATACTTCACAGGTTTTCCTCGCTTTCGATGCTGCATCGCATTCCGCGTGTATTCATGTCCCGCCCGTGAGACAAATCCAATAGATGTACTTATCTTACCAAACTGCCTGTACATCTGCTATCCATTATAAATAATTGCAACAGGCGAGGGTTTTTTGTTTCGCAGCCGAAAACAAAGGGCACTTCGAATGGATCTTTGAGCGCAACCCGCAACAAAAAGAGCATCTCTGTTGCATCGCATTCAAAGCCCTGCCTAACAAACTTGTAAATGGTCCGCCACATGCAGGAGACCAGCTCCCTTCCGGTAATCGTAACCGCCGACGAAATTGTAGTCGGATCTCTCCGCCATATAGGAGGTCGGGACAGGGATATTCTTATATCGGGAGATATCCACGCCCTCGCTGTAGTCATGTTTGTAATACTCGCCCGTTGCGATCGGGAATCTGGAAACAGCTCGTTTGCCGTGATCGTAGACACTGTGGACATCCGGCGGGAAGATGGACTGCGTATAGTCGTTGACCGGAACAGCCGGATTGGCCCACCACAGGAAGGTCTGCGGCAGAGGCGTACGGTTGTAGAGCTGACCGCGGATCTCGATGTAAGCCCTGTCCGGATACAGAGTGAACGTCGTGATTTCCTTTGTGCCGTACATCTGATCGACATCATTAATGAGGACACTCTCGCTGCCATCGGCGTTTTCTCTGATTTCATGATCAACGGGGGAGTACGTTGTCGGCCTGTGATGCTGCGGCCAGTTGAACTCGATACCGCCGGAGATCCATGGGCCTGTCAGACCGACCAGTGCCGGCTTGATCACATGATTGTAATAAACAAAATCATAGTCGTTCGTCTTGTCGTAAGCTCTCTGGATCCTGCCTCCCAGTTCCGGAAGAATCATGACCCTGAGGTACTGATTCTCAAGCCAGACCGCGTTCCATGCCCTGTCTGTTTTCGTGCGGCTGATTTCCTGGATCGACGGCGAGCGTGCAGTTTTACATCCGGGGCAGATTGCCATTCTGGAACCTAACATTCCGCATGGATACCAGAGTCTGGGCGGAGACTGGGTCATCCACTCTCTCGGATTCAGCGGTGATGCCTGTGTCAGGATCCTGAACTGTCTCAGGCTGAACCGGCAGGGAATTTACTCTCTCTCCAATCCCGGCCTTTTCCGGTCCCACCTCCTGATGCTGGCGCAATTGGCCTCTGCCGCAAAGCCGCAGCTCGATTTTTGTTCCAAGGAACTCTACAGCCTGCTCCTCGATCTGTCCGGTAACGTCCATCGTCTCCCGATGAGTCCGGCCATGGAAGGTTCCGGGCTCATCAAGGAAATCGTTCTCTATCTGGAAGACCATTACGCTGAGGACCTTTCTCTGGATGATCTGTCCGCACATTTTCATAAGACACCGGAATATCTCTGCTCCTCCTTCAAGAGCGTCACCGGAGAGACAATCATGCATTACCTGCGCCGTATCCGCATCCATCACGCCAAAGTCCTTCTGATGGAAGCGCCGGATGCGGGCATCAAAGATGTCTCCGTCTCCTGCGGTTTTAACAGTGTCAGTTATTTCGGCCGTGTGTTCAAGGAAATCACAGGGTATACCCCGCAGGGCTATCGACTGGGAAACAAGGATTCCCCGTAGGAACAGGTCTGATTGTATCCTCATCCAATGTAAAAGAGCAGCCATGTCGGAGAACAACTCCCTGCATGACTGCTCTAAATAGCTATGTCTGTACATAGCAATTTCTAATCTATCTGATTCTGTATAGGAATGTCACGATCTGGCCGCGCGTACAGCTCTTGTTGATGCCGAATGTACCGTCACCGAACCCGTTCGTGACCTTATTCTGTGAACCCCACAGAATCGCCTTGTAGTAGGCGTGGTTCTTCGGCACATCGCTGAACGGAGATTTCGCTGCCGCCTTTGGGGCTGGCTCGCCCTTGAAACGCCATATGAAAGTCATGATCTGGCCGCGCGTACAGGTCTTGTTAATTCCGAAAGTTCCATCGCCATACCCCTTTGTGATGCCCTTCTGGGATGCCCAGAGGATTGCCTTATAATGAGCGTGGCTCTTCGGCACATCTTTGAACGGGCCGGAACCCGCGTCCGAAGGCGCCGGTTTCCCTGCCAGCCGCCACAGGAACATAACTGCCTCGCTGCGGGTGCAGGCCTTATCGATTCCGAACGTGCCGTCGCTGTATCCTTTCGTGATACCTGCATCAGCCGCCCAGTAAATTGCCTTATAATAGGGGTGCTTCGGATCCCGAACGTCCGAGAAACTTGTTGCTCCCGGAGCCGATCCATCAAGCCTCCCATACCAGATATCGCGATCAACATTGCCGGAGATTCCGCTCACTCTTCCCGTATTGGAATACTGCCAGGTCTCGTACCGCCCGGTATAAGTGCAGCTGGTATTGTATTGCGCGACCCAGTGATAGTATGACGGCAGCGCTGCAAATGTTCCGAAATACGCATTCCAGTGAGATGTACTTGTGTACAGTCCGCTCTTATATCCGGCACTTTTTATCTGGCTGCAAAATCTCTTTGCAAATTCGCTGAGTACAGCTCCGCCAAGCGCAAATTGCTTATTTTCCTCAATATCGATATACACCGGCAAAGTCGGCTTATGTCCTTTCAGGAGTCTCAGCACATGCTGCACTTCTCCATCGATTTCCGACGTAGTATCGGCATGCGAATAAAGATATACTCCGTAAGGTATTCCCAGAGACTCACAGCTTGATGCATTATACTCCCAGCGCACATCGTCCTGGCTGGCAGTATTTCTTCCATATCCGCACCGGATGATGGCAAAATCAATGCCAGCATTTTTTACCTGCTGCCAGTCGATATATCCCTGATGCTTCGAGACATCGATTCCCTGATACGTGACGCCGCTCCCGACCAGCTCGTCAAAAACATCCATACCCTGGATTACACTGTCATCGTCAAAAACATCCATACCCTGGATTACGCTGTCATCCGGATACTCACGCTCTTCCGGGCTGACGTACGGGGCATCTGCAGCCGTCTCCCAACCGGGCACTGACTGCGCTTCATTAAAGATTACCTCAAGCACATCAGTAATCAGTTCACCATTCAGATATCTCCAGCTGTTCTCGACCCCATCTTCTCCCAGATCGATGCTTTCGCCCCTGCCTGCTGCATTTGCAGCACCTTGCAAATCTTCTATTTCGGCAGCTATGGCCTGCATATAATTCACGCTCTCGGACAGCATCGCCTGATCTTCCTGAGATAGCGATTCATAGCTCTCCATCCAATCCAGGATATCGCTCTGCAATTTCTCCAGCGATGAGATGTCCTCCGCATTGATCTCCGTATACGCTGCAACAATATCCAGAGCTGCGGCTGCAACCGTTCCGGCATTGACAGACGAAGTATCATCTGTCTCAGAAGCAGCTACAGGCACTGCGCTCACAGATGGCGCATCTTCTGTCTCAGAAGCAGCTACAGACACCGCACTCACAAAAAGAACTGCGAGCAGAATCCATATGCTAAGACTTCTTATTATATATTTCCACGTTTTTCCCATACTCATGAAAACCTCCGTGCTATAAAAATCTGATACGGCTTATCTCAGGTCATATAAGCCCAAGGGCATTATAACACGGATACTGTCAGATTCACGCTGCTGTCACCCGCTAAATAAATAGAGAGGGGCGATCATCCGTCCCTCTCTTTATAAATACGTGTCGGCAGTATAAATTTACCATCTGAATACAGCCAATCGGTTATTTATGTTTTTGCCTATAAGCGCGAAGAGCTTTCCCCGTATTGTGTATTTTTTCATCTCCTCGTTATAGCTTTTTTCGGAAATATACTTCAGCCTCGGCTCAAGAGCCAGGTATTCCCTTCCTGATTTTGTTCCCCATCCGAAGGAGGCATTGGTGTGTTTGACCGCGTCATGGTGCGAGCCGTGCTTCTCAAGGAACGGTGAATGCTGCTCGACCAGCAGGTATCCGTGCGGAAAGCTGTCGCAAAGCATATTGAGGCAGGTCTTCACCTGTTCCTTTGAGAAATATTCCATCACGCCCTCCATGACAATCAGGTACATGTCTGACCTTGGAATATTCTTTGTCCACGCCCCGTCCAGAGCGTCACCATCCATCATCGTGCAGCGTTCACGATCCTCATATACTTTCCTGCGGACGGCGATCTGGTCCGGCAGATCTACGTCAAACCAGGTGAGTTTTCCGTTATCCACCTGGGAGAACTTGTCATCGAACCCGCATCCGAGGTTGATGCAGACCGCTTCAGGATACTTCCTCAAAAGCCGCTTCAGTTCATTGCGGAACATAATCGTCCTTGCCACGACACCTTCATGGGACAGGAACGGGTCAAATTTGCTCACATCCACACCGAGGGCATCTATGATCTCCTTTGCCTTCGGATCCGGATCCTTGCATTGGGACGCGCTGTTTCACTGGCGCGAATCGCCAGTGTAATAAGAGCGGTCTCCTGGATATCACCAAATTTTAAATCCATAAATGATTGCCTCCTATTCTTCATTTACTGATATGCCTTTTAGATAGTATATACTAACCAAGAGCCGTTTTGTCAAGGCTGAACATATACAGATAAAGTGACATGCCCGGCAATTAAATGACAAAGGATTCACGCTTATTGTCCTAAATGGGATATTGACATCTATTCGGCAATGTTTTATTATGCTACTAGGTTAGCATATTCTAACTATCAGGCAAATCATGTGATCTCCTCTTTTCTGATTGGCCCTCCTGTCTGAAAAGAGGACTTCCACATGTAAAAAGAAAGGAGATGCATAATGAGCAACCTGTCAATTCAGAAAGTAATCGGAAGAGAAATACTAGATTCAAGAGGAAATCCTACCGTTGAGGCAGAGGTTCTGCTCGCTGACGGAACTATTGCGACCGGAACGGCACCGAGCGGCGCTTCAACGGGCGAATTCGAGGCTTTGGAACTTCGCGATGGTGATAAATCAAGATATTTAGGCAAGGGTGTTACGAAGGCAGTAAATAATATAAACACAGCTATAAACGACGCGGTCTGCGGACTCGATGCATCTGACACGTATGCTGTTGATGCCGCCATGATCAAAGCCGACGGAACGAAAGATAAGTCAAATCTTGGTGCAAATGCAATTCTCGCCGTTTCCATCGCTGCCGCAAGGGCAGCAGCAAAATCTCTGGGCATTCCGCTTTACAGATTCCTCGGCGGTGTATCCGGAAATCGTCTCCCTGTTCCCATGATGAATATCTTAAACGGCGGCGCGCATGCAGACAGCGCTGTTGACACACAGGAATTTATGATCATGCCCGTTGGCGCACCATCCTTCAAAGAAGCTTTGCGCTGGTGCGCGGAAGTTTTCCATACATTAAAGAAACTGATCAAGGATATGGGAGATGTGACGGCAGTAGGTGATGAAGGCGGATTTGCACCGAATCAGCTGATGAGCGACGAAGAAGCCATTGAAAAGATTCTGGAGGCCATCAAAGCGGCAGGCTTTGAGCCGGGCAAGGATTTCATGATCGCGATGGACGCGGCAGCTTCCGAGTGGAAGAGCGAGAAAGGAAAAGGATTCTACAAGCAGCCTAAGTCCGGCAAAGAGTTCACATCCGATGAACTGATTGCCCACTGGGAAAATCTGGTCGACAAGTATCCGATTATTTCCATCGAGGACGGCCTTGACGAAGAGGACTGGGAAGGCTGGCAACGGATGACGGAAAAAATCGGCGGCAAGGTACAGCTCGTCGGCGATGATTTATTTGTTACCAATACAGAGCGCCTCAGCAAGGGAATTGCTCTCGGCGCGGCGAATTCGATTCTGATCAAGCTGAATCAGATAGGCTCCGTTTCGGAAACACTGGAAGCAATTAAGATGGCACAGAATGCGGGCTACACCGCAGTTACTTCACATCGTTCCGGCGAGACGGCCGATACGACGATCGCGGATCTTGCTGTCGCACTTAATACCTGCCAGATCAAGACCGGTGCGCCAAGCCGTTCCGAACGCGTTGCAAAATACAATCAGCTGCTCCGCATTGAGGAAAAGCTTGGAGACTCCACTGTATATCCGGGAATGAGCGCATTTCACGTCAAGAAATGATGCGATGCTTTCTTTATTTGTCCGATAATAAAGATAACCAATCGTCAATAAAGCTCCTTTAGTACCAGCACGGTGATTCCGGGATTATCGCCCGGCATGATCCGCTTTACTTTAGGCTCATACTTATACCAGTCATATATCATCGACCGGAGACCGGTGCCGCGGTTGTATCCGTGAATCAGCTGCAGCTGATAGGTCGCCGGTCCCGCGGATGCAATTGCCTTATCTATGACCTTCATGGCCTCCTCCTGACGCAGGCCATGAAGGTCTATTTTTACAAATCCTGAACTCATATTATAATCCCTTCCCGGGGTCGCACTTTTGTCACAGGAGATTTTCATTTTAATTTGAAAATCTCATTTACAGTTACCTCGAAAAATTCAGAGATCTTCATGGCTAATTCCAAAGTTGGATCGTACTTGTTGTTTTCTATCGCGATAATAGTCTGTCTGGTGACGCCGAGGATCTCCGCCAAATCTTCCTGTCTCAGTTTTCTACTCTTTCGGAGCTCCTTGATATTATTCTTCATCGGAATCCCCCGGATCGGTAAGTCGTTTTGTTTCTATCAGTTTCGTCCCCCAGAATACCACACCTGAAACAATAAAGATCAGCCATGCCCAGGGCAATTCCCCCGTTTTCAAAACACATACCAGGCAGTATATGGCAAGTGCAAATTCCAAAAAAACAAAGGCGTTTCGGGCAGCTTTATAGTTAATTGCCAATTCCATCTCATCGGCTTTTGTAAAAATCTTTTTCATAAGCCCACCTCCACAATGTAAAAACCTTTTTACATTTTCATGATACACCGAAAGCCTACAAATGTAAAGACATTTTAACATTTTCTCGTTGCGGCAGCACATCATAAGACCCGGAGAACCAGTATCCCGGCCGCCATCCCCCATATAACCTTGTGTGGTGACCTCTTTGCTTATATACTAATAATAAACATGGAAGAAAGGTACTCTCTGAATGATGAAACTGAGGCTTTTTTCATTAGTGCTTCTTGTGACTATTGCATTTGCAGCATGTCAGTCAAATAAAGCGGATGCCGACCCAAGTGGTGGCACAAGACCGGAAGACAATACTACTGTCATGCTCCCGGAAGGCAGCTACGAACTCACAGAATCTACGGAAGTAAGCGGCAGGCAGGGCGTATGTGCTGAGGGCGATTTTTACTGGGTCAGCGGATCAACTTCTCTGTCAAAATACGACAAGAACTGGAACCTCATTATGACGAACGACAAGCCTTTCGAGGGATATGAAATCGAGGTCAACCACATCGGTGATATTGATGTCCATGATAATGAGCTCTTTATAGGCGCGGAATATTTCGTGGATGGCGTTGGGAAAAATATCCAGATCGCTGTCTATGACGGCGACACACTGGAGCTAAAGCGGACGTTCCCGTTCGAACCGGAAAGCGGCCAGTTGGAGTGCTCCGGCATCGCCGTGGATCCGGATTCCGGAACTGTGTGGATGTGCTCTTGGGTCGGGGAAGAAAGCGGACGATATCTTTACAGATATGACCTTGATACGGGTGCGTATCTCGGTAAGGTCCACATGCAGATGCCCCCACAGTGGATACAGGGTGTCGCTTATCACGACGGCTCACTTTATCTGACAGCGGACGATGGGACGGCAGATGACAATGAGCCGGATCATTTATACAGAACGAAGATAATCGATGGGGACACGAACTGCACAGTGACGCTGGAACGAACATTTGATGATGTGACAAGGCAGGGGGAGATTGAAGGCTTGACGTTTGATGAGGAAAATGGCAGTCTGCTGATTCTCTATAACAGGGGTGCCCGCATCGTCCTTGGTATGCCAAAAGGGTTTTACGATGGGTATGATCGTGAGATTTCGGAGGTGTTTACTTATAGCGTCAATAAGCGGTGAATTGCTATGGCGGATTTGCCGGACATCATTTTAAGTCGGAACATATTTCCGGAGTTTCATTCATCTCAGTACAAAGAGAAATAAAGGATGCAAATGATAAATATGGATTTATTTTCTGAATTAAGAACGATTTACGAAACCACTTTATTGGATCCGCATACATACCGTATCACAATAAAGATGAAAGACATTATTGACGGTAAGCTGCTGCGGGAGGCTGTCGACATGACAATGGAGCGGTATCCCTATTTTCGAGTATGCCTGTATATAAAGAGGGATGCCATAGGCTTTGAAGAAAACCCGGCAGAAGTTCCTGTCATACATACGAAAAAGAGGATTAGCCTGGGCGGTGAGCAGTCATCGGGGCATCTGCTTTCCTGGATCAGCTCCGTCAAAATGATATTGACTATGATGTGCTTAATGTAGTGGAAGCCCGTTACCCGCGGGTGGAACTTCCGCAATGGAATCTGTGAAGAACTTTTTCTGTCTAACGTCTCAAATGAAACACATGGGGCTGTGAAAAAATGAGGTTGAAAACCTCAGGCTTCACAGCCTCCCTTGTTTTTTCTGGACACTTCTTCAAATAATTCTAAAAAAGGGCGCAATACCCCTTTCCCCATTGAAAGCGCAATGATATCGGTCACGCCGTCCTGGGAAGTCTCATCTGTTTGTTGTAGTATTTATAGAGATTGTGGCCTATAGAAACAAGAGTTAATTCGA